>JACQGM010000220.1 GCA_016199585.1 Armatimonadota bacterium
CCGTCCTTCGGACGGGAGAAGGCTTTCTGCGTCCGTGAGGACGCCCGGCCAGCGGCCCGGAGCACCCGGTTTCATACCGGGTGGCACCGCGGGAACGCTTATGTTAACGCCTATGGGGTGAGGGGGGTAGGCTTGCGGGAGACCAGCCCGATTCTCGGGCGCTCCGGGCAGTCTCCGGGATGCACTACGAGCCTCAGGGCGGTGGGGTAATGAAATGGCCCTGGCGTGGGGCGATAGCTCCTTGACACCTTTCACGCGTTCCGTGCGTCCTATACCTTGGGAGAAAGCGATGGCAGAGGAGCGCTTCCGAGAGGAGCAGTGGTTCCCGCGGTTCGTGGGGATTCTGGTCGGCGGTCTCTCCGCCGCGGCGGCGATCTCGATGCTGGCGGCGCGCTCGCTGCAGCCCGCCTGGGTGCGGAGCCTGCTGGGCTCGGCCGGCGCCCTGTTGGGGGCCACGGGAGCCGTCGCGCCGATGCGAACGGAGGTCAACGACGAGGGCCTCACGGTGACCTTCGGACTGCCGGCATGGATCCGTTTCCACATCCCGGCGGGGGAGATACGGCACGTCGAGGCGGTCTCCTACCGGCCGCTGGCCGAGTTCGGCGGCTGGGGCATCCGCTTCGGGATGGACGGCACGCGCGCTTACAACGCGCGGGGCGACCGCGGCGTGCGAATCGAGACCACCCGACGCCGCTTTCTGGTCGGCAGCCAGCGGCCGGCGGAGTTGGCCGAAGCGCTGCGAGCGGTCGCGGGAGGGTAGTTGATGTCCCTGAAGATGGATCGCTCGCGCCGGCTCTTCGAGCGGGCGCAGCAGGTGATACCCGGCGGGGTGAATAGTCCGGTGCGCGCCTTCCGGTCGGTCGGCGGCGACCCGGTGTTCATCGAGCGGGCCGAAGGCGCGCGGCTGGTGGACGTGGACGGCAATTCCTACGTAGATTACGTCTGCTCGTGGGGACCGCTCATCTTCGGGCACGCCCACCCGCAGATCGTCGCGGCCGCCTCCCGGGCGGCGGCGGGCGGCACCAGCTACGGCGCCCCGACGGCCCCGGAGGTGGAGTTCGCCGAAACGGTGTGCGCGGCCGTGCCATCGGTGGAGATGGTGCGCCTAGTCAACTCCGGCACCGAGGCGGTGATGTCGGCGGTGCGCCTGGCGCGCGCGTTCACCGGTCGCGAGCGGATCGTGAAGTTCGAGGGGGGCTATCACGGCCACTTCGACGCGCTCCTCGCCAAGGGAGGCTCTGGCATCGCCACCCTCGGCCTGCCGGATACGCCGGGTGTGCCGCAGGGCTTCGCGGCGCTGACACACACGCTGCCATACAACGATGCCGATGCGGTGGATGCCCTGCTGGGCGAGCGGGGGGGCGAAGTGGCGTGCGTGATCGTCGAGCCGGTTGCCGGCAACATGGGCGTGGTGCCGCCGCAGCCGGGGTTCCTGGCGCGCCTGCGCGAGGCCACGCGGCGCCACGGCGCGCTCCTCGTCTTCGACGAAGTGATCACCGGCTTCCGGGTGGCCTACGGCGGCGCCCAGGAGCGTTTCGGGGTGATGCCGGACCTGACCACGCTCGGGAAGATCATCGGCGGCGGCTTCCCCCTGGCGGCCTACGGCGGCCGGCGCGACATCATGGCGCAGATGGCCCCCAGCGGCCCGGTCTACCAGGCGGGCACCCTCTCCGGCAACCCGGTGGCGGTGGCCGCGGGCCTGGAGATGATGAAGATGCTGCAGCGCCCCGGCGTCTACGCCGAGCTGGAGGAGAAGGCGGCGGCGCTCCAGGCGGGGCTGGAGAGGGCGGCGGCGCAGGCCGGCGTCCCCGCCACCGTCAACCGCGTCGGCTCGATGCTGACGGCCTTCTTCTCCGACCGGCCGGTGGTGGACTACGCGAGCGCGCGGGCTGCCAGCACCGACCGCTACGCCGCGTTCTTCCGGGGCATGCTCGCCCGAGGCTTCTACCTGGCGCCGTCTCAGTTCGAGGCGGCGTTCGTCTCCGCTGCTCACTCGGCGGCGGACATTGACGCAACTCTGGCCGCCGCGCACGAGGTGGCGCGCACGCTGGCGTGAAGGAAGCGCCGGCCGGACTCCTGGAGATGGCATCATAGAGTACATGCGCATTCTCTTCATCTGTCAAGCCAACATGTGCCGCAGCCCGATGGCTGAGGCGCTCGCCCGCAAGCTGGCGGCCGAGCAAGGCCTGGGCGACCGGGTGCAGTTCCGGTCGGCCGGGTTGTGGGCAGCCGATGGCCTGGAGGCTGTTGACGAGGCAGTCACCATCGCCGAGGAGTACGGCGCGGATCTGAGAGCGCATCACACGACCCCTTTCTGCTTGCAGGTCGCCCATTGGGCCGATTACATCATCGCCATGACGCGCGGCCAGAAGGCCGATATCGTCAGGCGCCTGCCGATCCTGCGCACCCGCGTCTACACCCTTGCGGAGTGGGTGCGGGAGGTCACCGGACGAAAGCCGCGCTGGCGCGATGTGGAGGACCCGGTGGGCGGCACCGAGGAGCGCTTCCGGAAGTGCGCGGCGCTCCTGCACCAGGCGTTGAGCGACGTGCTGAGCGTGCTGGCGGGCGCCACGCCGCGCCGCCGCGGCGTCCTGATGCGCCTGTTCCCTTAGCGTACATTGTTTCGGTTGCCGACCCGACGGGTAGACTGGTACCGGTAGCCGGGCGAGGGCGCCCTCTCGGCGCGATGGGCCGGAGTGGCACGGATCGTGCTCGGATAGGGAGCGGATGGCGTCCGACCGTAGCCCGGCGAGAGGTGTTGGTCTTGCGGAGGGTCAGAGATGACAGCGATCGCTTCGCACGTGCTGGAGAGGCGCACACCGCGCATCCGCATCCCGGAGTTCAACCCGTATCGAACGGTGCAGATTCATATTCCGAGCCACGAGCGTCACCTGCCGGATGTCCGCCGGCTGATTGAGCGCGTGAGCATCCCCACGTGGCTGACGGCGGAGGACGTGGCGGACCTGAAGCTGGCGGCCACCGAGGCCTGCCTGAACGCCATCCGCCACGGCTCGCCCGAGGGACGCGACGGCACCGTGGCCGTCGTCGTCAGGCCCAGGCTCGAGGAAGTGGTGGTGGAGGTGTGTGACGAGGGCCCCGGCTTCGACCCGAAGTGGGTGCGCCGCAGCCCCTTCCCCGCCGGCGAGAACGGGCGCGGCGTGAAACTCATTGACAGCCTGGTGGACCGGGCGGAGTACCGGCGCACCGGCACCGGCCAGCGCGTCCGCCTCACGAAGCGCTCGCGCACGGCGCGCGAGTAGACAGATCACATCAATCGTGCGATTGATGTGATCTGTCTATTCACACCTGGAAGCGCACGTGGAAGATGTCGCCGTCCTGGACACGGTACTCCTTGCCTTCCAGGCGCAGGAAGCCTTTCTCTTTCGCGGCGTTCCAGGAGCCGGCCTCCCGGAGGCGCTCGAAGGGGATCACCTCGGCGCGGATGAAGCCGCGCGCCAGGTCGGTGTGGATCTTCCCGGCCGCGGCTACGGCGGCGGTGCCCTTGCGGATCGTCCAGGCCCTTACTTCGTCCTCGCCGACGGTGAAGAAGGAGGTGAGTCCGAGCGCCTCGTAGCAGACGCGGATGAAGCGGCTGCGCCCCGGCTCCTCGATGCCCATCGCCTCCAGGAACTCCGCTTCTTCCCCGGGGTCGAGCCGGGCGATCTCGGCCTCCACCTTCGCGGAGAGGCTCAGGCAGGCGTAGCCGCGCTCGCGCGCGTATTCGGCCAGACGCTCGGCGGACTCCGGCGGCCGCGCGAGCTGCTCCTCCCCCACGTTCAGCACGAGCGCCACGGCCTTCTCCGTGAGCAGCTCCACCTCACGAATCGCCTCGCGCTCCTCCTCTGAGAGGCCGACCTCGCCCACCGCACGCTCGCTCTCCAGCGCCTCGCGCAGGCGCTGGAAAACCTCCACCTGGCGCAGGGCGCGGGCGCGATCCGCCTTCGCGCCCCGGGACTCCTTCTCCAGGCGCTCCAGCCGGCGCTCGACCACCCCGAGATCGGCAAGGATGAGCTCGGAGATCACCTCGTGCGCGTCGGCGACCGGGTCAAGGCGCCCCTTCGGGTGAGGGACGGCCTCATCTTCGAAGGCGCGCACCACCACCGCCAGCGCCTCGCTCTTGCGCACCGTGGCGTAGAAGTCGGCGCCCAGGCCGCTGCGGCGCTCGCGCGCTTCCTGGCCGCCCATGCCGTCAATGAACTCAATGGAAGCCGGGCTCACCTTACGCGGGCGGTAGAGATCCGCCAGCCAGTCTACGCGCGAGTCCGGCACCGTGATGACGCCGACGTTCACCTCGGTGCGCCCGCCGTAGGTGGCGGTGGCCGCGCTGCCGCGGGTGAGGGCATTGAAGAGCGTCGTCTTGCCGGACGCCGGCAGCCCGACGATGCCAACCTGCATGTCCTAACCTCCCGTGTCTCTCAGCAGGCGCATGAACTCGTCGCGGGTGCGCGGGTCGGAGCGGAAGGCGCCCATCACGTCGCTGGTAATCAACTTCGAGTTCTGTTTCTCCACGCCGCGGATCATCATGCAGAGGTGGCGCGCTTCCATCACCACGCCCACGCCGAGGGGGTTGAGCGCCTCGTGCATCGCGTTGGCGATCTGGTGCGTCAGGCGCTCCTGCACCTGCAGCCGGCGTGAGAACATCTCCACCAGCCGGGCGATCTTGCTGACGCCGATGATCCGCCCGTTCGGCAGGTAGCCCACGTGGCAGTGCCCGAAGAAGGGGAGCAGGTGGTGCTCACACAGCGAGTAGAACTCAATGTCCCTGGCGATGATCATGTCGTCGTAGGGCTCCTCGAAGATCGCCCCGTTCAGGATGCTGCGCAGATCCTGGTGGTAGCCGCGCGTGAGGAACCTCATCGCGTCCGACGCCCGCTGGGGCGTCCGGCGCAGACCCTCGCGATCGGGGTCCTCGCCGATCTCTTCAAGAATCTTCCGGTAGTACTGCTTCATCATCTCCCATCACGGTTCCGGGCCGGCGATGGCGCCATCGCCGTCGCCGACGTACTCGAAGTAGTTCCGCTCCGTCTCGTGGACCCCCACCTTGCGCAGGCGCGCGCCCAGGCGCGGTCGGAGGCGCTCCCAGACGACGTGGACCAGGTTCTCGGAGCTGGGGTTGAGCCGGGCGAAGTCCTCGGTGTCGTCGTTCAGGTGGCAGCCGTCGTAGCGCCCGATCACTTCCTCCTGCACCGCCTGGTCCAGCTCCTCAAGGTCGATCAACATGCCGGTGCGCTCGTCCACCTCCCCGCCCACGGTCACTTCCAGGACGTAATCGTGCCCGTGGCCGTGAGAGCTGAAGCACTTGCCGAAGACCTCGCGGTTTTCCGCTTCACTGAGGTGCGGCGACACCAGCCGGTGCGCCGCCGAGAATCCGTAGCTGCGGGTCAGTGTCGTCATTTCATCCTGCCCGGTGCGCTCGCGCACCGCCCGGAGGCGGCGGCTCTCCGCCAGGCGCACCCGCCGCAGCTCGCGCCCGCCGACTCCCGGCCAGAGTTGCTGCCAGACGTAGGCCGCGAGGTTCTCGCACGTAGGGGCGCGGTGCTGGAAGTATGGGTGCTCCCGGTTGATGAACCGGTGGTCCAGCTCATCCGTCACCTGCCGCAGGCGCCGGTTCAGCTCCGCGATGTTCGCCACCAGGCCGGAGCGCGGGTCCACCGGCCCGGCGACGGCGGCCTCGCACACGTAGTTGTGCCCGTGGCCCGAGGGGCTCGCGGCCGATCCGAAGAGGCGCCGGTTCTCGGCCGCCGACAGATCCGCGAGCCAGTATGAGTGCGCCGCCTCGAAGGCGACGCGCCGCGAGATGAGCACCACCGGCCTTCTCACTCCCAGGCGCATCCGGCACATTGTACGCCAATCGCCGGGGCTCTGTCAACATCAGGCGCCCGCCCGGCACGTCCTTTCTGCGGTCAACCCATTCGCCAGGCCGGACCCGAGAGAAGGAGAACGCCTCTGCTCGCCGAATGCGAACGTCAGTCTACTGGAGAGATGGCCATGCCCTGTCACACCGGGAGACCCCCGTTGGTTGAAGAGGCGGCCGCCGTCAGCGAGGCTAGTACTCCGTCAGCGGTAGACTGATGGGTCATCGCACCCCGGAAACGCGGAGTCAAGGTGGCTCCGTTTCCTGGGCGGCACCCATCAATCTACGGCTGACCGAGCACTAGGCGTGCGCCCCGTGGATCCGGAGCGGCATGGCGTCGTCGGCACCGGCGTCGCCGGTGGCTGGTTGGCCGCGGCGGCGCTGGCGGCGCTGCTGGTCGCCGCCACTCAGCGGGCGCTGAGGCATCCACGGAGGCATCCACCCCCCGACGCGGATGCTTTGTTCCCCGCGTATCTGCTCTTCGTGGGCATCTTCGCACTGGGCGCCTACGTCTGTGTCCCGGCCCTCACCCGGGACGTGATGCTGGTGAGGTACACCCTCTTGTTTCTCCTCTCTCTCGTCGGTCTGCTGGCATGGTTCTTCCGCGCCGAGACGTCGCGGGGATGGCAGGCGGTAGGGGCGGCCGCGGTCATCCTCTGGGCAGGCGCCAACTTCGCCGATCACGCGCGCCTCGCCCGGGAGTACGTCTCCCATCCACCCCCCGGGAAGCACCGCACGCTCGCGCGCTACCTCGAGGCCCGGGGCATCCGATACGGCATCGCTCCATACTGGACGGCCTACCACGTGAGCTTCCTCACCGCAGAGCGGGTGCGCCTCACGCCTGACGTCACCATGCGGATCCCCGAGTACGACCGGGAGTACCACCGGCACCAGGCGGAAGCCGTGCGCATCACGACGAAGCCCTTCCCCGGTGCCACCCATGTCTGCGAATGGTGTGTGGCGCCCGCCCGCGGCGAGCCGTCCCTGATCCGCCATCAGGTCTTCCTTCAGCGGCCGGAAACCGTCGCCGCCCGCGGGAGGAAAGCCCCCGAGTGTCGAACTGATACTCACCTGGAGGGTGAGTGAATGCAACCGTTGAGCTTGCCGGTCCGCCCGGCGATCGCGGGCACATCCTCCACCCGCAGGATCTCCCGCCGAACCTATGGGGCGGCCACAGCCACCGCGCGCCTGGCGGGGCCCGCCCGGCGGATCTCCTCGGGCGCGTCCGGGAACCGCCGGAAGTTCTCCACGAAGCGCCCCGCCAACTCCCGGGCGCGCCGATCGTACTCGGCGGGGTCGTCCCAGGTGGAGCGTGGGTCGAGCAGCTCCGCCGGCACGCCCGGGCAGTAGGTGGGCACCTCGAACCCGAACACGGGGTCGGTGCGCCAGGGCGCGTCATCCAGTCTGCCTTCGATGGCCGCGTCTACCATGGCGCGCGTGCTGGCGATGTTGATCCGGTGGCCCACGCCGAAGGGGCCTCCCGTCCACCCGGTGTTGATCAGGTAGACCGGGGCGTTGTGCCGGGCGATCCGGTCGCCGAGCATGTCGGCGTACGCGCGCGGCCGCAGCGGCAGGAAGGGCGCTCCGAAGCAGGTGCTGAACGTGGCCTGGGGCTCGCTCCCCATCCCCGCTTCCGTGCCCGCCAGCTTGGCCGTGTAGCCGGAGAGGAAGTAGTACATCGCCTGGCAGCGGTCCAGGCGAGCGACGGGCGGCAGGATGCCGAAGGCGTCGGCCGACAGGAAGAGGACGGCCGTCGGGTGCCCCGCCATCCCGCTCTCCACCGCGTTGTCAATGAACGCCACCGGGTACGCCGCGCGGGTGTTCTCGGTGATGGCATCATCATCGTAGTCGGGCACCCGGGTATCCGGGTTCAGGATGACGTTCTCCAGCACCGCGCCGAAGCGGAGGGCGTTCCATATTTGGGGCTCGTACTCCTTCGAGAGGCGGACGCACTTGGCGTAGCAGCCCCCCTCGAAGTTGAAGACCCCCGCTTCGCTCCAGCCGTGCTCGTCGTCGCCGATCAGGCGGCGCGCCGGGTCGGCGGAGAGACTGGTCTTCCCGGTGCCGGAGAGCCCGAAGAAGAGGGCGACGTCGCCCCGCTCACCCACGTTGGCCGCGCAGTGCATCGGCAGCACGTCCCGTTTCGGCATCAGGTAGTTGAGAACGGTGAAGACCGACTTCTTGATCTCGCCGGCGTAGTGGGTGCCGCCGATCAGCACCACGCGGTTCGCCAGGTCGGCGAGGATGAAGACATCGGAGTGCGTGCCGTGGCGCGCCGGGTCGGCACGGAAGCCGGGCGCGGCAATCACGGTCAGCTCCGGCGCGTGCTCGCGCAGCGCGCTCCCGACGGGGAGCCGGAAGAGCTGGCGCGCGAAGAGGCTCTGCCAGGCGAACTCGGTGATCACGCGGATCGGCAGGCGGTAGCTCGGGTCGGCGCCGGCGAAGGCGTCCAGGACGAAAACGTCGCGTCCCTGGAGATAGGCGAGCACCTGCGCGTGCAGCGCCTCGAAACGCTCGCGGGGGAAGGACTGGTTCACCTTGCCCCACGCGATCTCGTCGTGGACCCCGGGGTCGTCAACGATGAACTTGTCCTTGGGCGAGCGGCCGGTGCGCTCGCCCGTCCGCACCGCCAGCGCGCCGTTGCCGGCGAGCACCGCCTCCCGGCGCGACAGCGCGATCTCCGCCAGCAGGGCCGGCGGCAGATTCCGGTAGAGGTGCCCGATATTGAACAGCCCGTGCCGCTGAAGGCCGTGATTGCTGTACTTCATCCGCCTCGCGCTCCCCCCGTCACCGAACGAGCCGGCGCGGTCCCGGCCCTGCTCGGATGGGAGCGCGGCGGCCCTGCTAGTGCCCGCGTTCGTCGGCGGCGTAGACCACCGGAACGTCGGCGCGGTCGTAGGCGTGGATCTCCTCCGCCCGGAAGAAGCGGGCCACCTCCGCCCGCGCCGTCGCCAGCGAGTCCGAGGCATGGATGAGGTTCATCTGTTGGCTCATCCCGTAGTCGCCTCGGATCGTCCCGGCCGGCGCCTTGCGGCAGTTGGTCGGCCCGCACAGATCCCGCACCACCGTGACCGCGTCCAACCCTTCGATGACCATCATTACCACGGGCGAGCTAGTCATAAACGCGAGGAGCCCGGGGAAGAAGGGCTTGCCGGCATGATGGGCATAGTGTTCCCGCAGGATCTCATCGCCCAAGCGCGCCATCTTCAGCGCGGCGATGCGCAACCCCTTGCGCTCGAGCCGGGCGATGATCTCCCCCAGCAGCCCCCGGCGCACGGCGTCCGGCTTGAGGATAACCAGTGTCTGCTCCATTCGTGCCCTCTCCAACATGTTGGCGCGGGAGGCCGACCCCTCCCGCCTCGGGCCTGAGTATAGCACATGGCCGGGTGCCCGTCAAAGCGGTTTCGAGACTGCGAACGCCCGGGGCCGGAGCGATTGCTCAAGGCCGGTCCCCTGTTCGTAGTGGCTGGCTTTAGCCGGCTGAACCCGGCCACTACGAACGCGGAGATGCGCTACTCATTTCTCAACCTCCATTGAGCGCAACCAGGAGTTCTGCTCATCTGAATGCTCTCGCCCCGGGGCAGGGCCGCAAGGCCATTTCATTACCCCACCGCCCCGAGGCCCGTAGTGCCCTCGACCAGCAGGAGCACCCCGGAGACTGCCCGGCGCGCCCGGGAATCGGGCTGGTCTCCCCCTCCCCCCACCTCCAGCCGGTCGGGCACCGGCGCTCCGAGGCAACCGGCCCACACCCCCGCTTCGGACCAAGCGCCAACGCTCTCGCAGGGCAGGGGTCCGGGCGGACGCAGGCCCTCCCCTGTCCCCCGGGGCGCACCGTGTGGCAGCAATGAAAAGGCCCCGGGGATCCTGTTCCGCGCGGCCCGTGTGTGGTATAATGCAGGCCGGGTGCCGGCGAGGGCTATGCCAGCGGGGGCACTGATTGCCGGGCGCCGAACAGTCGCTCTGAAGCCTGCCGCCGTCGCGGGGAGGAGGTCCACCACCGACATGCGCCGTCTTCGTGGAGTGCCGCGCGTCAGCTCTTTGCGGCCGGATGAGGTGCATGCCGCCATCGCGGGGATGTCGACGCCGACGCTGGCGTTCTACGTGATGGTCGCGCTCTCAACGACGATTGCCGCGTTCGGCCTGCTCGCGAACAGCACGGCCGTCGTCATCGGAGCGATGCTCGTCGCGCCGCTGATGGGGCCGATCTTCGGCATCGCGCTCGGGGCCGCGACCGGCGACCGGAGCCTGCTGCGCCAGGCGGCGCTCTCGGAGACGCTCGGCGTGGTACTGGCCGTTGCTCTCGGCGCGGGCCTCGGCCTGCTGCCGCTGCGGTTGGGCTTCGGCTCGGAGATCATCTCGCGCACGCAGCCAACACTCTACGACGTCATCGTCGCGCTCGCCTCCGGGGTGGCGGGCGCTTACGCGATGGCCGATGCCAAGGTGAGCCCCGCCCTTCCGGGGGTGGCGATCGCTACGGCGCTGGTGCCGCCACTCACCGCCTGCGGTCTCTGTCTGTCTGCGTCACAGTGGGACTGGGCGCTGGGGGCGTTCCTTCTCTTCCTCGCCAACTTGCTGGCGATTGAGATTGCAGCCGCGGCCGTATTCGTCGCCCTCGGGATGGCTGGCAGCCGTGATGGGCAGGCGCCGACTCCGGGGCGTTTCCTGCACCGGTTCGGGTTTAGCCTGACACTGCTCGTCGTCGTCGCCGCCTTCATGACGCAGACGCTGCTGAACATGATCGCCGAGCGCCGTCTCACCGATCGTCTTCAGACGGTGCTGTCGCGAGAGGTGATGGTGACGGCCGGCGCCCAGATCTCCGAGGTGCGCCACGAGCGGCGCGCCGGCACGCTCCAGGTGACGGCGGTGGTACTGACGCCACGGGAGTTCGAGCCCGCCCGGGTCGCCCGGATCGAGGAGACACTCCGCTCGCACGTGGGAGACCGTCTGCGCCTGATGGTCCGCTCCCTCATCTCTCGCGATGTTGACCGCGACGGGTCGGTCTTCATCTCGCAGGAGGAGCGCAGCCGGCAAGCAGAGGCGCAGGAGCAGGCGCGCTTCATCACCGAGGCATCGCGGGTGCTCAAGGAGGAGCTGCAGAGCACGCCCGGTGCGGCGTTGGTGGACATCGGGAGGCACGAGGACCCGGGCGGCGAGATAGTGACGGCCGCGGTGCGTGTTCCCGAGCCGATTTCCCCCGTCCGAGTCGCGGCGGCGGAACAGGCCCTGGCGCGGGCTCTGGCGCGGCCGGTGCGGCTGGTGGTGCGTTCCATCCTGACGCGTGACGCGGACGCGCAGCGGTACCTCTACGAGGTGAAGGAGGAGCCAGAGGCGTTGGCCGGCGAAGACTTGAAGCTGCACCTGCGTCTGCAGGACGCGCTGCGCCGACAGCTCGCCGAGGCGGTGGCAGGGGCCGTTCTGCTGGAGTTCCGCTATGCCCGCCGGGACCCGCACCTGCTGGTTCGGGCCGTCGCGCGCACGCCCCGGGTGCTGCTCCCCGCGCAGGTGAAGGTGATCGAGGCATCCTTCCGCCGGCACATTGACCCGGCGATCACCCTCGTCATCCGCTCCACCGTGGGCGCCGACGTGGCGGCTGTGGGCTACCTGTCCGACTTCGACGAGGCCAAAACCCTTCCCCTCGATGGGGTGCCGGCAGTGGACATCCGCAGAGCCACCGCGGAGTCGTCGCCCATTGGCCGGTAGCGGGCGGCGTTGACCGCGCCGACCCGTCGGGGACATCGCGGCGACGCTCTGCAACGGCCGGTTGAGCATCTGGGTGATGAAGGCCGATGGGAGTGACCCGCGCAAGCTGGCGGCCCCGACGTAGCGGCCGGCGCGCGGGGTCTCTCTCCGGGGCCGCGGCCGCTCGACTCACCGGCGGCGTGGGTGCAGCCCCTCCTCCCCCAAGGAGGGTGCCCCGCCCGCGCCGAATCGGGGGAAGAGGAGGTGCCGATGCAAGTCCAACCGACCGTCCTTCCAGCCGATGAGGTCCGCGCGCGGATCGCCGCCGACTACCCCTGTCTGGAGGCGCTCTACCGGCACATTCACGCCCACCCGGAGCTGTCGCTGCACGAGGAGCGGACGGCGGCCCTGCTGGCCCGCGAGCTGCGTGCCGCGGGCGCAGAGGTGACGGAGGGGATTGGCGGGCACGGCGTCGTGGGCGTCCTGCGCCGCGGCGACGGCCCGACCATCATGGTGCGCGGCGACACCGACGCCCTGCCGGTGACGGAGCGGACCGGCCTGCCCTACGCCAGCGCCGTGCGGGCGCGCGACGCGGCGGGCCGGGAGGTCGGCGTGATGCACGCCTGCGCTCACGACCTGCACACCACCTGCCTGGCGGGCGTGGCGCGCGCGCTCGGCGCGCTGCGTGACCGCTGGCGGGGGACGCTGGTGCTCGTGGGGCAGCCGGCGGAAGAGCACGGCTCCGGCGCGCGCGCGATGCTCGCCGACGGCCTCTTCGAGCGTTTCCCACGCCCCGCCGCCTGCCTGGGCCTGCACGGCACGCACACGATCCCCGGCGGCAGCGTCGGCTCGCGCGAGGGACCCTTCACGGCGGGCGTCAACATGCTGGACCTGGTCGTCCGCGGCCGGGGCGGCCACGGCGCGATGCCCCACGCGGCGGTGGACTCCGTGGTGCTGGCGGCGCGCGTGGTCCTGGATCTGCAGACGCTCGTCAGCCGCGAGAACGACCCCCTCGAACCCGCGGTGCTCACGGTCGGCTCGATCCACGGCGGCACCAAGCACAACATCATCCCCGAGGAGGTACGCCTGCAGATCACGGTGCGGTACTTCAGCGATGCGGTGCGCGCCCACCTGCTGGAGGGCATCGAGCGGATCGCGAAGGCGGCGGCGCACGGCGCGCGCGCGCCGGAGCCATCGGTGATCGTCGATCCGGAGCAGTGGGCGCCCGCGCTCACCAACGACCCCGAATTGGCCCGGCGGGTGATGAGCGCCCAGCGGGAGGCGCTCGGCGCGGCGCAGGTGATCGAGACGCCGCCGCTGATGGGAAGCGAGGACTTCGCCGAGTTCATCGCGGCGGGAGTGCCCGGATTCTACTTCTGGGTGGGCGTCTACCCGCCGGAGCAGTTCGCCCGGGCGGCAGGGGGCGGACCGCCGCTGCCCGGCCTGCACTCGCCCGAATTCGCCCCCGACCCGGACCTGAGTATCCGGACGGGCGTGCTGGCAATGAGCACGGCGGCGCTGGCGCTGCTGGGACCGGGGGCGGGCGCGGGGCAGGCGGCCCCGGCGTAGCGCCTCCGGTGGGGGATGCCAGACAGGGGGCCAAACGCCCCAAGGAGGGCGATGCGCCCCCATCGAACTGCGGAGGGGCGGGGCCGGATGGCGCGGGCGCCCTCGCGTACCGAGCTGCCATCGCTCTCGCGCCTGCAAGGGGGACCGAAGCCATGTACAAAGTGGGACTGGTGGGCGCCGGCCGGGGAGTCGGGGTGGCGCGCTTCTTCGAGATCATGCCTGACTGCAAGCTGGCTGCCGTGTGCGACCTGAGCCAGGAGAAGCTGGAGCGCGTCGCAGAGGGCCGCCCGGGGCTGAAGCTCTTCACCGACTACGAAGCGATGCTCTCGGACGGCGTGGACATCGTGGTGGTGGCGACACCGATGCCGCTCCACGCCGAGCAGACGATCCTGGCCCTGAAGGCGGGCTGCCACGTGCTGCAGGAGGTGACCCTCTCCGATACGGTGGAGGGGTGCCGGGCTATCTTCGACGCCGTGAAGGCTCACCCGAAGCAGAAGTTCATGCTGGGAGAGAACTGCTGCTACTGGGGCTACGTGCTGGAGTGGGAGCGGATGTGGCAGCAGGGGCTCCTCGGTGAGTTCATGTACGCCGAAGCCGAGTACGTCCACAACATCCGCAGCCTCCTGCGCAACCCGGACGGCACCCCCGCCTGGCGCGCCTTCCGGCCCCCGGTCGTCTACTGCACACACAGCCTGGGTCCGCTGCTGAAGGTTACGGGGGAGCGCATCACCTCCGTCTGCTGCATCGGCTCCGGAAACAAGCTGGTGACCGATGTGAAGAACCCGGACTTCATGGTGGCGATCTGCCAGACGGCCAACGGCGGCGCCATCAAGCTGCTGCGCGCGCACGCGGTGGCGCGCGAGCCGGGCTACCACTACTACACCATCTACGGCACGAAGGGGTGCGTGGAGTCGAGCCGTCCGCCGCAAGCGGGCGAGCACTCGCTCGCGTTCCTGGAGAGCATCCCCCGCCTGCCGAACATGATCACCCTTCCCTTCGGCCACAGCGAGCGCGTGCCGGCTGAGGCGAGGGCCTTGGGGGGCCACGGCTCGATCGAGTACCTCATGGTCTCCGACTTCATGCGGGCGATCCGCAGCGATGCGCCGTCGCCCATTGACATTCACGCCGCCGTCGAGATGACCCTTCCCGGCCTCTGCGCCCACGAGAGCTATCTCAAGGGCGGGCAGCCGGTTCCGGTGCCGAACTGGCGGGAGGGGTAGGGGTCCGCCTGCGCGGCCACCGGCTCCCCCTGGCTGCCCGGCTGGCGGCCGCCCCGCTGCCGGGCAGACACCGATCCGGAATGTTGAAGGATTCCTCGCGCGGGATGGCGAACCGGTGAGCAAGTGCTTACCTGCTTGCTCACCGGCACTCTCTGCTATCTCTTTCCGGCTGACCGAAACCGGGTCACGGACTTCAGGAGGGAGCACGCTATGCCTCTGTCGCTATTCTGGCTACAGTGCGGGGCCTGCGGTGGCGACAGCATGTCGCTTCTCAGCGCGCAATCGCCGGATCTGATCACGCTCCTGGAAATGGCGGACGTCGAGGCGCTCTGGCACCCGTCACTCTCGGCAGGCTCGCCGGCCGAGTACCGCGGTCTCGTCCGGGCACTGGTGACCGGCGAAAGGCCGCTCGATGTTCTCTGCATCGAGGGTCCCATCATCCGCGGCCCGGGCGGGACCGGCATGTACGACACCTACGAGGGGAAGCCGAAGAAGGACCTGGTGGCGGCGCTCGCCCGGCGGGCGCGCTTCGTCGTCGCCGTCGGCACGTGCGCGGCGTTCGGCGGCATCGGGGCCGACGGCGAGATCGAGGCGATGGGGGCGCAGTTCCTGAAGCGGGAGCGCGGCGGCTTCCTGGGAGCCGGCTTCGTCTCCTCCGGCGGTCTCCCGGTGGTCAATCTGCCGGGCTGCCCGTGTCACGGCGACGTGCTGACGGGCACGCTCGCCTTGCTGTGCGCGGGCGAGACGATCCCCCTCAACGAGTACCAGTCTCCTCTCTCCTGGTACGGGATGCTGGTCCATCAGGGGTGCGTGCGCAATGAGTACCACGAGTACCGGGTGGAGGAGATGGACTTCGGGGAGAGGGGCTGCCTCTTCTTCCACCTTGGCTGCCGCGGGCCACTCGCTCACGGCCCCTGCAACAAGCTCCTCTGGAACGGGCGGAGCTCGAAGCCGCGCGTCGGAGTGCCGTGTGTGGGCTGCACCGAGCCGGACTTCCCGCACGCCCATGCGTTCTTCCGCACGCGGAATATCGCGGGGATTCCGATCGAGCTGCCGGACGGCGTGGATCGCGCGCACTACCTCGCCTACAAGGGGATGGCCGCCGCGGCGGCGCCGCAGCGCCTGAGGCAGAGGGAGACCGGAGTCTAAGTAAGTAGCCGTAAGTCCCCGTCACTTCTGGA
>JACQGM010000221.1 GCA_016199585.1 Armatimonadota bacterium
CGGCCTGCTCCGTCTCTTCGTCAGCATCGACTGCCCTCAACTGTGAGAGCGGTACCGCCAAGCCTTCCTTCTCCCACCGAATGGTGACGAACATCTCGTGCCCGCACTCCTCTTCGCCCGGCATCCCGATCACCTCCACCTCGTCGCCGACGTGCAGCGGCGAGGTGCGGCGCCTGGCGGTGCATGCTGCCGTGAACGGGAACTTGATCTGGTCGTCGAGGTAGTAGTACCAGCCCATTGCACGCTCTTGCGCGTCGTGGGCATCCACGATGATCTCGTTACGGATGCGCTCCTCGCGCACGGGGTCCCTTTCTGGTTGTGCCATATGCGTCTCACCTCCTCATGTCTGGCTCGGAGGCTTCTCGAAGAAGTCCGTGCGGGGTTCCAGGAACTTCAGGGCATGGTCCGCCGGGTCGGGCACCAGCGCCAAGAGCGGCTCGAAGAGGCGTTCCCAGTGCCACAACTCCTCGCCCACCTGCAGGTACTCGCGGATCCGCTCGGTGCCCTCGGGGGCGACCGGGTGCACCAGGACGGCGGCGACGCGCACCATCTGGAAGGCGTCCACCAGCGCCTGGCGCCGGACCTCCGGGTCGCACTCCTCACTGTAGGGGTTGCTCCGGGTCCAGCGCGAGTTGATCTCGCGGATGAGGTCGCCGGCCACCTCGACGGCGCGGTGGAACTCCAGGGCGGCCATCGCCGCCTCGTAGTCGAGGATGGCGGCCTCGGAGCGCTCCCTCACATCGGGGCTCACCTCGCCCCGGGGCAGCTTCCCCTCGAAGTACTTCTGCGCCGTGTAGAAGCAGGAGCGCACGGCGCGGTTGAAGGCGTTGCTGAGGAGGTTCCCCTCCTTCAGCACCGGGTCGGCGTCGCGCGGGTCGGCGCTCGGGTTGAGCGGCTTGGGGCGGAAGCTGACGCTGCGGGTGCCCAGGCCGAGGCTGAGGAAGTGCGCCCGAAGCTGATCCGCCGTGTAGAAGCTGAGGAGGTCATTCGCCATCGGCGGCTTGACGGCACTGCTGCTGCTCGCCTTCTTATCGAGGAAGAGGAGGTGGCGGTTGGCGACGATGCGCGTCAGCCGCAGCTCCCCCTCGGGCGGATCGGTGACGGGATCCCCCGGCTGCACCCCGAGGAACATCGCCATCTGCGCCAGGCCGTAGAAGTAGACGTTGTCCTCCCCGATGAACTGGTAGACCGTGGCGTCGTCCGAGCACCACCACTCCCGCCACGTCTCCTTTTGCTTCCCCTGCTGCTCCAGGTAGGCGGCGGTGAAGGAGATCGGCGCCCAGAGAGACTCCGGCCACACCCAGAACGTCAGTCTGGCCAGCCCGTCGATCTCGGGCGCTGGCAGGCCCCACTCCAGGTTCCCCGTCAGCCGGAACGGCACCAGCGTCTTCCCCACCCGGTAGCGGATGCCCCGCTCACCCAGAACAGCCCGCGCCGCTTCCATCGCCTCCAGGCGCTCGAAGATGATCTGCACCGACTGCGACTGCCCTTCGCGCAGCTCGTGCGGCGGGAGGGCGGGGAGCGCCTCCTGTAGGGCCTCCATCTGGTCGCGCGTGACGTGGATGGTGGGCGGCTCGAAGTACTCCAGCACGCTGCTGACGGCGAAGGGGCGCCACTCGCCGGTCTCGCGCAGGCACTCGTACCAGGGGAGCAGGGTGTCGCGGAACTCGCCGGTCTTCAGGTACCAGTTCGTGACGTCGCGCATCTCGGGGCGGCGGCCAGTGAGGGTGCTGCGCGGGTTGATCAGATCCTTGAACTCGTACTGGTGCCCGAGGGAGCACTCGTCGGCGTAGGCGTTCTCGGAGCGGCACCCCTGCACGGGGCAGCGCCCGACTACCTGGCGGCCATTGAGGAAGGTGCCGCGCTCGGCGTCGTACCACTGGGGGGTGGTGCGCTTCTCGAGGTGGCCGTGGGCGTGCAGCGCCTCCAGGATCCAGGCGCCCATCTCCTGGTGGATCTCCCTGTAGCGGCCGAGGCCGGAGGCGGCGAAGGCATCCAGGCTGATGCCGTAGGCCGCCAGGGTGGCGCGCTGGCGCTCGTGGTTGTAGCGCACGAACGCCTCCAGGTCCCCCTGGAACTCGCCGCGCTCCGCCAGCTTCCGGTGGTCCTCGACGATCGGCGAGCCGTAGCAGTCGGTGCCGGAGACGAAGATCACGTTCTCCGGGCCGATGCGGTCGCGGAGGAAGCGCGCGAACATGTCGGCGGGCACGAAGACGCCGCCGACGTGCCCGAAGTGCAGGTCCTTGTTGCCGTAGGGCATCCCGCCCGTGATCACCGCCCGCTTCGGGAAGCGCGGCCGGGCCCGATCCCCCGCGCTTCTTCCGCCATCCCTGTCCGACATAAGATCCATCTCCCCGCACGATGCCCGGCGCTCTCCTCGGCCCGCGGACCCGGATCGATTCACGGTCGCCGCGCTGCGGCGGCCGAAGCCCGCCACCCCGCAGGAGCACACGCCGGTGCCTCGATGGGAATCGTACCACAAGCCACCGTGCGTGTCAACGGGACCCCGATGGCGAACAGGGCCCTTCCATTTCTGGCACACGGCGCGACCCGGGGGCAGGGGATGGCCTGCGTCCACCCAGACCCCTGCCCCGGGAGAGCGGTGGCCGCTGGCCCGAAGCGGAGGTGTGGGCTGGTTGCCTCGGAGCGCCTGTGCCTCACCGGCTGGAGGTGGGGTGAGGGGAATCCGCTCGCCGGGAGACCCGCCCGGTTCCCTGGCGCTCCGGGCAGTCTCCGGGATGCTCCTGGTGGTTGAGGGCACGACGAACCTCAGGGCGGTGGGGTTGCGGAGAGGACCCACACGGCGAAAGATTCTCCGAGATCCGCAGAAGGAAAATACACGGAGGGGGGGAACCTCTCATTGCACTCCCCAGCGCGCGGGGTTCATGGGCGCGCTCAGCACCATCGTTTCGAGGAGGGCTTGCAGATGCGTGCCTCAACGAGATGGATCCGCTCTTTGCTTCCCTGTGTGTCCTTCCTGCTGCTCGCGCCCGGCTGCGGCGGCGGCGGAGAGACAACGCCGGACGACCGGAACCCCACCGGGGTCGGCCGCCTGGAAGTCACGGTCGAGTGGCCGGGTCGGGTTCGCCTGATCCCCGCCGCGGCCAACGCGATCCAACTCAATCTCAGCCGCGACGCTCAGACGGTGACCACGCAGACGCTCGCTCGCCCCGCCGGGGGCGGCGCGAGCACCGCGGCAATGGAGAACCTGGGCGTCGGCGGCTACCTGCTGGCCGCCAGCGCGCACCCGAACGCCGACGGCACCGGTACGGCGCAGGCCGGCGGAGCCGTCAACGTCACGGTCGAGGACGGCCAGACGACGAAGGTGACGCTCACGCTCGCGAGCACGATTGACCGCGTGGAGATCTCTCCCGCCGTCACCGCCCTGCCGGTGGGCACCACCGTGGGCCTCACCGCCACGGCCCGGAACGCCCTCGGCGAGGTGGTCCTCACCTGGCCGGGCAAGCTGCAGTGGTCCTCGGCCGACACGGGCTACGCGACGGTGGACACGAACGGCGTCGTCACCGGCGTGAAGCCGACCGGCAAGACGCCGGGGACCTTGTCGCTCTCGGTGACCGAGACGGAGTCGGGGAAGAGTGCCTCTCTCTCCCTCGCCGTCACCTCCAACACCAGCGTGACGGTTTCACCCTCGCCGACGACTCTTACCGTCGGCGAAACCCGGACCTTCACCGCGACGGTGAGCAACGCCCCCGTCACGGGCGTAACCTGGAGCCTCGCCGAGGGCGCCACGGGCGGCACGGTCTCCGCCGGGGGCGTCTACACCGCCGCGACCCGCGGCACCTACCACGTCGTCGCCACCTCGGTCTACGACAACGGCAAGGAGGCGTCGGCGACCGCGACGGTGCAGGCCGGCGGACTGGACATCACGATCCAGTAGGGGGGTGGTTGGGAGGTTGGGAGGTTGGGAGGTTGGGTGGTTCGTCCTCGTCCTCGACCAGGCCGAGGAACGACCGCACGCCACAGTAACCACCGAACCACCGAACCACCGAACCTCCCAACCACCGTCACCAAGGAACGGAGGCGTTCCAATGAAAAGTTACCTTTCCTTCGTCATCTTCGTTCCCCTCGCGGTCCTCTCCGGGTGCGGCGGAAACCGCATCCCCGGCGGCGGGCGGCCCGCCACGGGCGCCCTCGGCCTCACCATCACCTGGCCCGGGCGTGACCGGCTCATCCCCCTGGCCGCCAACAGCATCCAGGTGGTGCTGCAGTACAACGGCCAGCCGGTCGCCAACCGCGTGATCCCCCGACCCGCCGGGGGTGGGAGCACCACCACGGCCACCATTGACAACCTGCGGGTGGGTGCGCTGACGCTGACGGCCACGGCGCACCCGAACGCGGACGGCACGGGCACGGCGCAGGCGCGCGGGAGCGTGCCGGTGACGATCCAGGACGGTCAGACGACGCCGGTGGGCCTGACGCTGGGGAGCACCATTGACCACCTGGAGATCGCGCCCTCGGCACCCTCGGTGGGGGTGAGCCGGACGGTGGTGCTGACGGCCACGGCGCGGGACGCGGCGGGGAACGCGGTGCTGACGTGGCCGGGGAAGATCACCTGGGAGAGCCAGAACACCGGCGTCGCCACGGTGGACGCCGGTGGGAAGGTGACGGGCGTCGCGGTGGGGACGGCGTCCATCTCGGCCACCGAGGGAGAATCGGGGAAGAGCGCCACGGTGGATGTGGCCGTGGTGCTGCCGGGGGCCATCTCCTTCCTGGCGCCGGTACACTACGCGGTGCCGAGCCCGATCGATGTGCGCGTGGCGGACCTGGATGCCGACGGGCCCCTGGATCTGCTCGTGACGAACGGAACGGGGGACCTGTCGCTCCTTCACGGCGCCGGCGACGGAACGTTCGCGCCTCGGGAGGTCGTGCCCGTGGTCGGAGTAGCGGGCGACAACCCGATCCTCCTGAACTTCGGTCTGGCTGAAGATCTCAATGGCGATGGTCGCCTGGACCTGGTGGCGGCGGACAACAGCAACAACCGCCTTTGCGTTCTGTTGGGTCAGGGAGGCCGCGCGTTCGGGGCGGCCGCCTTCTACGCGGTCGGCACCACCCCCTACGGGATCACGGCTGGCGATTTCAACGGGGACGAGAAGCCGGATCTGGCGGCCTGCAACGGCTCCTCCCGCGATATCGCCGTTCTGCTCAATCAGGGAGCAGGCACGTTCGCGCCGGCGGTGTTCTACCCCATAGCGGGCTCCGCCACGCGGGTCGGCACCGCTGACTTCAATGGCGACGGCAAGCTGGATCTGGCCGTCTCGGACTACTCCAGGTATGTGTTCACATACCGCGGCAACGGCGATGGCACTTTCGTGGCCGGGCCTACCTACACGGTGGGGAACGCCCCCTCGCAGGTCATCGCCGCCGATCTGAACAACGATGGCAAGGTGGACCTGGCCACATCCAATTACTACGGGTACTCCATCTCTGTCCTCACCGGCCTCGGCGACGGCACTTTCGCGGTCTCGGCGCTCTCCTTGGTCAACATGTGGCCCAACTACCTGGTGGCCGCCGACCTGGACGGCGACGGCTGGCTCGACCTGGCGGCCCCGAACCGCGACTCCTACGTGAGCCAGAGGACCGGTGGGTTTGCGGTGCTGAAGAACACAGGCGGCGGCCTCTTCGCTGCCCCGGTGAAGTTCAGCACCGATGGAACGGACGCGCGCCACCTCGCCGCCGGCGATCTCAACGGCGACGGCAGACCGGACCTGGCGGTGACCAACTCGAGCCAGGGCCGGGTGTCGGTACTGCTCAACACCACGCCCTGAGAGGTCGGGCGCCGGCGAAGGAGCGGGCGGGGCGACCGGCTCCGCCCGCGCTTCCCGCCCGTCGCGCGACTGTGCTATAATGGACGCGCGATGGAAGGCTTCTGCGCCAGGAGGACGGCGGCCCGGGGGCGGCCGGCGCGAACCCCCGCCCGGCGGGCGCTGCCGGCGTGCGTCTGGCTGCTGCTCCTCACCGCCGGGGGCGGTGCCCGCCCGGCGCGCGCCGCCGAGGTGGTGTTGCTGGTGGCCGACCGGCTCGCGCGCGCGGATCTGTGGGAGCACCCCGGCCGGAACCTGGCGCGGCTGCGCCGCGAGTCCGCGGTCGCCCTGATGAGCAGCCGCTTCCTGCTGAGCAGCCTTCCGGAGAGCGCCACCGTGGCCCTGGGGGCCGGCTCCTACGTCCAGTACGAGGGGTCGGTTCGCTGGCGGGGAGGGGGAGAGCGGGAGGACGCGGCGGCGTTCCGCGTCGCCACGGGGCGGCGGCTGCCCTCGGGCGCGCTCTTCTGCCGCGAGCGGGAGTGGCTGACGCTCTACGCCAACCCGGGCGCTCAGATCGGGGCCCTGGGAACCGCTCTCCACGCGGCGGGGAAGCGCACCGCGTGCCTCGGGAACGCGGACCTGCCCGGGCGGCCCGGGCGCTGCACCCTCTCCGTGCTGATGGACGGGTGCGGCATGGTGGACGGCGGCGACGTGGGCGCCGCCACGCAGGCGCTCGATCCACGCGCGCCCGGCGGCGTGCGCGTGGATGTGGCCGCCATGACTGCCGCGTTCGAGCGGGTGGCGCCGCGTGCCGACGTCGTGGCGATTGAGTTCGGGGACACGGCACGGCTGGCCGCCGTGGCAGAGGATCTCTCCCCCGCCGCGCGTGAGACGGCCCGCGCGGCGGCGCTCCGGCGCCTCGACGCGCTCGTCGGGGCGCTGCGGGCGCGGATGGATCCCCGCCGCACCCTCTTCCTGCTCGTGGCGCCCGCCCCGCCGGTGGCGCCCTCGGCCACGGAGCAGCAGTTGACCCCCGTCTTCGCCGTCGGCCGGGGGTTCGGCCCTGGCCTGCTCCTTTCGGCAACCACGCGCCGGCCGGGGTGCATCGCGAATGGCGACGTGCCGGCCACCATCGCTGCGCTCGTGGGCGCCTCCCCGCTCCCGGAGGCGGCGGGCTGGCCGCTGGCGACGGCGCCGCACCCGGACGTCGGGGCCCGGCTTCGCGACCTGGACGAGGGCGCGCGGCGCGTCTCGCAGTGGCGGTTCAACGTCTTCCGGGCCTGGGCGGTGCTGGTGGCGCCCGCGGTCTTCGCCTGGCCGCTGTTGGTGGGATGGCGGAGCTTCCTCCGGCGCCGGGGGCGGCCACCGGCCGAGGCGGCGCGCTGGGTGGCGGCCGCGCGCCGCGTGCAGTTAGCGGCCCTGGCGCTGCCGGCGGCGGCGTGGCTGGTGGCGGGTCTGGCGCCCGCTTCGCTGGGGGAGTATCTCCTCGGGCTGGGAGCCGCGGCGGCGGGGGTGGCGGCGGGGAGCCGGCTGCTCGAGCGCGCGGTGGCGCGTGTGCCGGCGCCGACGTGGATCGCGGCGCTGACGGCGGGCCTGGTGCTCGCCGACGCGGCCGTGGGTTCGCCGCGCCTCTGGCGGATGATGGTGAGTTACGCACTGACGGATGGCGCGCGCTACTACGGAGTGGGCAACGAGGTGATGGGGCCGGTGGTGGGCCTGGCGCTGGTGGGCCTGGCGGCGCTGCTCCCGGCGCCGGGGCGCGCGGCGGCCGCCATCGCAGCTGCGGCGGCCGCCGCGTTCAGCCCGGGGATCGGGCACCCGGCGGTGGGCGCCAACCTGGGCGGTGGCCTGACCGCCGCGGTGGCACTGGTGGCGCTGGCGGCGCTCCTGGCGGGGATGCGGGGATGGGCTGCCATCGCCGCTCCGGTGGGCGCCGCGGTGGCGCTGGGGCTGGCGCTCGCGGCGGCCGATCTGCTGCGCCCGCCCGAAGCGATGTCGCACATCGGGCGGGCGGTCGTCCACGCCCGGTCGGAGGGCCTGGAGTGGCTCGCGGCGGTGATCGAGCGGAAAGCGGACCTGAACCGGGTGTTGGTCCAGCGGAGTCGGCTCAGCCGTCTCTACTTCGCGGCGCTCCCGCTGCTGCTGGCGGTGGGTCTGCGCCCGTCCTCCGGCCTCCCGATCGCGCACCCGGGCGTGCGCCGGCTCCTCACCACCGGTGTGGCGGGGAGCCTGGCCGCGCTCCTGCTGAACGACTCGGGCGTCATCGCCGGCGGCTTGCTGCTGGCTTTCACGATGGCGGGCGCCGGCTATCTGGAGTTGGGGGAACAAGCGCGGTGCGGGTTCTGGCGGTAGACTACGGGGAGAAGCGAATCGGGCTGGCGATCAGCGACCCGCTGGAGATCACGGCCAACCCGCTGGCGGTGATCGAGCGCAAGGGCGGCCGGGGGGAAGCCCTCGAGGCCATCGCCCGCGTGGTGCGCGACGAGGAGGTGGAGGAGGTGGTCGTCGGCCTCCCGGTCCACCTCGACGGCGCCCGCGGCCCGGCGGCGGAAGCGGCGCAGGCGTTCGCGGACGCGCTGGCCCGGCTCCTGCCGGTGCCGGTGCGCCTCCACGACGAGCGGCTGACGACGGTGGCCGCGGAGGAGGCGGCCGGGCCTCCGAAGAGCAGACGTCGGCGGCGCAAGCGCGAAGAGCGCCTCTCGCGCGGGATTGACAAGCTCGCGGCCGCCGTGCTGCTCCGCGACTACCTCAACTCGCGGAGAGAGCCGGGCGGCCGGGCGGAACCACCGGGCGATCTGACGACCCCATAGATCGGGACTGAGAATGGCGAACGAGGAAACCGGGGAGACGAGGCGCGGGTGTGGCCGCCGCGTGCTGGCGGCGCTGGCGGTGCTGGCGCTGTCCGTCGGCGTCGGCCTGGGGGCGGTATGGTCGCTGATGCCGGCGTCGCGGCAGAAGAAGGCGGTGGTCGTCGAGATCCCCCGCAACTGGGGCTCGCGCGAGATCGCGGGCCGCCTCCGGGCGGTCGGTCTCATCCGCAGCGAGTGGGCTTTCCTCGCCGCCGGGCGCGTGCTGGGCGAGCTGGGGAATCTCCAGGCGGGCGAGTATGAGCTGGACGTGAGCATGTCCCCGGTCGAGATCCTGGACAAGCTCGCGCGCGGCGACGTGAAGGCCTACTGGGTCACCATCCCCGAGGGATCCACCATTGACGACATCGCCCATCTCCTGGAGCGGCAGCGGATGGTGAACCCCACGCGCTTCGCCACCCTGGCGAAGCGGGGCGGGCTGCGCCTGGGGCCGGAGTACGGGGTCGCGCGGCGGCACCTGGAGGGCTACCTCTTCCCCGACACCTACAAGATCCCGCGCGGCATCAGCGAAGAGCGCCTGCTGCGCGTGCTGCTGGCGGGATTCCGGCGCGAAGTGCTCCAGGGGATGGACGCCGAGATCGAGACGCGGACGAACGGGCTGAGCGTGGCGGACTCCATCACCCTGGCATCGCTCGTGGAGCGGGAAGCGCGCCTGCCCGACGAGCGCGCGCGGGTCGCCGGGGTGCTGCTCAACCGGCTGCGGCGCGGGATGCGGCTGGAGTGCGACGCCACCGTGCAGTATGCCCTGGGGAAGACGAAGCCGCGCCTCCTCCTCGAGGACCTGGAGATCGACTCGCCCTACAACACCTACAAGCGCGCCGGGCTGCCGCCGGGCCCGATCTGCAGCCCGGGCCGCGCCGCCCTCCGCGCCGCGCTCAAGCCGGAGAGGCACGGCTATCTCTTCTACGTGGCCGACGGCAAGACGGGAGGCCACCTCTTCAGCCGCAGCTTCGCCGAGCACCAGGCGGCGATCCGGCGCGTGAGGGGGTCGCGATGACCCGTCGCCTGCTGGGATGGTGCCGCCCGGGACTCACGGCCGGATCGGTGCCGGAGATTGACGTAGCGGCGCTGCGCGAGCGCGGCATCGAGGCGCTCCTCCTCGACCTCGACAACACGCTCGTGCGCTGGCGCTCGCGCGAGGTGCCCGAGGAGGTGCTGGCCTGGGTGCGGCAGGCGAGCGACGCGGGCCTCCGGCTCTGCATCGTCTCCAACGCGGGCAGCGCGCGCCGCGTGGCGCCGGTGGCCCGCCGGCTCGGGATCCCTTTCTTGGTGCGGGCGGCCAAGCCGCGCCGCCGCGGCTTCCGCCATGCCGCCGCGCGCCTGAAGCTGCCGCCCGAGCGCGTGGCCGTCATCGGCGACCAGGTCTTCACCGACGTGGTGGGGGGCAACCGCGCCGGCATGCTCACCATTCTGGTGCCACCCGTGGACCGCAGCCACGAGTTCGTCACCACCCGGCTGATGCGCCTCCTGGAGCGCGCCCTCCACCGCCACATCCACGGGTGAGCCGCTCCTCACTCCTCAAGGTGGAAGTCCACCACTCGCGCCTCCGTGGCGGTCACCATGTCGGCGCGGCGCATCCGCAGGGAGATGGTGTGGCTGGCGCAGTTGAAAAAGACGGTCTCCTCGGCCAGCAGGGCATCGTCCATGAGCACGGGGAGGCCGAAGAGATTGCCGAAGGGGGGCACCGCGCCCGGCAGGCAGCCGGTCAGGTCGCGCAGCTCCGCCGCCGTGGCGAAGCGGATGCGCCGGGTGCCGAGGATCCGGCGCAGCTTCTGGTTGTCCACGCGCTGCGCCGCGGAGATGATGAGGTGGTGATAGGAGTCGCCCGCCTTGATGGTGAGCGCCTTGGCGCCCTCGGCGAGGCGGCTGCCGCGCGCGTCGGCGGCGGCCTGACTGGTGGCGACCGGCGGGTGCTCCAGGCGCTCAAACGGGATCCCGAGCGCCTCCAGGTGCCGGATGACTTCACGGGTGGCAGGGGTCTCCCCGCGCTGGATCTGTGGGTCGGACATGCGGCTCCCTCTCGCCGGCGAGGTCGGGCGCCCCGGGGCGCGCGCCGGCAGCGGTGTGCAGCATATCACGCGGCGGGGGGCGCGTCAAGGCTGAGAGCGGTGCGAGCCGTGCGCGTCGGCCGACAGACCGGCATCCAGGCCGGTCACGGGCGAGCGCGCCGATGGTACGGCCCTTCCCTCGGCGCAGTCGCTTCGGGCGCATCGCGAGAGCAACCCGTCGGCTGGCAACGGCCGAAGTGCCCTTTGACTCAGCCCGTTCATCCCGCTAGAATAGAAGGAGAGGAGGGCCGGAACATGCCATCGCCTTTCCCTGGAATGGACCCGTACATCGAAGACCCGGAAGTGTGGAGCGACTTCCACGCCCGACTGGCGGAGCAGGTCTCGGGGGGGCTGAACCAGATCATCCAGCCCCGCTATGTCGCCCGGATGGTCCCGCGCGTCACCTACGATCTCATCCAGGTCGACGAGCGGCGCAGTGTCCGGCCCGATGCCGGTATCTGGGAGACCGGACGCGGCGGCGCTGTCGGTGGCGCTGTGGCCGTCATCACCCCCGCGCCGGTGCAGAGCCTGGTGCCGATGGAAGTGCCCCTGCGTCTCGTCAGTGTCGAGGTGCGGGAGACGGGCAAGCTGCGGCTGGTGACGGCTATCGAGATCCTCTCTCCCGTCAACAAGCGCCCGAGCCACGAGGCCTACGATGAGTATCAGCGGAAGCGGCGGGCGCTGCTGCGCTCGGAGACGAACCTTCTGGAGATCGATCTCTTGCGCGGCGGCGAGCGCCCTCCCCTGGAGCGGCCGGTGCCATCCGCACCCTACTACCTGACCCTCGTCCGTGCCAGGCGTTACCCCACCGCCGAAGTCTGGCCGATCCAGCTTCGCGATCCGCTACCCACCGTGCCGGTGCCGCTGCTGGAGCCCGACCCGGACGCCCCCCTGGACCTGGGAGCGGCCGTCGCCGCTGCGTACGAGCGCGGCGCCTACGGTGCGCTGATTGACTACGGGCTGGCGCCGCCCCCGCCGCCGCTCCCCGAGGCGGAGGCGGCGTGGCTGGGCGAGCGGCTGCGGTCGGCGGGGGCACGGTAACCCGAAGGCGGGCCGGGTGGCACGGCTTGAGGAGGACGTCGCTCGACCGAAGGGCGAAGGCACGCCCTCGTTGTTCGGGCCGATGCCGGCGGCGCGGCAGGCGGAACTCTCGCGCCTCTTCCGGGAAGTGCTGAAGAAGATGGGCATTGACGCGGACAGCCGGCCGGTGGTGCGGCCGGAGGAGATCCGGCGCCGGATGATCGCACATGGGGTCCGGACGGAGGACCGGCTCGCAAGCAGGGGGATCCGAGGATTGCGCGGCGAGTGCGAGGGATGACTGACGCCCTTGGCCCCTGGTGATCGCGCCGGATGCGTTCGACCGCGCCCATAGATCCGGGATCCTCTGAAGGCAGTAGGCGCTTCATCTGTTGACAGATACAGGCACCGGGTGTATGATACGCCTGAGGCCGCCCTGCCTGCGGTACACTCCCCGACCGGCAGCGAGATGGTGCTTATCTCCCGTCTCCGGGAGGCCATTCATGGCACCATGCTGCCAGTGGGCGCCTGCGGTCAGGCCGCTCGTCAGGGAATCCACGCCTCTTCTGCCTGATGGCAGCATCGGAGACAAGGAATGCTTCAGCCAGGCCTCCATGCCCTGCTAACACAGATTGAGCAAGGGAAGATCGTTCTTCCGGCGATGCAGCGACCATTCGTGTGGGGAGAGGACCGCATCTGCAAGCTCATCGATAGCCTGCTGAGGCAGTTCCCCATCGGGGCGGTGATGCTGTGGCAGACCCGGTCGGTGCAGCGGTACAGGCGGCTGGCTACCAACATCGATTCGTCGGTGACGCCTACCTTCGTCTATGAAACGTCCACCTGCAACGACAGCCGTTACCTCGTCCTCGATGGTCAGCAGCGGCTTACCAGTCTCTATGTTGCCTTCAGGGGAACCTATGACCACAGGAAGATGTACCTGGACGTGTTGAGTGGCGACGCCACGGAGAAGGATCCAGGGAGCGAATACTACGACTGTCGCTTCCTAACGGCTCCCGAGGCCCAGGCACTCAACGAGGAGGCGAATGGGCGGCGAATGTACTTCCTGCCACTGGATTCCCTGGTGAATATCAACCCGGCGTTTGCGGGCAACGCGGCTCTCAAGCAAGCCGGAAAACTGGGCCTCGACGAGGCGGGAACCGCGCGCATCTCAGATACGTACATCCGCTGCGCCTCAATCCTCGGTGGTCACAAGGCTCTGCAGGTCATCACGGTTGACGACGATGAATACCACCAGACACCGATTGAGGAAGTGCTGGAGATCTTTGTGCGCGTCAACTCCGGTGGTCTGGTTCTGCTCAAGTCGGACCTGCTCATGAGTCTGCTGGACCTGAAGTTCAATGACATCCAACCAGAACTACAGGCTCTTGTCCAGGACGTGAACGCAGGCCGCCCGTTTGAGTTCACCAGGGATGACGTGCTCAAGAGCCTCCTGCTGGCTCAGAGGGAGGAGACACGATTCGATCGGTTGGTGTCCAACTACAAGCACGTCGAGCAACTGGCGGAGAGACTGCGTGCCGACCTTGAGAGCATCCGGCGAGGCTGGCAACTCCCGGGATGCATTCTCATGGATGATGGCCGGATCACTTGCGAACGCTTCTTCAGAGGCGGTCACAACGCGCTATTGCCTTTCGTGTTGTTCCTGTCCCACCATCCCGATCTGCCTCCCTCCGAAAGGAGGAAGGTCGTCCTGGGGATCTACATCGCACATGAGCGGCATCTTCGGCAGCGCCGAAGCCCGCATGGGCCAATTCGCGAAGACAATCACTCCGTCTGACGGCTTTCCACTCGGGGGGCTCTGTGAGTTAACCAGGAGATACTTCGGCATCACCTCGCTGGATGGCCTGCTGAGGCGGCACCTCGACCTGGCGCTGAACATTGCGCACGGTGGGATCACGCTTGACCACAACCCGGAACACCTCCAGCGCGATCACATCTTCCCCAAGGCGCAGTTGGCCGGGGATGGATACGATTACGAGCAGATCAACCACTATGCCAACTTCCATTTCCTGCGCGCGTGCGACAACCTAAACAAATCGAACCGCCCCCCGCACGAGTGGTTTCGAAGCCCTGGCAAGGCGCCCTCTTACACAGATCAGGACATGGAGGCGCGGCTGCTGACCTGGGAGGACATCGAACCAGGTAACTTCCTCCACATGCTGACCAAGCGTGGACAGCGGATAAGGAGAAGGGCAGAAAGCCTGCTGGGGTTAGCGGTCGGGAGATCGGAACACCTTGAGCCTGCCATTGGCCCGGTCCATGAAGTAGAACCGGTCCCCCGTCACGCGCATCTCCGCCGCCGAGCAGGGCGGGCTGCCTTCGCCCGTATGGCCCCGGTCCACTGCCCTTCCCCTCGGTATGCCCCTCTCCGTGCGCTTTGCCAAGAGTGAACTCCGCCGCCGCCATTGCTCATGCCCGGCCCCTCGTGCTACAATAGGGCCGGGGTGATGCGATGGCACGGTACCATGAGACGCGGCCCAAGCGAGAGGAGCGAGAGCGCCGATGAAGCACGTGATGGTGGTGCCGGGCGGGGCGGCCGACCACGCCGTCGGCGCCCTCTACGGGAAGACGCCGCTGCAGGCCGCCCACCTGCCGACCCTGGACGCCCTGGCGCGCGACGGCCTGGTGGGGAGCGCCCACCTCCTCCCGGAAGAGGTCGCCGTCGCCCCCGAGGCCGCCGCGCTGGCGTTGCTCGGCTACGACCCGGCGCGGTGCTATCCCGGCCCCGGACCCCTGGACGCCGCCGGGCGCGAGGTGCCCCTGGAGCGCGGCGACGTCGCCTTCCGGGTGGACCTGGTCTCAGCCGACGGCGAGACCGTCACCGATCCGGCGGCCGGGGGCATCGCCGGCGAGGACGCGGAGGCGCTCTTCCAGGCGGCGGCGGGCGCGCTGCGCGCCCTGAACCTGCGCTTCTACCGCGGGCGGCGCCGCCGGCACGTGCTGGTCTGGAGCGGCGGCGCGGCCGATATCCATTGTATCCCACCGGCGCTCGCGGCGGGGAAGCCGCTGCTGGAGACGATGCCCCGGGGCGACGGCGAGTCGGTGCTGCGCACGCTGATGTGGGACTCGCTGGATATCCTGGACGGGCACGCGATCAACGAGCGGCGGCGCGACGAGGGGAAGGCCCCGGCCAACCTCCTCTGGCCGTGGGGTCCCGGGCGCGCCCCGTCGCTGCCCCGGTTCGCCACGCGGCACGGGATCGGCGGCGCGGTGCTCTCCCCGGCGGCCTACTGGCGCGGCGCGGCGCGGCTGGCGGGCCTGGCGGCGCCGGAGCTGCCGGGGGCCACCGGGCGGATCGAAACCGACTACGCCGGGAAGGTGCGCGAGACGATCGCCCTCTTGCGCGAGCGCGACTTCGTTCTGCTCCACCTGGGTGGCCCGGGGTCCGCCTCCGCCCGTGGCGACGCCGAGATGAAGGTGGATGCGCTGGAGCGCATGGACGAGCGGCTGCTGGCGCCCCTCCTCAAGGGTGTGAGGGCGCTGGATGAGTATCGGCTGATGGTCGTGCCGGATGTGGTCTTCCCCGTGGAGGAGCGCGCCCCCACGCGCGAGCCGGTGCCCTTCGTGGTGGCCACCTCGCGCGGCATCGCCCGCCCGGCGCGCGCCGCCTTCGACGAGAGCGCGGTGGATGAGTCGCCCCTGGTCTACGAGGATGGCTACCGGCTGATCGAGCTGCTGATCAGCGGGTAGGGGGTGGTGTGGCATGCACGGCAGGCGTTTCTGCGGGTGAGTGCAGTCTGGCCGTTCCGGGCAGGCGTGCCCGGCCGTGTGCCGCAGCAGGTGGCGGACCACGAGATCTCATGCCTGTTGACAGAGTGAGCGCGCCGCGGTATAATACGGTTGGATAGCAGGCAGCCGGGCACCGCCCTCCGCGGGAAGCCCGGCGGGAACCGTGATGACGATGACCGACTTGCAGGCAACAGAGCGCCGGATGCTCCAGGAACACTGGTGGTGGTGGCGACCGCTCGCCCGGTCTGCCGCCCGCTTCCGCGCGAACGTGGCCCGGCAGACTTGAGCCGAAAGGCTGCGGGCGAGCTTCCCCATCGCCCGCAGCCGCAGAGCGGATCTCCTCGAGAGCCGTGGGCGATGGCAGCCCCGGCTCTTTCCGATTCCTGAGGAGTGATGCGATGATCCGGCCCGACCGCGACGAGTTCCGCGCCCGCGCCGCCCGCGGCAACCTCATCCCCGTCTACCGGGAGATCCTGGCAGACATGGAGACCCCCGTCTCCGCCTTCCTGAAGGTGGGCGGCGGCTCCCACGCCTTCCTCCTGGAGAGCGTCACCGGCGGGGAGCGCATGGCGCGCTACTCCTTCCTCGGCGCCGACCCCTTCCTCCTCTTCCAGGCCCATGGCCGCGAGGTGCGAATCACTGAAGCCGACGAGACGACCACGCAAGCCCTGGAGGCCGGCCGGGACCCCCTGCACGCCCTGGCGAGCCTGCTGAGACGCTACCGCTATGTGCCCGACCCGGGCCTCCCGCCCTTCTGCGGCGGCGCCGTCGGCTACCTCGCCTACGACATGGTCCGCCACTTCGAGCGCCTCCCCGCCCGGGCGGAGGACGACATCCACCTCCCCGACTGCCAGCTCGTCTTCACCGACACGCTCCTCATCTTCGACCACGTCAAGCACCGGATCCTCGTCCTCAGCAACGCCCACGTCAATGGCGACCCGGACGCGGCCTACGACGCGGCCCTGGCGAAGATTGACGCGCTGGTGGCGAAGCTGCGCGCGCCCGTTCCGGCAGGCGGCAGGAGGCAGGAGACGAAGCCGCACACGCATCACGGATTACGCGCCCGATGGCACGCAGGCGCCCCCCGGCAATCTCACGCGGGCCGGGTTCGAGGCGGCGGTATCGCGGGCGAAGGAGTACATCGCCGCGGGCGATTGCATCCAGGTGGTCCTCTCGCAGCGCTTCTCGGTGCCCGTGGCCGCGGATGCCTTCAGCGTCTACCGCGCCCTGCGATCGCTGAACCCATCGCCGTACATGTACTTCCTTTCTTATGGCGACCTGAAGCTGGTGGGGTCGTCGCCGGAGATCCTGGTGACGGAGAAGGAAGGGCGCGTCACCGTGCGGCCCATCGCCGGCACGCGCCCGCGCGGCGAGACGGAGGCGGAAGACGAGCGGCTGATGGCGGACCTGCTGGCGGATGAGAAGGAGCGCGCCGAGCACATCATGCTGGTGGACCTCGGGCGCAACGACATCGGCCGGGTGTGCGAGGCGGGCAGCGTGCGCGTGGATGAGCTGATGGTGATCGAGAAGTACTCCCACGTGATGCACATCGTCTCCAACGTGGTCGGGAAGCTGCGGGAGGGGAAGGACCCGTTCGACGTGCTGCGCGCCTGCTTCCCGGCGGGCACCGTCTCCGGGGCGCCGAAGGTGCGCGCCATGGAGATCATCGAGGAGCTGGAGCCCACCCGGCGCGGTCCCTACGCCGGCGCCATCGGCTACTTCAGCTACTCGGGCAACATGGATACCTGCATCACCATCCGCACCCTGGTGATCAAGGATGGCGCGGCCACCTTGCAGGCGGGCGCCGGCATCGTTGCCGACTCCGTGCCGGAGCGCGAATACCAGGAGAGTGTCAACAAAGCCCGCGCGCTGGTGCGCGCCATCGAGATGGCACACGCGCTGGAGCAGTAGCGTGCGGCACTGCCCCGGGGCGTGCGCGAGGGAGGGGGCCGTGATCCTCGTCATAGACAATTACGATTCGTTCACCTACAATCTGGTTCAGTACCTGGGCGAGATGGGCCAGGCGATGGAGGTGTGGCGCAACGACCGCTTCTCCCTGGACGACGCCGAGCGGCTGGCGCCCGAGCGCATCGTCGTCTCCCCGGGTCCGCGCACGCCGCGGGAGGCGGGGCTCTCGGTAGACGTGATCCGGCGCTTCGCGGGCCGGGTGCCGATCCTCGGCGTCTGCCTCGGCCACCAGTCCATCGGCCACGCGTTCGGCGGCGAGATCGTGCGCGCCGGGCGCCTGATGCACGGTAAGACCTCGATGGTATACCACGACGGCCGCGGGGTGTTCGCGGGACTGCCGTCGCCCTTCGAGGCGACGCGCTACCACTCGCTGGTGATCCGGCGCGAGACGTTGCCGGAGTGCCTGGAGGTCACCGCCGAGACGGACATCGGCGAGGTGATGGGCGTGCGCCACCGCGAGTATCCCATCGAGGGGGTGCAGTTCCACCCCGAGTCGATCCTGACGCAG
>JACQGM010000214.1 GCA_016199585.1 Armatimonadota bacterium
GATCGCGTGTCCGCCCGGCACCGCGAGCTACACCCGGGCGGACACGCGATCCGCCCCCACACGATCCGGTTCCGTCACAGGGGCCCGTGCGCAATCTGCCCCTTCAGTCCGACATCCTACTTAGAGCCTATCCGAAAAGTGTGCTCCGGTCTCACAGAACACGGCCCGGCGGGCCACGAATCGGACTTTTCGGATAGGCTCTAAATGCCATGCCCTTGCACACACCGGAGATCGGGAGCACGCGCCGAGGCTGCCCCGACACCACGTCGACCAGAACCACCGCCCGCTCCGGCCCGCTCGCAGGGCGCCCGACGCACGCGATCACGCTGCCGTCCGGACTGAAGGCGAGCGGGCCATCCATCTCGGTTGCCATCGTCCCGTCGTCGTAGACCATGAACTCCTGCTCGTGTCCAGCGGTCAACAGCCGCTGGCCGTCGTCTTGCGTGCTAGAGGCCCATTCCCTGCCGCTGACGGCATCCCAAACCATCACCGCTGTGTCGCGCAGCATCCCGCGGGTGATCACCCGTCCCGTTCGCCTGTCGAGCAGGCACCCAGGCTGATCCCTCCCTGTGGATACCCACACTCCACCTAGAACGGCCCACACCAGCCGCCGCATCCGTGCAACCTGCCCCGTAGCGGGGTCGACCATCTGGTCGACGGTTGCAGCCAGCTTCACCACTGGCTGACGACCCACCGAGATGCCAGCGGCGCCCAGCAAGCGACCGCCGGGGCTGAACGCGACGCTGCTCACTCCCGGGCTGCCATACCGGAGAAGGATCCCCTGCGCTTCGCCGCTCCGCGCGTCCATCACGACGACCGGAGCATCATTGCGCCCTGGCACCCAGCCTCCGGTGGCGATTCTGTCTCCCCCCGGGTCGAAAGCGAGCACCGGTCCGGTTTGGCCCAACGTTCCCAACAGGCCGAACGGCTCGCCCTTTCTGCGATCCCACAGCACAATCCCCGCGCCCTCGGTCCCTGCCGCCAGCACCCGACCATCGGGACTGAACACCACATCTCCCACGGCAGTCGCCTGATCGCCCAGCCACACCGGTGAAGGACCAGATGCGGCCGAAGCGCCGGCTTGCCTTCCATCGCTCGTCTGTTCGCCGGCAATGGCCGCGCACTGGAGCACCAGTGTGACACACACGAGACAGACGACACCCCTTCGCGATGCCCTTACCAACAGTCCCAGCGCACCTCGGCGCAGTACTCCGCGCACCGGGTGCCGCGACCCGCTGACGATCATGTTACCCGCTCCCCCCTGCCTGTCTGCCAGGCATGTGCCGGATCTCCTCTGCCCCGCGTGGTCCCTTCAAGGATTTCGCGCCGCGAACCGCTGCCCCCGAGTTGACCACTGCTTCGTGTTGGTTGGACTCTTGCACGCCGCGCAGCCTTCACCTACCGCCAACGAGCTGGCTTGCGTGCCGAGAGCGCGCAGGACAAGCCCGTTTCATCCCGATTCCCGCTGCCGGGAATCCCCGCCGGGCGTGTGCCGGCGTGCGCCCCGCGCAGGAACCCCCTCCCCCGCCGCGGAACCTTCCCCCTGGCGGCGCCAACCCGCGGCGCCGCCGACCGAGGACGAGGACGACCAGGGGCCTCTTCTGATCCGCTGCGGCCCGTCGTCTCATCTCGTAGGGAGCTGTCATGAACGAAATCAACGTCGCCATCATGGGCGCGGGCGCCGTCTCGCGCCAGCACGCGAAGGCATACCTGAACAATCCGCGCACGCGGGTCGTCGGCGTCTGCAGCCGCCGCGCGGAGAGCGCTCGCGCCCTGGCCGCCGAGCTCGACCTGGAGTGCGCCATCTACCCCGACTTCGACGCCCTCCTGGCGGACGACCGCGTGGACGCCGTCTCCATCTGCACGCCGAATCATCAGCACGCGCCCCTGGCCGTGCGCGCGGCGCAGGCTCACAAGCACCTGGTGCTGGAGAAGCCGGTCGGCATCACCCCGGAGGAGGTCCGCGCCGTGCGCCAGGCGGTGAAAGATGCCGGCGTTCTGAGCGTGGTGAGCTTCATCTTGCGCTGGAACCCCCTGGCGCTGACCCTACGCTCCCTCCTCGACCAGGGCGCCATCGGCGACATCGTCTACGCCGAGTGCGACTACTGGCACGGGATCAAGCCGTTCTTTCCCAGTTACGAGTGGATCCGCCAGCGCGAGTTCGCCGGCGGAGCCTTCATCACCGGCGGCTGCCACGCCGTGGATGCCCTCCGCCACTTCGCCGGCGAGATCACCGAGGTGCGCGCCCACAGCACCCGCCGCCGCCCGGACTTCGACTACCCCACCACGCTGGTGGCGATGCTGAAGTTCGCCTCCGGCGCCATCGGCAAGGCCGGGTGCTCGCTGGAGTCCGTCGCCCCCTACATGTTCAACATCGACCTCCTCGGCTCCGAGGGCACCATCCGCGACAACCGCCTCTGGTCGCCCCGTCTCCTGCCGGGGCAGACCGGGTTCGCCGAGGTACCGACCGTGCTCCCCACCAGCGGCGACGTGCGCCACCACCCCTTCCCGGCGGAGATTGACCACTTCGCCGCGTGCGTGCTGGAGGGGCGCGAGGCGATGCCGAACATCGAGGACGCCTGCAAGACGCAGGAGGTGTGCCTGGCCGCGGAGATCTCGGCGGAGCGGGGCGGGGAGGTGGTGCGGCTGCCGCTGGGGTAGGGGGCGCGCGGCGATCCGTTGGCAGTTGCCAGGGTAAGACGGAGGTGGTGCCGCAGGGCCTGGCCTGCAGGCGCGTCTAAGTACCCCCACAATTTGGAACACTACCGCGGCTGCTCCGTCGTTGCACTCCAGACCGCGAAGTGCTATACTTCCTCATGGGAGGAAGAACAATGGCCGAGACCCTGGATGCAAGTCTGGATGATGCTGCCAAGCTCGAAGCTGAGATCGACCGGATCATTGCCGAGATCGAGCAATGGCGCGCGCGGATGAGGCAGGACCAGTTCGAGATAGAGCAGTTGAAGGCGGAGAGCCGCGCACTCCAAGTCGAAACACGCTCCTTGATTGACGCACTGAAGACGGCGGTTTGACCCGATGCTCAGGCAACTCTACGAACTGGCGAGACAGCTTCTCTCCCTGACGCAGGACCTCCAGCAGACCAGGGCCGAGATCAAGGAACTGCGGCAGGAGACAAAGGAGATACGCCAGGAGCTAAGAGAGTTGGCGGCTGCTGTTCAGCGCCTCGCCTATGAGACCCGGCGGGTTGGTGAGAACGAGATGCACGAGCGGGAGAAGATGGCCTTGCGCTTGGAGAATGAGCTACTCCGCTTCGAGCGGCGCTTACTCCCGCGGGATCCCGACTCGAATCAGACCGCCCGATAGACCGCGGAGGACGGCGACGAACCCATCCTCTTGCCGGCCCTGTGAGGCCGCTGGGCGACCAGCATCAGCACCTCGTCCAGGTCCAGCCGCTCCAGGGGCGGGATGCAGTAGTGCCGGGCGCAGTCTACCGGCCCGGCGGTGTTTAAGAAGCGCATGGCGGTCTCCGGATGGAACGGCGGATGGCCGTCCAGCACCTCAGGCTGTGTCACCCCCGAGGTCGCTGGAAGGCCCTTCTCGGCCAGGAGCTCCAGGTAGCCCTCGTAGGTGAGGCCGAGATCCCGCGCCGCTTCGCGAATGGTGAGCACGCACTCCTGCTGGAGGAAGACGACCGCGGATTCCCGCACCCGTTCCTGCGCTTGCCGCAGCACTTCCTCGGAGGTATCCTCCGGAACTCTTACCCGTACATCCAGCACTGCTTCCATCGCCGCACCTCCGCCAACAACCCATTATACCACGAACCGTGCCGGCCCCCTACGCCCCCAGCCGCTCACACAGATACGCCGCCAGCACCTTCGAGGTGTCCACGATCCGCGACACCTCGGCGTACTCGTCGTGGGAGTGTGCCTTGCCGGGAGTGCCGGCGCCGTAGACCACCGTGGGGATGCCGCACAGCCGCGGCAGGTAGGAGGCGTCGCTCCAGGCGCCGCTCACGGTCACCTCGGGGTCGCGGCCGAGGATGCGCCGGTGCGTCTCGGCGAGGCCGGTCACCAGCGGGTGTTCGGCGGGGGTCTCGAAGGGGATCAGGTCCTTCACCCAGGTGATCGCGCTCGGGTGGGCGGCGAGGAAGGGGTCGGCAGCCTCGCGGGCGCGGATGCGCTGCTCGAACTCGGCGCGGATGGGGCCGCCGCCGAAGCCGGCGCCGGCGGCCCGGGCGGCCCGAGCATCCTCCATCGGATAGCTCAGGTTGAGGGCGAGGAGCGCCTCGCCGGGGATGATGGCGGGGTGGATGCCGGCGCGGAAGATCCCCAGGTTCACCTGCGCGAAGCGGCGGCTCCCCTCACGGTCGCGCTTGAACTGGTCCAACGCCTCCTTCACCACCAGTGCCTTCTCGATGGCGCTGACGCCGAGGGGCCAGGCCGCGTGCCCGCTGACCCCGGGAACGCGCAGCTCCACGGTGAGCACGCCCGAGTAGCCGCGGGTGATGAGAGGTCCGAAGCCGTCGGTGACGATGCCGAAGTCGGCTTGCAGGCCGCGCAGGCAGCAGGCCATCGCACCGGCGCCGCCGCCGTTGCACTCCTCGTCCACGACGCTCTGGAAGAGCACCGAGCCGCGCAGGCTGCCGGCGAACTCGCGCAGCACCCGCAGGGCGGTGAGGGTCGCTGCGATGCCGCCCTTGCAGTCACTGGCGCCGCGCCCCCGGATGCGGCCGTCGCGCACCTCGGCGGAGAAAGGGTCGATCGTCATGTCGGAGGTGCCGACGGTATCCATGTGCGCCTGAAGGAGGGCGCGCGGGCCGCCCCCGCCGAAGCGGAGGTCGGCCTGCACATTGGGCCGGCCGGCGAACTCGCGCCCCTTCGGTCCCAGCACTCCCGCCTGCGCGTAAACGTCCGGCGGACAGTCGAAGCGCTCGATGCGCGCGCCGAGATCACGCAGGATCGGCTCGATGATCGCCTGGCCGTTCCCCTCGTTGCCCCGGGTGGGGTCGCCGGAGTAGGGGTTCACCGTGTTGGCGCGCACGAGGGCGCGGGTCAGCGCGATCGTCTCTTCCGCCAGCGCCTCGGCGCGGGCGGCGGCTCTCCCGGCAAGCGTATCCATCATCCCTGTTCTTCCTACTCACGGGTGTGGTGCCCCCTGAGACCGGCACCAGTATAGCGGATGGGGGCGACCTTGTCCAGCGACGCAGCGCCAGGGCCTTTTCATTACCCCACCGCCGCGCGGCTCGCAGCGCCCTCAACCAGCAGGAGCACCCCGGAGACTGCCCGGAGCGCCCGGGAATCGGGCTGGTCTCCCGCGAGCGCACCCCCCTCACCCCAC
>JACQGM010000217.1 GCA_016199585.1 Armatimonadota bacterium
CCGTCCTTCGGACGGGAGAAGGCTTTCTGCGTCCGTGAGGACGCCCGGCCAGCGGCCCGGAGCACCCGGTTTCATACCGGGTGGCACCGCGGGAACGCTTATGTTAACGCCTATGGGGAGTTCGGGGTGAGCCTGTGGACCGAGGTAGATTCAGGAAGAGATCGCCGAAGTCCGCATGAGCGTTGCGTCGTCCCCCGCATCTGCCATGCTGGGGAACATAAGGAAGAGGGAGGACCCACCATGCCGCTCGTGGCTCTGCCGGGGCACTTCGATGGGGAAAAGGTCTGTCTGGACGAACCGTTCGACCTCAAACCGGGCACCAGGCTGATCGTGACGGTCCTGGGTGAGGCCGAGCCTGAAGACGAGAGGGCCGGGTGGGCACTGCTATCGCAACAGGGGTTGGCAGGCGCCTACGCCGAGGACGAACCAGGCTATCCGGAGGAATGCATCAGGGAGGTGAACCCGGAATATGAGGGAGGGCAGCATCATCCTCACTCCCATGCCCCAGGCCGACGGCACAGCGAAGAACCGACCCGCGCTCGTTCTTCGTGAGATGCCCCCATATCGGGACCTGTTGGTCTGTGGGATCAGCACGCAACTGCACCAGTGCGTCGAGGGTTTCGATGAGGTGATGTCATCCGCCGATTCGGACTTCGCCCCAAGTGGGCTGCAGTGCGACTCGCTGATCCGGCTCGGCTTCCTCGCTCTCGTGCCCCGCCGACGGGTGCTTGGTGCCATCGGCGCCGTGGATGATACGCGGCACGGGCGTCTGCTGCAGCGGCTGGCAGCCTCTCTGGTCGAGCCCCTCGCCGGCCGGGAACGACGAGGTGGACCATGAGCCGGGAAGAGCACGCCATTGGCCCGCACGGCGGCTATCGCCGCCTGAAGTCCTTTCAGATGTCGGAGGTTATCTACGACGACACCGTGGCGTTCGTGGCCCGCTTCGTCGACCCGCGCTCGCGGACGTGCGACCAGATGACCCATCCCGTTTCGCCCTCCGTCACCCTCGGGTATGACCGGCACGGAGGTGTCACACATGGCCATTGTGCGCGTGAACATCCGGGATCACTACGGGATCGGCGAGCTCTGGAGCGACGCGGAGAACGAAACGGCGGCCATCGAGGAGATGCGCCGCTGGTGCGAGGCGCACTCCCCCTGGGAGCTGCGCACCCTGACGCCGGAGCGAGGAGACGACGGCCATTACAAGTTCACCGTCGAGCGCGAGGTGGGGCCGAAGCGGGAGACGCGATAAGGAGGACACATGGCAGGAAGAACGCGGCTGCCGGATAACATCGTGGTATACGCGCGCCCGAACTGCGCGGCCTGCGAGCAGGTGATCCGTTACCTGGCGAACCGCAGTCTGCACTTCCGTGTCCTGGATGTGGAGCGCGACGCCGACGCCCAGGCGGACCTGAACGCCGCCGGCTACACCGAGGATGACCTGCCGGTGACATTCCTGGATGATGCCGCGGTCGTCGGCTTCGATGCGAATCGGCTGGATGCCTATCTGGTCCATATCACGATATGAGCGACATCGAGCTTTCGGTTGTGGTGCCCGTCTACAATGAAGAGGGGTGCCTGGAGGAGCTCCACCGCCGCCTCACCGCCGTCCTGGAGCGGGCGGTGGCCGGCTACGAGATCCTCTTCGTCAATGACGGCAGCGCCGATCGATCCCCGGAGGTCCTCCGCGCCCTCCACCGGCGCGACGGCCGGCACGTGCGCGTCCTCTCCTTCTCGCGCAACTTCGGCCATGAGGCCGCCTCGACGGCCGGCATGCAGCACGCCCGCGGGCGCGCCGTGGTGCTGATGGATGCCGACATCCAGGACCCCCCGGAGGTGATCCCCGAGCTCCTTGAGCGCTGGCGTGAGGGCTACGACCTCGTCTACGCCCAGCGCGCCTCCCGCGAGCGCGAGACGCCCCTCAAGCGCGCCACCTCCTTCCTCTACTACCGCGTCATGCGCCGCCTCGCCAACCTCGACCTGCCGCGCGACACGGGTGACTTCCGGCTCATGGACCGGAAGGTGGTGGATGCCTTCAACCAGTGCCGGGAGAGGAACCGCTTCGTTCGCGGCCTGATCTGCTGGGTGGGGTTCCGCCAGACCGGGATCAAGTTCCACCGGAAGCCGCGCTACGCCGGCCGGACGAAGTACAACTACCTGAAGATGACCGGTCTGGCGGTGGATAGCCTCGTGGCGTTCTCCATCATCCCCCTGCGCCTGGCGACGCTCATCGGGGCGGCCGTGGGAGTGGGAAGTTTTGTCCTCTTTCTTGCAGTGCTGGCGGAGAAGCTGCGGGGAGGGAGCCCGCAGCCGGGCTATGCATTGTTGGGCACGGGAATCCTGTTGTTGGGGAGCGTGCAGATATTCCTGTTGGGCGTCATCGGTGAGTACATCGGACGCATTTACCAGGAGACGCAGCGGCGCCCATTGTTCCTGGTGGCTGAGGAACTCGACTGCACCGAGCGGGAAGAAGAGGATCCGGCGGACCCAGGGTGAGCCACCGGCGGGCGCGCTGCCGAGAGATCCCGGGGCAGTGGGTGCCCGAAGGAGGCAACAATGCAGCGAACCGCCATAGGGTCCGGGGCCGGCACTGAGCGCGTGGCCCCGCTGGAGTCTGAGCGGCCCCGCCGGGGGCGCCAGGTTCTCTTCATCGCGCTGGGCGCCGCAGCCGTCGCCCTGATCGCGGCCTTCGCCGGCAGGATGCCCGCGCAGGGCCTGCGGGCGTGGGAGGTCTTCAGTCTGGCCGCCGGCAAGCCGGAGCCGACGTTCGTGGATCAGTTCGAGATGCTCCTGGAAGCGATCCGCCAGAACGCGGCGGCCTGGCGGGTGGTCAGCCTGATCATCGTCGGGAGCATCGCGGGGATGGCCGCGGAGCTGGTGGTGCCGGTGCGGCGCGTGGGCGGCAAGACCGGCGCCGTGCTGCTGGGGATCTTCGGCGCCGCCGTCGGCGGCCTGGTGTGCGAGCGGTGCGGCTACTCGGTGCCCGCCGGCATCACGCTGGCGAGCGTCGGCGTCGCCTTCGCCGCTTCCGTCATCACCCTCCTGAGCGCCCGGCTCGTCGCCCGCTACTGAGCGGCTGGAGAGGGGCGGCCGCCGGGCCCCCCCTCTCCCCCGCTTCCCCACCGCCACTTTCGCGCCTTCACCAACCCCGCTCGGGCCGCCTGGCCGCCGGCGCCCCGGCGCACGGTGTCCCGGCACCGGGTGGTTTGCCCCGGCCCGAATCGTGGTACAATCCCTACTGGGTTCCTGCCCGTTCCCGGCCGCCGGCCCGCGGTGGTCCCGCGCCGGTGGCGCTTGCCAACTGAAGACGTGCTCTTCCAAGTGCCGGGCCTTGTCTGGGGGTGACATGACCGACCGTTCGTTGGTCGCTGAGCGTGATGATCCGTTCTTCCGCGTCCTCGGCTCGCACGCCGTGTGTCTGGCAGAGGCGGTTCTCGGCCCCGAGGCCGCCGAGGGATTCCTGCGCAAGCTGGGGGAGAGCCTCGGAAGCTGGATAGAGGAGCGGTACCGGGAGGCCCGCGGCGTGCATGGGCCCCTGAGCCTGGAGCAGTTCGCCTGGGTCGTGGCGGACTTCAAGAACCTCACGGGCGGCTGCACGCGCGTGGAGAGCGCCTCGGAAACCGAGGTCCACTTCACCAACTCGAAGTGTCCCTTCGCCGAGGTGGCGCCGGGGGCCGATGCCCTCTGCCGCCTCGACGCCCACATCCTGGGGAGCATCGCCGCGCGCAACTTGGGGCATGTCCGCCTCATCGGGCACTCGACGCTGCTGACCGGCGGGCCGCAGTGCCGCTTCGCGGTACATACCGAGCCGCGCGAGGACCCCGACGCGATGCTCTCCCTCGACTACCTCCCCTCGGACACTGCGCCGCCGCAGGAGATGCGCGAGCACCTCACGAGCGCCGCGGCCCTGGAGTCACTGCGCCGGCACGTCGGCGCCTCGCAGGCCGCGCTCGCCCGCACCAACCGCCTCCTCTGGGCCCTGCTGGGCGCCGCGTCCGCGCTCTCCACCCGGCTCGAGCCGCGGGGGCTGGTGCGAGACGTGGCGCGCTACGCTTCGCAACTCGCCGGCGGCCGGGCCGCTCTGGTGGCCCTCGCCCAGGAGGATCACCTGCAAGCCGATGGGTGGTGGGACGGCACGCGCTGGCACGCCGCCCGGCTGCGCTGGACACCCGGCCAGGGGCTGGCGGGCCGCTGCGCGGAGCGCCTGGCGCCCCTGGTCGGGGGAGGCGACGAGGCGCTCGCGCGCGCCGATTCCGGCACGGCCGCGCTCTGGGCCTGCGCGCCGATCCTGAGCCCCCTCGGAGAGCTCCTCGGGGTGATCGCGGCTCAGGTGGCGCCCGGCGAGACCGACGCCCGCCTCTGCTTGATCGAGGGCCTCGCTCGACAGGCGGCCGTGGCGCTCACCAACGTCCGCCTCTACGCTCGCCAGCAGCGAGAGAAGGTGAAGACGCGGGCCGTCATGGCGAAGCTGCAGGAGAAGAACGAGGCGCTGGCGGCGGCGCAGGAACGTTTGGTAGACGCCGAAAAGCTGGCGGCGCTCGGCCTCTTCGGCCAGGCGATCGCCCACGACGTGCGCAACCCCTTGGCCACCATCCGCGCCGTGCTCTTCGCCCTGGAGAGCCACCTCGACCCGGATGACGCCGTCGCCGCGCGCGCGCGCCAGATGGCGGTCGAACAGGTCCAGCGCGCCGAGCAGATCATCCACGACATGCTCGCGCTCACCCAGCGGCGGCCCCCCAACCCGACGGCGCTGGCCCCCGGCGACGCCGCCCGGCGCGTCGCCGGCACTCTCTCACTCCCCCGCGGCATCGCCCTGGAGCTGGCCTGCCCTGACGACCTGCCGCCCGCCCAGGCCGACCCCGGGCACGTGCAGCAGATCCTCCAGAACCTCTGCCAGAACGCCATCGAGGCGATGGAGGGAGCGGGCACCCTCCGCATGGAAGCGGCCCTGGATGACGGTCTGGTGCGCCTGCGCGTGGCGGATACCGGCCGGGGGATCCACCCGGACGAGCTGGAGTTGATCTTCCGTCCCCTCTGGAGCCGCAAGGGGAACGGACGCCGGGGCTACGGGATCGGTCTGGCCCTCTGCCGCGAGCTGGCTCAACGCAACGGCGGCGCCCTCACGGTGGAGAGCGAGCCCGGGAGGGGGAGCACCTTCACCCTGTCGCTGCCGGTCGCGCCATCAGGGTAGCTTCCACTCCCACTCCAGCCGGCCATCGTCGGTCTGGAAGGAGTGGACGCGGTTCTGGCGAACGAGGTCGGCCAGCGCCTGCTCCATGACGTGCAGGGGGAAGCCGCCCTCTCGCGCGATGCGCCCCGGCGTGCCCTCGATCACGCCTTCGCGCCGAAACCGCTCCACCAGGTACTCCTCAGCGCCATCCCACGGGTTCATCACCATGCCTCCGCGGCGCTCTTACCCCGGCCGGGGCCGGGCTTAACCCGGTCGCGACCGAATCCGCGCGCTATGGCATCGGAGCGCCCCGGAACCGGGCCGGAGGCGCCACCGCGCCCGCGCGCACTCTCAGGCTATGGCATCGGAGCGCCCGGGAACCGGGCCGGAGGCGCCACCGCGCCCGGCTGCTCCTAATCGTCCCCCGGAAGCCGTCGGGGCGCCGGGAAGCGGCGCAGCCCCTCCACTATCCGAGGATTCCCCAGCGCCGCGAAGGCACGAAAGCTCGACCAGGCCCAATCGCCCGGGTCACTCACGTAGCCGTGCTTCACCGGGTTCCGATGGATGTAGTTGATGATCCGGCTGTAGAGGTCGCCTTCCGTAAAGAGGCGCCGATCCCAGTGAGAGTGCCACACCGGTCGCCCGGGGGTGCCGTCCTCACGGTTGAACTCGGCGGCGGAGCGACGGTGCAGGTGGACGAGCGCGGCGGCGACGTCGGGGGGGGGGGTCTGCGGCACGGCGACGAGGTGGTAGTGGGTGTCGAGGATGACCCAGGCGAGGATCTCGGTCCCCGCGGCCGCGCACGCCTCCTGGAGGGCCTTCAGAAGGTAGTCCTTCCGGTGCGCGAGCGCGAGGAACGGGGCGTGGGCCACCGTCGCGGCGGTGACCATGTGGGTGATGCCGCCGACGTAGAGGTGCGGGGGCCGGTGGCGGCCCTTCGAGCGCCAGACCGTGTCATCGCCGGGCATCGGTCTCCTCCGTGGGCGGGGCAAGCGCGGGTGTTGGGCACCCACGTACTGATCGAGTTCCACCCTTGGGGTGCGATTCCTTCCGGGGGGTCTGCCCTCCCGCCTCCAGCCGGTTTCACCGGCGCTCCGATGCCGTCGCCGAAGTGCCTCCGGCGATCCCGAGGCGCCCGAGCATCTGGATGCGCCCCCGAGCCCGGCGTCGGAGCGCCCGGGAACCGGGCCGGATCTCTCCCATGGCGAGAAGGAGCGCCATGCTCCCGGTCCGAATACGGTAGTACAGGTGCCGTCAGGCCAACGCGCGCCGGGGAGCCGCCCGTTGGCACTCGCCGCGAGGCGAGCCCGGCGCGTTTCGATACCGAAATGGGTGCCGGGGGGGGGCGTGACGACGACCGGTACGGGGTAAAATACGGGGATAGAGGGATCTGCCAACATGTCCACGACGGAAACCATTACCGAAAAGGCATCTCTGGCCGCCAGGGCGCTCCAGAAGGCGGCCTCGGGGATCCGGGGTCTGGACGACATCACCGGGGGCGGCCTGCCAAAGGGCCGGCCCACCCTCGTCTGCGGCGGCCCCGGCTCCGGGAAGACGCTCTTCGGCATGGAGTTCCTGGTGCGCGGCGCCAGCGAGTACGGGGAGCCGGGCGTCTTCGCCGCCTTCGAGGAGACCCCCGAGGAGCTGGCCACCAACGTCGCATCCCTCGGCTTCGACCTGAATGAGCTGTGCGCGCAGAAGAAGCTCTTCCTGGATCACATCCGCATCGAGCGGAGCGAGATCGAAGAGACGGGCGAGTACGACCTGGAGGGCCTCTTCGTCCGCCTCGGCTACGGCATCCAGGAAGTCGGCGCGAAGCGAGTGGTGCTCGACACCCTCGAGGCGCTCTTCGCCGCCTTCCGCAACGAGGGGATCCTCCGCGCCGAGCTGCGCCGCCTCTTCCGCTGGCTCAAGGACCGGGGCGTCACCGCCGTGATCACCGGCGAGCGCGGCACGGAGACCCTCACCCGCCACGGCCTCGAAGAGTACGTCTCCGACTGCGTCATCCTCCTCGACAACCGGGTGGAGAACCAGATCACCACGCGGCGCCTGCGCATCGTGAAGTACCGCGGCAGCACCCACGGCACCAACGAGTACCCCTTCCTGATTGACGAGGGGGGCTTCTCCGTGCTCCCCGTCACCGCGCTCCGCCTGGAGCACGCGGTCTCCCGGGAGCGCGTCTCCACCGGCATCCCCCGCCTCGACGCGATGCTGGGCGGGCAGGGCGTCTACCGCGGGAGCACGGTGCTCGTCTCCGGCACCGCCGGCACCGGGAAGACGAGCATCGCCGCCAGTTTCGTGAACGCGGCGTGCCGCCGCGGCGATCGCTGCCTTTACGCCGCTTACGAGGAGTCGCCCAACCAGATCCAGCGCAACATGGAATCGATCGGCATTCACCTGCGGCCGTGGGTGGAGAAGGGCCTGCTCCGCTTCCACGCCGCGCGCCCCACCCTCTACGGCCTGGAGACGCACCTCGCCACGCTGCACAAGCGCGTGGCGGAGCTGCAGCCCCGGCTGGTCGTGGTGGACCCGGTCACCAACTTCATCACCGCCGGCAGCGAGTCCGAGGTGCGCGCGATGCTGACGCGCCTCATCGACTTCCTGAAGACGGAGGGCATCACCGGGGTGTTCACCAGCCTGACCGGAGGTGGCGGGGCCATCGAGGCCACCGAGGTGGGCGTCTCCTCGCTGATGGACACCTGGCTGCTGCTGCGGATGGTGGAGAGCAGCGGCGAGCGGAACCGGGTGCTCTACGTGCTGAAGTCGCGCGGGATGGAGCACTCGCACCAGATGCGCGAGTTCCGGCTCAGCGAGCGGGGGGTGGAACTCACCGACGTCTACGTCGGGCCGGCCGGGGTGCTCACCGGGTCCGCGCGCCTGGCGCAGGAGGCGAAGGAGCGGGCGGAGGCGCTCCTTCGCGACCAGGAGACGGCGCGCAAGCAGCGCGAGTTGGAGCGGCAGCGCGCGGCGCTCCGGGCGCAGATCACCGCGCTGCAGGCCGAGTTTGAAGCCCGCGAAGAGGAGATGCGGCGCGCCATCGATCAGGAGCAGCTCCGCGAGAGTGTGCTCCGCGCCGACCGCGCGGCGATGTCCGGCGCGCGCGGCGCGAACCGCGAGGGGCCGCCCCCGGAGAGCGGCGGGAGCCCGGTGCCGGGAGGAGGGGCGGATGTCCGAGCCGAAACCATCTGACGACGAGGCGACGGCGGGGGAGGAAGGCGAGCCCTGGGTCCTGCGGATCTACGTGAGCGACGACACGCCGCGGGCGAAGCTGGCGGTCGCGAACCTCCGGCGCCTCTGCGAGGAGCACCTCCCCGGGCGCTTCCGCATCGAGGTGATTGACATTGAGACCGATCCCGGGGCGGCGTTCCGCGACGGGATTGTGGCAATCCCTACGGTATCGCGCCGGAACCCGCTCCCGGTGCGCACGCTCATCGGTACCCTCACCGACACGGCGCGCGCCCTGGACCAACTCGACCTGGCCGAGCGCCCTGAGACGGCAGTGAAGGGAGAAGATCACTAATGGCTCTTACTGAAGTCACACCCCGGGCCCAGGACGCGGAGGGCGATCGGGAGCGCTGGAACCTGCGCCTCTACGTCGCCGGGCAGACGCCCAAGTCGTTGGAGGCGTTCGCCAACCTGAAGCGCATCTGCGAGGAGCACCTGGCGGGGAAGTACGCCATCGAAGTGGTAGACCTGCTGAAGAACCCGCAACTGGCGATGGGCGACCAGATCCTCGCCATCCCGACCCTGGTTCGCAAGCTGCCCCAGCCGCTGCGCAAGATCATCGGGGATCTCTCCAATACGGAGCGCGTGCTCGTCGGCCTCGACCTGAGCCCCCTCGGCTCGGACGAACAGGAGGGTCCGTGATGACCGAAGACCGGCAGCAACCGGGTCCCATCCCCGGGGAAGAGCACCGGATCCGGGATCCCGAGGGGGTGCCGGCGAGGCAAGAGAAGGACGGGGAGCGCGACACGGCCGCCGCCCCGCCGGAAGTGAAGGACTCCACCGCCGAGTTCGAGGCGGCGCTGGCGGAGAGGGAGGCGCGCCAGTACGTGCTGCGCCTCTACGTGACGGGCACCACGCCGCGCTCCCGTCAGGCAATCGAGAACCTGCGGCGCCTGTGCGAGGAGCACCTGCAGGGCCGCTACCAGCTCGAGGTGGTGGACATCTACCAGCAGCCGGATCTGGCCGGGCAGGCGCACATCCTGGCCGCGCCCACCCTCATCAAGCAGCTTCCTCTCCCGCTGCGCCGCTTCGTCGGCGATCTGTCCGACAAGGAGCGGATCCTCGCCGGCCTGGAGATCAAGCCGGCGCCGCCTGAAGAGAAAGACTCCCGCTGATGGATGCAAACGCCCCGCGAGAAGACCTCCTGCGCACCATCCAGGCGCAGGCGCACGAGCTGGAGGAGGCGCGCCAGACCCTCGACGCCATCCGCACCGGGAGCGTGGATGCCCTGATAGTCCACACCGGTGCCGGGCCGACCGTCTACACCCTCCAGGGCGCCGATCAGGCCTACCGCGTCCTCTTCGAGACGCTGAACGAGGGGGCGCTGACCCTCTCCGCCGAGGGGATCATCCTCTACGCCAACCGCCGCTTCGCCCGGCTGGTGGGCGCGCCCCTGGAAGAGGTGATCGGCTGCCCATTCGTCCGCTTCATCGCCGCACCCGGTGCCCCCGACCTGGCGGGCGTCGTCGAGAGGGCGGCGCGCGGAGCCTTCCAGACGGAGATCTCGCTGCGGCGAGACGGGGCGGAGAGTGTGCCCGCGCTCCTCTCCGCCAACGCCGTCCTTGTCGAGGGCCGACCGGATCTGCTCACAGTGGTCGTCACCGACCTGACGGAGCTGAAGGGCGCCCGGGACGCCCTGCGCCGGGCGCACGCGGAGCTGGAGCGGAAGGTGGATGAGCGCACCGAGGAGCTGCGCGTCGAGGTGGCCGAGCGCAAGCGGGCCGAGGAGTCCCTTCGGGATGCCGACCGGCGCAAGGATGAGTTCCTGGCAATGCTCTCCCACGAGCTGCGCAACCCTCTCGGCGCCATCGCCAATGCCATCCAGGTCATCGAGAAACGGGCCCCCGCGGATCCGATGCTGCAGCGCGCCGGCGGTGCCGCGGGCCGCCAGATGGCGCGCGTGCGCCACCTTCTCGACGACCTCCTCGATGTCTCCCGCATCACCCGCGGCGCCATCCGGATCCGCAAAGAGCGCGTGCCGCTCGCGCGCGTCGTGGACGAGGCCGTGGAGACGGTGCGCCCGCTGGTGGAGGAGTGCCGGCACCGGCTCGAGGTGTCCCTCCCCGCCGATCCCGTCTGGCTGGACGCGGATCCGGTGCGGCTGGGCCAGGTGTTCGGGAACCTGCTGCACAACGCCATCAAGTACACCGACCCCGGGGGGCGCATCCGGCTGACCGCCGAGGCGGAGGGCGACCGGGTGGCCGTGCGGGTGAAGGACACCGGCATCGGCATCGCCCCGGACCTCCTGCCCCATGTCTTCGACCTCTTCGCGCAGGCGGACCAGGGGCTCGACCGGGCCCGGGGCGGCCTCGGCCTGGGGCTGACGCTGGTGCGGCGGCTCGTGGCGATGCACGGCGGCACCGTCGAAGCGCACAGCGCCGGCCTCGGGCAGGGGAGCGAGTTCGTGGTGCGGCTGCCCCTCGAGAGTGCCCGGTGCGGAGTGCGGAGTGCGGGGTTGCCGGACACGGGAGCGGGCACTGCGCACTCCCGCCGCGTTCTCCTGGTGGAAGACAACGCCGACGTGGCGGAGATGACGGCGGAGTTGCTGGAGATGGAGGGGTACGAGGTGGTGGCGGCGCGCGATGGGACCACCGCCCTTCGCTTGGCGCCGGAGTTCCGCCCCGAGGTGGTCCTGCTCGACCTGGGGCTGCCGGGGATGGATGGCTACGAGGTCGCCCGGCGCCTGCGCCGGCAGCCGGGGGGCGACGCGCTGCGGATCATCGTCGTCACCGGCTACGGGCAGGACGAGGACGCGCAGCGGTCGCGCGCGCTCGGCCTGGACGGGCACCTCACCAAGCCGGTGGCCGTGCCGGCGCTCCTCGAGGCGCTGGCGGGCACGGTGAAGGAGTAGGAGGGGCCGAGCCCGCGACCGGGCCGAGACGGAGCGCGGCCCCTACGGCCTCCGGTACGTAGGGTCGCTGCTCCGTCCGCGACCGGGCCGAGCCCGTGACCGGGCCGAGACGGAGCGCGGCCCCTACGGCCTCCGGTACGTAGGGTCGCTGCTCCGTCCGCGACCGGGCCGAGCCC
>JACQGM010000218.1 GCA_016199585.1 Armatimonadota bacterium
GGCGCGGCGTGGTGGATGTGCTGCAGCAGGGGATCAGCATCATCAATCCGGGCGCCGCCGCGGCCCTGCTCCCCGCCGCCGTGGAGCACAACGTCGGAATCGTGGCGCGCGGCGTCTTCGGGGCGGGCTTCCTCGCCGGCACGCTTCGGGCGGACCAGGAGTTCGGCGCCGACGACCGGCGGAGCTGGCAGAGCCTGGAGAGCAAGCGGTCGTTGGCCGCCAAGGCCGACGCCCTGCGCCCACTGAGCGGCCCGTGCCGGTCGCTGGCGCAGCTCGCGGTGCAGTACGTGCTACAGCTCCCGGGCGTGTCCACCGTCATCGCCGGCACCAGCAAGTGGCGGCACATGGCGGAGAACATCGCCGCCGTAGATGGCCCGCCGCTCACCGCCGCGGAGTTGGGACAGATCGCGCAGACCGGGAGCACCGGCTGAGAGGACTCGCGCGCCGGCCGCCCCGGCGCGTGGCGCTGCCGTAAGCTGCTCATCGGCAGCGCAGATGGCGCTTAGCGCACCTCTGCTCTGCCACCGGGCGGCCCTGCGCCAAACATGGGCCGCCCGGCCAGATCCCAATGAGGCTAGACTCCAGAGAGAAATCACTCCCATCGCGGCGCATCATGTGTTACAATGGGGAGTGGAGACCGAAGGGAGGCGGAAGTTCATCCGATGGCAGTTCGCAAGATCGTGCAGATTGACGAGCAGCTCTGCGATGGGTGCGGTGAGTGCGTGCCATCCTGCGCCGAGGGGGCGATCCAGGTCGTCGGCGGGAAGGCCCGGCTGGTCAAGGACCAATACTGCGACGGGCTGGGAGCGTGTCTCGGCGAGTGCCCCCGGGGCGCGATCACGGTCATCGAGCGGGAGGCGGCCGCCTTCGACGAGGGTGCCGTCGCCGATCACCTGGCGCGCCCGGGAGCGAGGCCGGCCGCGCACGCCGCGCGGGAGAGCGACGCGCCCGCCGGGCCGCTGATGGCGGGCTGCCCCGGCACCGCCGCGCGGCAGTTCGCCGCGCCTCCGGCGGCGTCCTCGCCCGCGGCGGGGGCTGCGAGCGCGCTGCGCCAATGGCCGATCCAGCTTCACCTCGTCTCGCCCCTCGCGCCGTACTACCGCGACGCCGACCTGCTCCTGGCGGCCGATTGCGCCGCCTTCGCCTGCGGCGACTTCCACGCGCGCTATCTGGAGGGCCGCGCCCTCGCCATCGCCTGCCCCAAGCTGGATGACCCGAGCGGCTACGTGGAGACGCTGGCGGCGATGATCCGCGAGTCGAGCCTGCGCAGCATCACCATCGCCATGATGCAGGTCCCCTGCTGCCGCGGGTTGGAGCACCTGGCGGCGCAGGCGATGGCGCAGGCCGGCCGCGAGGTGCCCGTCCGCCGCGTCATTGTCGGCATCGAGGGGAACATCCTCCGCGACGAGGCCGCATAGCCCGGCCGCCCGAACGGTAGCCGCAGACGCCGAAGCGGCGGGCCGATCGCTTCGGCGTCCCCCGAACCGCCCGGGAGCGCGAGTGGCTCGCAAGCGCACGCCGGCGCCCCGGCAGCCCTTTCGCCCCGCCCCGCGCGCGATCCCGATTGACCGCGCCTCGACCCCGATACCATCATGGCGCCATGCCACAGGAATCGTCGCGCCCGGCGGCAACAAAGAGAAGGAACCACCGCGCCTCTGCGAGAAGATCGCCAACACCGGGGGCGTGGCGGATACGCCTGAACAGAACAGGCGCTGCGGCCTTTGCTCCCGGGCTGCTCGGGCAGCGTCTGCCGGCACGAGGCTCCGCGCCGTCGGCGGCTCCGAGACAGGGAGAGGAAACGGACCCACCATGTACAAGGTTGCCATTCTGGGGTGTGGAGGCCACGGCAAGGGGCACATCTGGGCAAAGGTCCCCGATTGCCAGGTCGTCGCCGTGTGCGATCTGGTGGAGCAACGCGCGCGCGACCGCGCGGCGGTCTACGGCGTTCCCTACTACCTCGATGCCGACGAGATGTTCGAGAAAGAAGAGATCGACATCGTGGACGCCCCCGTGCGCGAGAAGGACCGCTTCGAGGTCGTGATGAAGTGCCTCCAGTACGGCAAACACGTCTACACCGAGAAGCCGTTGGGGGGCGAGGAGGGACAGCTCAAGATCAAGCCGGGCGACCTCCCCAAGGTCCGCGCGATGATGGACGAGTGGCAGAAGCACGACGTGCAGCTTGGCATCTGCTTCTGCCTGCACGGTACCAACAACATCCGCTGGGTGAAACAGCAGATCCGCACCGGCGACTATGGTAGCGTGGCGGCCGTGAGTGCGCGTGCCTTCTCGGGCACCTGGCCCCATCTCGTGGAGATGTTCCGCTACCTCGGCGGCGAGGTGGACGAGGTCTTCGGACAGGCCGATGAGGGCTGGCGGTCGCGCTCCGCGACCGTGAGGTTTGCCAGCGGCGCGGTGGGCAACCTGATGACCAGCGGCCCCATGGGGCCGGGATATCAGATCAAGTGGATCGGTCAGCAAGGGGAGCTTCAGGTCGACAACAGCAACGGCACCGCGCGGGGTCGTCTCAAGAGCGGGGACGAGCGGGCGCTCCCCGATGAGCTGGCGCGTTGGGCGATGCTCACCCAGCACATGACGGACTTCGTGGAGTCCATCAAGGAGCACCGCCCCTTCGTCGCGGATGGCTGGGCCGGCCTGCGCCAGATGGAGATCGATGCCGCCATCAACGAATCGATCATGACGGGAGAGCCGATCAAGGTGGAGCGATACAAGCCGGAGCAGGGCCGGACGGTCTTCACGGAATGACGGGCGCCGGAGAGGCATCGGCGGGCCGGGGAGAATCGCGCGGCAGCGCCACCGGCCCCACCTCTCCGGCCTTGTCCACGCGGTGACGGCCGGGCGCTCCGCAGCGTCCGGCCCGGGCGGGGGTGAGACAGTACCCCGTCCGCGCAGTCGCAAGAGGAGACGATCTGATGGAAAAGGTACTTTACTTCACACGGCATACGGTGTACACGCTCGACCCGGCGGAGAGACGGCCGAAACTGCCCAGGCCGCTGGTGCCCCTGGAGGATGGACTCAGCTTCTCGGACAAAGTGATGATCGAGATCGGCAAGCGGGCCGGGGTCCAGGTGGATTGCTCGCGCAACGGTGAAGTCTTCGACGGCGACCTGGATCAGTACGCCGCCTTTGTCTTCTGGACATCCGGGTCGGCGGCGCAGTTGCTGGGTCCCGCGAGCACGCAGGGAACCCCACCGATCTCCGAGCGCGGTCAGCAGCGTCTCTTCGACGCGCTGGACGCCGGCAAGGGCTTGGTCGCCATTCGCAACACGGTGAGCTTCCATACGGAGGATCTCTTCGGTTGCTCGTACAACGGGCATGGCCCCCAGCAAGAGTGCGCCATGATCGTCAAGGACCCCGATTTCCCCGCGGTCAAAGGGATCGGCGAGTCGTTCCGCATCACGGATTCGTGGTACACCTTCAAGAACTTCCAGGACGACCTCCACGTCGTCCTGGCTCAGGGCACCAACCCGCCCCCGCCGCCGGGAGCCACGCCGGTATCGCCGCCGGAGCCCCGGCCGGGTTCGCTGGACCGGCCGCCCTATCCGGCCGCGTGGGCGCGCCAGCACGGAAAGCGCCGCCTCTTCTATACCACCATGGGGAACCTGGAACAGACCTGGCAGGACCCGGTCTTCCAGGGGATCATCCAGCGAGCGATCCCCTGGGCGAAAGGGGATGTGGAAGCGGACGTAACTCCGGATATCCGGGAGGTCACGCCACAGGCGAACCAGTTGCACTGGTAGGCGCTGCGGTCTTCGTGCCCGAGCGGCTCGGGCGGCAGGTGCCGGCGCGAGCCGCCCGAGGTGCCGGCGAAGCTCAAGCGGGAGAGGAGACGTTCGGATCGTGTATAACGTTGCCATTCTGGGATGTGGCCGACACGGCAGAGGGCACAACTGGGCCAAGGCCCCGGATTGCCGGGTCGTGGCGGTGTGTGACCTCGACGAGCAGCGCGCGCGCGAGCGCGCGGAGACATACGGCGTTCCCTTCTATGTGGATGCCGACGAGATGTTCGAGAAAGAGAAGATCGACATCGTGGATGCTCCCGTGCGCGAGCAGAACCGCTTCGAAGTGGTGATGAAGTGCCTGAAGTACGGCAAGCACATCTACACCGAGAAGCCGCTGGGGGGCGAAGAAGGCCAGATGAAGATCAAGCTGACCGACCTTCCCAAGGCTCGCGCCATGATTGACGAGTGGCAGAAGAGTGGCGTGCAGCTCGGCGTCTGCTTCTGCTTGCACGGCACCGACAACATCCGCTGGATGAAGGAGCAGATCCGCACCGGCGAATACGGGGAGCCGGTGGCCGTGAGCGCCCGCGCCTTCTCCGGCACCTGGCCCCATCTCGTGGAGATGTTCCGCTACCTCGGCGGCGAGGTGGACGAGGTCTTCGGCCACGCCGATGAAGCGTGGCGGTCGCGGAGCGCGACGGTGCGGTTCGCCAACGGCGCCGTCGGCAACTTAATGACGAGCGCCCCGATGGCGCTGCAGTACCAGATCAAGTGGATCGGCCAGCAAGGCGAGCTTCAGGTGGACGACATCACCGGCGTCGCGCGGGGTCGCCTCAAGAGCGGGGAAGAGCGGGCGCTTCCCGAGGGATCGGCGTGGGGCGCGATGCTCAGCCAGCACATCGCCGACTTCGTCGCCTCCATCAAGGAACGGCGGCGGTTCGTCGCCGACGGCTGGGCCGGGCTGCGCCAGATGGAGCTCGATGCCGCCATCAGCGAGTCGATCATGACCGGCCGGCCGGTGAAGGTCGAGCGATACAAACCGGAGCAGGGCCGAACTGTCTTCTCGGAGTGACGGATGCCGGAGAGGAAGCACCATGTACAAGGTTGCCATTCTGGGGTGCGGGAACCACGGTAAGGGGCACGACTGGAACAAGATCCCCGACTGCCAGCTCGTCGCCGTGTGCGACATCGTGGAGCAGCGCGCGCGCGACCGGGCGGAGACCTACGGCGTGCCCTACTACCTCGATGCCGACGAGATGTTCGACAAAGAAGAGATCGACATCGTGGACGCCCCGGTGCGCGAGAAGGACCGCTTCACGGTGGTGATGAAGTGCCTCACGCGCAACAAGCACGTCTTCACCGAGAAGCCGTTGGGAGGCGAAGAGGGGCAGTACCGAGTCAGGCTGAACGACATCCCCAAGGTCCGGGCGATCATGGATGAGTGGCAGAAGCGCGACGTGCAGCTCGGCATCTGCTTCACCATGCACGGCACCAACACCTTCCGCTGGGCCGAGCAGGTCATTCGCAGCACCGACTTCGGCGCCTTGACGGTCGTAGACGCCCGGTGTACGTGGGGGGCCTGGAACCACCTCCTGGACATGTTCCGCTACCTCGGCGGCGAGGTGGACGAGGTCTTCGCCCACGCCGATGCGGCCTGGCAGTCGAAGACGGTGAGCGTCAAGTTTGCCAACGGCGCGGTCGGAAACGTGATGACGTCCAACCGCCTGTGGGTGCCGTACGTCTTCGAGGTGAAGTGGGTCGCCGAGAAAGGCCAGGTACACGTTGAGGACCTCACCGATGCCTGGGCGCGCACCGGTGACGGGAGGTCGGCAGCCGCGAAGGCGCTCTCCGTGCGCGACGACCCGGTCTTGGGCCAGAAGTGCGACGGCGGGACGATGCGCGTGCAGCACATGACCGACTTCGTGGCCTCGATCAAGGAACGCCGCCGATTCGTCGCCGACGGTTGGGCCGGGATGCGCCACATGGAGATCGACGCCGCCATCACCGAGTCGATCCTGTCCGGCCAGCCGGTCAAGATCGAGCGCTACCAGCCAGAGCAGGGCCGGACGATCTTCTCGAAGTGAGGGGAGCCGGCGAGAAAGGCGGGGCCGGATGCGCCCGCGGGCGCGTCCGGCCCCGCTCCTCTTGCGGGATCGCTGAGCCACGTCGGCCCCCGGATCGGCCGCGAGGCTACGCCAGCTCCGCGGCCAGCCCGGCGGCCGTGCGGGCCAGGATCTCCTGCGCCTCCGGCACGTAGCACGCCGGCCGCCCGCCCAGCCGGTACGACGTCGGCTCGTAGCCGCCCAGCGCCATTGCTGACGCCGTGGGCACGTAGCCGACGGATCCGTTGGCGTAGCTCGCTACCACCACGTGGGCCGGCGAGACGTCCGCGGCCGCCGCGACGGCATCGCGCACCGCCCAGCCGACCTCTACAAAGACATCCCCGGGCAGCGTTGCCAGCCAGTAGGCACCCAGCCGGAACACCTGGACCTCCGCCGGCATGCCTTCCGGCAGAGTCCCCGCCTCCGTCTGCGCCAAGGTCTTCTCCGCCCAGGCGCGGTCGGTCTCGTGCAGCGCCCGACCGTTCGGCCATCGGCCCCCCTGCAGCAACTGACGCAACTCATCGGCGGAAGGGGGCTTGTCGTAGGGGAGCAGGATCGTCTTCCCGGCGACGCCCACGTTCCCGGGCGCGCTCCCCGGCATCTGGCCGAAAGCGGCCGCCTCGGCGGCCGCGATCGCCGCCGCCCCCAGCTCGCGACCCATGGCGTGGACCTCGTTCGGATACGCCGCGCCTCGGAACACCTTCTCCGGCGTGATCAGGTTCGGGCGCACGTCGCCGCTGCACCCCTGGAGGAACATCGCCACCGTCGCGCCCTCGTACGCCCGCTCGATGAACCCGGCGGCCGCCCCGGGGTAGTCTCCGTGAAGGTTGTAGCCTCCCTTGGGCAGTGCCGGCCCGGTGGTGGCGTGGCAGTTGAACCGGAAGAGCAGCGCCATCGGCGAGCCGTTCGCCTGGATGTAATCCGGGTCGCCCTCCGGGATGGCGTCCACGCGGAGGATTCGCACCTCGTGGTCCACCGGGCCTTCGGGGTAGGGTCCCCCGATCCCACGGGGCGTCGGCAGCCGGCGGTTGACGTTGAAGCCGGCCCGGCCCCGGCCCAATCGGATCTCAGCGGGGCGCAGGTCGCGGGCGGCCACCGAGACGGCGCCGGCGATCTGCTTCTCGAACACGCGCAGGTACCCCTCGTCCCGGCGCGCGTCCCCGGTGGACGGGCCGGAATGCGTGTGGGAGGCGCACAGGGCGATGCTGCCCGCCGGAATGCCGGTGCGCTCCTCTGCCTGGCGCCGCGCCGCTTCCGCCACGGCGTGCGGCAGGCTCACCACGTCCAGGCTGACGATGGCGGCGCGAGGCGCCCCTTCGCTCTCCGCGAGCACCAGCGCCCGGGCGAACAACTCCCCGTAGACGCCCTCGCTCGGGCGGTTGCGGCCGGCGTACCCGCCCTGCCACGTCCCCACCGGCGGCGTGATGCAAACTCTGGCTACTCCTGCTCGCATCCTTCTCCCCCCATCCTGTTGGTGCCCGGAGGGCGGCCCCGGTCCGAACCATCGGCTCCGGATGGGGCCGCCGTTGGCTCGCCGCCGCGAGCCTACACCAGCTCGCGCGCCAGCTCGGCCGCCGTATTGGCGAAGATCTCCCGCGCCTCCGGCACGTAGCACCCCGGCGCGCCTCCACCCCGGTGCGTGTTCGGCTCCATCCCGCCCAGCTCAATGGCCGAAGCCGTCGGCACGTAGCCGACCGAGCCGTTGCAGTAGGCCGTCACCACCACGTTCGCCGGCGAGGTGCCGGCCGCCGCGGCCACCGCGTCGCGCACCGCCCAGCCGATCTCCACGAAGACTTCGCCCGGCAGTGTCGCCAGCCAGAAGGCACCCAGGCGGAAGACCTGGATCTCCGCCGGCCTGCCCTCCGGCAGCGTTCCCGCC
>JACQGM010000016.1 GCA_016199585.1 Armatimonadota bacterium
CCGCCGCCGTCAGGCCCGCTGCCGGCACCGACGCGCGACATGGTACCGTACTTGCCAGCCAGCCATCAACGGATCCGGTACGCACCAGAAAGGGAGTGCGCTGCCGCCAGCGCCGTCAGAGCCCGTGTCTCCCGGGGAGGGACTTGTGACCGGTATTGATGCTTCAGCCACCTACGTTCTCGCCGAGCCGATAGAGAAGGCACGCTCGATTCACTACGGCTGCGACGCCGCCGCGCGCGTTGCCGCTTGTTTCTCGGTACCCACGCCCCTGCGCGCCCACGACTTCCCCGAGCGCGGGAACATCAACCAGCACACGTTCCTGATCGTCGCGGGAGCGCGCGGGGCTCGCCGGGAGTACCTGCTCCAGCGCCTCAACCACGACGTCTTCACCCGCCCCCACCACGTGATGGCGGCGATGATGGCCTGTATCCGCGCGCAGCGCGAGTACCTGGCCCGGAACCCCCTACCGCCCGGAGACGAGTGGGACGTGATCACCCTGGTGCCGACGCGCGACGGCGAGGACTACCTGGAACTCTTCGATGAGCAGGGAACCACCGTCTGGCGGCTGATGGAGCGCATCCCGGAGGCCCGCACCTGCAAGAGCCTGGGCGAGGTCGCCAGCCACGACGAGCGCCTGCGCCTCGCCGAGGAAGCCGGGCGCGGCCTGGCGATGTACGGCGACTTCACCTCCGGGATGGATGCCGCCAGCCTCTCCAGCGCGCTGCCGGGCTACCGCGATACCCGCCTCTACTACGACCAGTTCGCCTCGGTCCTCCGCGGCAGCCGCACCGCCGAAGACGCCGATCTCTTCCTGCCCGCCGACGAGATCCTCCGCGACAGCACCTGGCGGCACTTCCTGGTTCACCTGCCGCCCGAGGAGTACCACCGCCGCCTGGCCGATCCCGACCTGCAGCCCTTCATCGCCCTGGCGAAGCGCCAGCGCGACTTCGGCATGACCCTCCTTTCGGCGATGGAGTCCGGCGCCATCCGCACCGTCGCCATCCACGGCGATACTAAGCTCGATAACTTCCTCTTTAGCACCCGCACCGGCCGCGCCAAAGCACTCGTTGACCTGGACACGATCATGCCGCACACCTGGCTGGTGGACTGGGGCGACATGGTCCGTTCCCTGGTCAACGTGGCTGGGGAGAAGGAGAGCGACCCGGAGCGCGTGCGGGTGGACATGGACGTCTTCCGAGCCATCGCCCGCGGGTTCCTCTCCACCGCGCGGGAGGTCACTCGCGGGGAGGTGGCACTGATGGTGGACGCGGTCCAGATCATCGCCCTGGAGTTGGGCGTCCGCTTCCTGACCGACTACCTGCGTGGTGACACCTACTTCCGGGTCGGCCACGGCGACTCTCCCACGATCAACAAGACGCGCGCGATGGTCCAGTTGACGCTCTTCACTCGCCTCCAGGACGCCGGGAGAGAGATGCGGGAGACGATCGCCGCCCTGGCGTGACGCCCCGCGGGCACCAGGACTCCCCGCGCCTGGCCGCGAACTACAAGCCCGGACGCCGTCCACCGCCGTCGGCAGTGGATCAGGCAGGAAGCTCGCGACCGGTGCGTGCCCGTGGGAACGCCAGCCGCCTGAAGGCACGGTCCCCGCGGCCCCGGTCCCCCGTCCCTGTGGAGAGGAGCCGACTTGAAGTTCAGACGTTTCGGGAAGACGGGGCTGCGCCTTCCCGTATTCACTTTCGGCGCCATGCGCATCCCCGGCGTCCCGGAAGAGCAGGCGGTCGCCACCGTGCGCCGTGCCGTGGCCCTCGGGATCAACCACCTGGAGACGGCGCGCGGCTACGGCACCAGTGAGGTGCTCATCGGCAAGGCGCTGGCGGGCCTCGACCGCGACGATCTGATCATCACCACCAAGATCCCGCCCCAGGAGAGTGCCTCGGAGATGCGCCGCTGCATCGAGGAGTCGCTCTCCCGCATGGGCATCCGCCGCATTGACAACCTGGACGTTCACGGGATCAACAACCCCGACCTGCTGGGGCTGGCGCTGAAGCCGGGAGGGAGCCTGGCCGCCATCCGCCGCGCCCGGGATGAGGGTCTCGTCGGCCATGTCGGGTTCTCCACCCACGGCCCGCTGGAACTGATCCTCGAGACGATGCGCACCGGCGAGTTCGAGTCGGTCAACCTTCACTACTTCTACTTCAACCAGCGGAACGCTCCGGTCATCCGCCTGGCGGAGGAGATGGACATGGGCGTGCTGATCATCTCGCCCACCGATAAGGGCGGCCAGCTCTTCAACCCACCGCCTCTTCTCGCCGAGCTCACCGCGCCCTACACCCCGATCGCCATCGCCCATCGCTTCCTGCTGGCCGACCCCGCCATCACCACCCTCACCATCGGCGCCGCCCATCCCGACCACTTCGATGCCCACCTGGCGGTCGCCGACCAGGACGGCCCCCTGACTGACGCGGAGCAGGCCGTCTTCGCCCGACTCGAGGCCAGACTCGCCGCGCTCGGCGGCACGCGCTGCACCCTGTGCCACGAGTGCCTCCCCTGCCCGGAGCAGATCAACATCCCCGAGGTGCTGCGCCTGCGCAATCTCGGCCGCGCCTTCGAGATGGAGGACTTCGGCCGCTACCGCTATAACATGATCGGGAACGGCAGCCACTGGCTGTGGGGGCAACAAGGCGACCACTGCACCGACTGCGGCGAGTGCCTCCCCCGCTGCCCCGAGGGGCTGAAAATCCCGGAGCTGCTGCGCGATGCCCACGCGCTCTTCAGCGGCGAGAAGGGCAAGCGACTCTGGAGCCACACCGATTGATGTGGGGAGAAGAGCATGTTCAAGCTGCGCAACGGAGACCTGGCGCCGGCGATTGCCGTGCCCGACACCGACGGCGAGATCTGGCGGCTGAGTGATTACCGCGGCAAGATGGTGGTCCTCCATTTCTGCCGCGGCGAGTACTGACACTCCACTCGGGGCGAGTTCGCCCTCTGGAGTTCCTTCACCCACATCATGCGGCAGATGAACTGCGAAGTGGTGTTCGTGGTGAACGGCGGCATGGTGGAACACCGCCGCTTCCGCGAGAGTTGGAACATCCGCCCGCGGATCCTTATTGATGGCGACGGCGCCGTGGGCAGCGACTATGGCATCTACGGCGTCAACGACCGCGACCTGAACCGCGATGACTACCGGAACTACACCGCGCCCGCCGTCTACCTCATTGACGCCGCGGGGGAGGTTTCGTGCTTCTGGCTTCTGAGCGGCCCGCGCGGCCGCCCCAGCCCGGAGTGCATCCTGGGCATCCTGGCCTACGCGGAGCACAACGACTGGCGATACTGAGCAGACTTCAGAGAACAAGCGTCACGGCAGGGCAGCGGCCGGGCATATGGACATACCCGGCTGAGGGGAGGCGCGGCGCCGCCAAGCGCCCTCGCGGGCGCGGGGTGTCTTCCCGTCCGAAGGACGCGGTTGGCCGCCGGCCCCCCCGAGACGGGTGCGTACCTGCGCCCAGCGGCCTGCGACGGTTGTTCCCTGACGGGTCCTAACCCTGCAACACGTGTGCCCGGCGGTGGAAACCGCGGGCAAGGAGCGCGCGGAGTCCGCCTTCGCGGACTCGAAAGCCGAGTCGGCGCAGGCCGACTTCGTGCCACGCTCGCCCGCGACCTCGGTCGCCGGGGTCCTGCCAGTCAGGGGGCCGCTTGAGCAAAGCACCAATGCCGATGTATGGCAGCCCGGGGAGCAGGGTCGCCGAGACACCGGCTCCGCCCGGTGATCGCTCGTCCGCTGATGCTTCCGGGAAACTGCGTTCCCGTTGGGGAGCCGTCCTCTTCCTCGGGCTGCTCCTCACCGCGGGCAACGTCGCCTGGATGAACTCCTCGGAGGTCACCTGGGACCGCGGCTTCGCCACCACTCTCTCGCTGCACTACAACGTGGTCTTCACGTTGGTTCTGGTGCTGATGGTCAACGGCCTGGTCGCCCGGCGGCGCCCGGCGCTCGCCTTGCGCCGGGCGGAGCTGCTGCTCCTCTTCCTGATGGGCACGATGGGGACCGGCACCGCCTACTACGCTGAGTTCCTGATCGGTGTCCTCCCCTACCCCTACTATCACGCCAACACCGACACACGCTTCGTCGAGAGCCTGATCCCGAACCTCTCGAAGCTGCTCACCGTCTCCGACCCGGACGCCGTGCGCGACTTCTACATGGGGAACGCCGTCCTGCTCCGGTGGTCGGCGCTGCGCGCCTGGGCAGTGCCCTTCTTCCTCTGGGGGTTGGTGGTCGCGGCGGCGGGATGGATCGGCATCTGCCTCTCCACGCTGATCTACGCTCAAGTGCGCTACCAGGAGCGTCTCCCGTTCCCCTTGATCCAGGTGCCGCTGACGATCACCGAGGAGCGCGTGCCCTTCTACCGCTCGCCCCTCTTCTGGTTCGGGTTCGCGATCGCCGGGGGGATCGTCATCATCAATGAGCTGCACATGATCAACCCGACGATCCCCGAGATGCGGGTGAAGTGGCGCTACGTTCGCCTCACCGGGCTCGAGCGCCCCTGGTCCAGCCTGAGCCCCATCGTCTTCTCCCTCAATCCACTCCTCATCGGCCTGCAGTTCGCGATGCCGCTGGACCTCCTCTGGTCCGTCTTCTTCTTCTACTGGATGGGGAAGTTCAACGCCGTCCTGCTCGACTTCCTGATGGGCGAGCAGCGCTACACCGCCACGCGCGAGGTGGGGCCACTGGCGGCGGAGCAGGCGGTTGGCGCCCTGCTGGCGCTGGTCATCTTCTCGTTCTGGACGATGCGGGGGCGCTGGCGCGACGCATGGGTGAAATACCAGCACTTCATGCCCCTTCGCCGGGCCGCCGCGGGGGCGATCGTCGGGGCTGCCGTCATGGTGGCCGTCCTCTGCCTGGCGCGCATGCCCTTCTTCCTGGCGGTGCTCTTCGTGCTCATCTTCGTGGCGGTCATGTACTCGCTGGCGCGCATCCGGGCGCAGTACGGGCCGCCATCCGCCGGCCTCCTCATGTCGGCCCCGGGGCCCGTGGTCTACAACCTCTTCGGGCGAGACATGATCGGCGTGCCGGGGCTGGGCAGCCTCTCCCTGACGCACTGGATGGGGCGCGAGTTCTGCCCCAGCGCGATGCCCGCCGCGCTGGAGGGCTTCGCCCTCATGGAGCGCCGCTGCCCCCCGGGGATCATCATCACCGCGATGTTCCTCGGGATCGTGGCCGGCTACGTCACCTCCTTCCTGACCATCCTGACCATCGCCTACCACCACGGGATGAAGACCGGAAAAGTGGCCGGGGTGGAGGCGTACATCGGCTGGGAGGCGTTCGCCCTCTTCTCTCGCCGGCTCTCGGAGGCCGTCTCGGGGCCACACTGGGACTCGCTGGCGGCGACCGGCTACGGGGCCGGGCTGACTCTCCTCCTGCAGAGCCTCCGCACCCGGTTCGTTGGCTTCCCCCTCCACCCGGTCGGCTACGCCATCGGGAACACCTGGATGTCCTCGTCGCTCTGGTCCACGGCATTCATCACCTGGGTGATCAAGTCTTTCGTGCTCCGCTACGGAGGCCTGCGAGGTTTCTACGCGGTGGCGCCCTTCTTCTGGGGCCTGCTGTTGGGTGAGTTCATCATCGGCAGCATCGTCAGCCTGGCCGGCACGCTCTCGGGCACGCCGACCTACGTCTTCTGGCCGTACTGATCCGCCTGATGCGCGGCGTCGTGCAGGAACTCCGCGCCGGCAGCGCCGAAATGAAACGCGCGCTTGTTCAGCGCGAGGCGCGCCCGCGCTTGCAGGGCGAGCGAGATGGGGCAGGACGCGGCGCCGGGGTGCGGCCGCGCCGTGTCTCCCCCCGTGCTCGTGAGGAGGAGCGGTGAGAGAAGGAGCGATGCCGACACAAGGCGGCCCCGGGAGCGGATCGGTCGGGATGCCCGGGCCGCCCGGCGACCATCCGATCCCGGACCCGTCGGGCAAAGTGCGTTCCCGGTGGGGGGTGGTTATCTTCCTGGGGATGGTCCTCACCGCGGGCAACGGCGTCTGGATGACCTCCACCGAGATCACCGCCAACCGCGGGTTCGCCACGTGCCTCTCACTGTACTACAACGTGGTGTTCACGTTGGTCCTGGTGCTGATGGTCAACGGCCTGGTGGCCCGGCGGCGCCCGGCGCTGGCGCTGCGCCGGGGGGAGCTGCTGCTCCTCTTCCTCATCGGGACGGTCGGCACCGGCGGCGCCTACTATGGCGAGATCGTGATGTCGGCCCTCGCCTGGCCCTACCACAACGCCGCCAACGACGCGCGCTACGTCGAGAGCCTGGTTCCGAACCTGCCGAAGCTGCTCACCGTGTCGGATCCGGAGGCCGTGCGCGACTTCTACATGGGGGACGTCCCCCTTCTCCGCTGGTCGGCGCTGCGCGCTTGGGCTCCGCCCTTCCTCCTCTGGGGGCTGGTGGTGGCGGCGGCGGGATGGATCGGGATCTGCCTCTCCACGCTGATCTACGCTCAGGTGCGCTACCAGGAGCGCCTCCCCTTCCCCCTGATCCAGGTGCCGCTGACGATCACCGCGGAGCGCGTGCCTTTCTACCGCTCGCCCCTCTTCTGGATCGGGTTCGGGATCGCCGGGGGGATCGTGGTCATCAACGAGCTGCACGTGATCAATCCCTCGTTCCCCGAGATCGTCGTGAAGCGGTATCCGATCCGTCTCACGGGGCTCGAGCGCCCCTGGTCCGCCCTGAGCCCGATAGCCGTCGGCTTCAATCCGCTCCTCATCGGCTTGCAGTTCGCGATGCCGCTGGATCTTCTCTGGTCCATCTTCTTCTTCTACTGGGCGGGGAAGATCGAGGGCGTGTTCCTCGATTTCGTCCTGGGGGAGCCGCGCTACCGGTCGGCGACCGAAGTGGGGCCGCTGGCGGCGGAGCAGGCGGTCGGCGCCATCCTGGCGCTGGCCGTCTTCTCGTTCTGGACGATGCGGGGGCGCTGGCGCGATGCCTGGCGGAAGTACGACCACTTCATGCCCCTTCGCCGGGCCGTCGCGGGGGCGATCGTCGGGGCTGCCGTCATGGTGGCCGTCCTCTGCCTGGCGCACATGCCCTTCTTCCTGGCGGTGCTCTTCGTGCTCATCTTCGTGGCGGTCATGTACTCGCTGGCGCGCATCCGGGCGCAGTACGGGCCGCCGGCCGCCGGCCTCTTCATGGCCGCCCCGGTTCCCCTCCTCTACAACCTCTTCGGGCGAGACGCGATCGGCGTGCCCGGGCTCGCCAGCCTCTCGCTCACTCACTGGATCGGGCGTGAGTTCACGCCCAGCGCGATGCCGGTGGCGTTGGAGGGATTCGCCCTCATGGAGCGCCGCTGCCCTCCTCGTGTCATCATCACCGGCATCTTCCTCGCGACCGTGGTCGGCTACGCGACCGCCTTCCTCACCGTCCTGGTCATCGCTTACCGCTACGGGATCAGCTCCGGCCGCCTCTATGCCCAGGTGGTGCCCCATCTCGGCTGGGAGACCTACTCCCTCTTCTCCCGCCGGCTCTCCGACGGCGTCTCGGGTCCGCACTGGGACCTGCTGGCGGCAACGGGCTTCGGGGCGGGGGTGACGCTTCTGCTGCAGACGCTGCGGACCCGGTTCGTCGGGTTCCCCCTCCACCCCGTCGGCTACGCGGTCGGCAACACCTGGATGTCGGCGTCGCTCTGGGTCACGGCGTTCATCACCTGGGTGATCAAGTCCATCGTCCTTCGCTACGGGGGCTTGCGGGGGTACTACGCGGTGGCGCCCTTCTTCTGGGGCCTGCTCCTCGGGGAGTTCATGGTCGGCAGCGCCATCAGCCTGGCCGGCACGCTCACCGGCACGCCCGTCTACGTCTTCTGGCCGTACTGACCTGGCAACCGACGATGTGGACTGAACGCGAGCGCCTGCTGCTGATCCTTTCCGCCACGCCCGGGCTGGGGGAACGCGGGCTGGCGCGCCTCCTCGAATCCAGGGTTCCCCTCCCCCACCTCTTCGAGCTGCCGGCCGAGGAGCTGCGCGCCCGCTTCGGACTGGCAGAGAGCGCCGCTCGGGCGATCAGCGGCGGCGCCCCGCAGCGCCACTCCCACGTGGCCGCGGTGGAACGCACCCTCGCCCGGCACGACGTGCGCCTGCTCGTCCGGGGAGACCCCGGCTACCCGCAGCGCCTGGCCGCGACCGACGACGCTCCCCCGCTCCTCTACGCCCGGGGCAGCGCGGCCCTGCTGGAGGCGCCCGCCCTGGCGCTGCTCGCATCGCGGGGCGAGAGCCGGGCCTGTCTGGAGCGCGCCGCCGCCCTCGCCGGTGAAGCCGCCCGCGGGGGGGCCTGCCTCGTGGCCGGGCACGACCGTCCCGTCTACCGGGCCGCCGTCTCCGCGGCCAAAGCCGTCGGCGGCGGGCGCATCCTCGTCCTGGACCGGGGCCTGCTGGAGGCCTTCGGCGGCGACCTGGAGCGCGACCTCTTCCCCACGGCGCGCGTCTGGGGCTACCGCTTCGACGCGGATGCCGCCCTCGCCCTCTCGCCCTACCCGCCCGAGGCGCACTTCGTTGGGTTGCAGAACCGCCGGCGTGACCAACTGGTCTGCCTGCTGGCGACACGTATCGTGGCTCTGGAGATCCGCGCCGGCGGGGTGATGGAAGCCGCCTGCCGCGCCGCCTGCGCCCGCGGCACCCCGGTCCACGTCTGGGACGCGCCGGGCGTGCCGGAGGGGAACCGGAGGCTGTTGGGGGAGGGATTCCCCACTCTCGGGTAGCGGCGGGCACACCCGATTCCCTTCCAAGGTCCCTGGGAGTCTTCACCTCCGGGAGAACCACATGGGGTCAGCGCCGAGGGCAGAGCAGGTCTCGCCACCGGGTGAGGAGATGAGATGGATCCTGGCGGCCCGCGCGGGCAGTCGGGATGCCTTCGACCGACTGGCTGAGCGCCACCGTCCATCGCTGCTGAGGGTCTGCCGCAGACGATTGAGCAGCACGGAGGATGCGGAGGATGCTGCACAGGAGACACTCATCCGCGCCCTCCGAGCACTCTCGTGCCTGCGTGACCCGCAGCGCTTTCGGCCATGGCTCTCTCGCATCGCCGCCAACGTGTGCCGCGACCGACTGGCGCGCGCGGAGCCGCTGGTTCCGCTCGACGCCGGTGGTTTCGGAGAACCGGCGGCGGCGCACGACGATCCCCTGCTGGGCAGTGCCGTGCACGATGCGGTCGCCTCGCTTCCCCATGACCTGCAGGTGGTGGTGGCACTCCGCCACCTGGAGGGGTTCTCTTTCAAGGACATCGCGCAACGGCTGGGCCTGCCCGTGACCACGATCAAGGGCCGGCTCAACCGAGGGCGCGACCTGTTGCGAGAGGAGATGATTCGGATGGGAGTGGTGACAGAATCGGCGGCCGTCGGTTTCGCGCCCGGCCGAGTGGCGCTGCTGCTGGCTCCGGGGATACCGTACGGCATCGGTGGTGAGGATGCCCGTGCCCTCGGCCGCTTGCTCAAAGACGCCGGCTTCGCTCCGAGCGAGGTCCGACCGGAGCGTGCGGCTGCCTCCATCAACCGGTCCATCCCCGAGATCCTGGTGATGGCGGATGACGTACCCGGGGTGGACGCCTTCGCGGTGGTTCGGGATCTGCGCACGGAGCACCGCACGCGCGGAGTGGCGATCATGCTGCTCCTGCGCCCGCCGTCGCCCGAGGGGCTGTCGAGGGAGGATCAGACCTACCGCGCCTGGCAGGCCGGGGTGGACTGCCTGCTCTCGCTGCCGTGCAGCGCCGAGGAGTTGGTCACGTTCGCGCAGCGGATTGAGCAGAAGAGCAGGGCGCAGCAGTGCCTGATCATCGCGACCGATCGGGCGTGGCGAGGGGACGCGACGGACAGCCTGCGTTACCTGCGCGCTGCCATCGAGCTGGGCGGGGAAGCGATGGCCGATGAAGCGCGGCGAAACGCCGCGTTCCGCCGCCTGGCCCGCAACGTGGAGCTGCGAGAGCTGGTGGGGGAGCTACGGCCCTGACCTAGCATGGTCGGGCATGAGGTAGTACCGTGCCTGCGCGCCAACGACGCGCAGGCATGGTACTGCCCGCGAATCGGAACCCCTACCCGCGAAGGTAGCCGCTGCGGCCCCCACCCGCGAGCGGTGCCACCCGGTATGAAACCGGGGTGCTCCGGGCCTGCGGCCGACCGTCCTCGCGGACGGAGAATCTGTCTGCGTCCGGGACGACGGTCAGCGGCGCCGCGCCGCTCGCCAGACGGGCATTCCCAGTGCCCGGCCTCTGGTCGCGGCCCTGCCGCGCTGTGTTCCCCGCCCTGCGTCTCCGGGCGTTCTCGTGCGCCCTCTCAGACGAGATCCGCCGCCACCGCCGCCTCGTAGGCCAGGAGGTAGGCGGTCTGCGACTCGGCGCCCTGGTTGCCGTTCACGCCCTCCGGCGTGAGGCCGTCGTAGCAGCCCCCGGTTTCGGCGTTCACCATGCAACGGCCCAGGGCGTTGCGCCCGCAGAACCACTCAAAGCAGGTGCGGGCGAGTCCGCGGTAGCGATCCTCTTTCAGCACCCGCGCCGCGTTCAGGCAGGCCATTACCATGCCGCCCACGTCAATCGGCTGCTGGTCGAACCACGCGCGCGTGCCGCCGCGCGCGTACCACCCGTGGCACCCCACCGGCATGAAGATCCCGTCCACCAGTGTCACCTGCGCCAGGAACTCCAGCGCCACCTGCGCCCGATCCCGGTAGCGGTCGTCGCCCGTCAGCTCGTAGGCGAGGAGCAGGGCGTTCGGCAGCATCGCGTTGGAGTAGGTGAGGATCGGCTCGAACCACGGCCACTCCCGGCTCTGGTTCCGCTCGAAGGCCGCCAGGAGCTGGTTCCCCAGTCGCTCCGGCAGGCCGGCGACGACCGCGGAGTTGGAATCGCCGCGAAGGTAGTGGTAGATGCCCAGCAGGCTGAAGGCCATGGCGCGCAGGCTGCGCAGGCTGCGCGCCCACGGCACGGCGTCCTCGAAGACCTGGCGCGCCGCCTGGCGCACGTCCGCCGGCACCGGCGGGCGCGCGGCGGAAAGGTAGCCCACCGACCAGAGCGCCCGGCCGTGCGAGTCCTCGGATCCCCGCGCGTCAATCCAGCGCCGGTCGTAGGACATCAGGTTGTGGAAGAAGCTGTCGGGCGTCAGCGCGTGGTAGAGATAGGCGAGGTAGAGCGTGGCGAGACAGAGTGCCCGGCGATCCCCTGTGCGCTCGTGCTCCTGCGCCGCCACCACCAGGGCGCGGGCGTTGTCGTCCGTGGTGTAGCCGGTGGGCCGGTTCGGCACCGCATAGAGGGCGTGCTGGATGATCCCGGTATCATCCGTCAGCAGCGCCAGGTAATCGAGACTGAGGGGCGGGTGCCGAAGGGGCGCCTCACTCACGCGGCGATCCTCCGCCCGGCGGTCAGGTGGTAGAAGACATCGAGGTACTCGATGGCGACGTTGTGCCAGGTGGTGCGGCGCCCCCACTGGTAGCAGAGGTCCTCCATCCGGCCGCGGAAGTCCCCGTCTCCCAGAATGCGGGTGATCCCATCCGCCATGCTCCGCGGGTCCTGGAAACCCGCCAGCAGACCTCGACCGTCGCCCAATGAGGAGCGGGCGTAGAGGTACGGCGTCGAGACGATCGCCTTGCCGCAGCCGATGGCGTAGGCCAATGTGCCGCTCACGATCTGATCCGGGTTGACATACGGCGTGATGTAGACGTCAGTGGCGCTCAGGTAGTTGATCAGCTCCTCGAGCGAGAGGTAGCGGTTGTCGAAGCGGACGTGCCGGCGCATCCCCAGCCTGCGCACCCAGTCGTCCAACTCGTTGCGGTAGACCTCACCCTCGTAGCGGCGCACGGCGGGGTGCGTCTGGCCCAAAATGAGATAGAGGGCGTCGGGGAAGCGCTCGACCACGGGGGGCATCGCCTGGATGGCGTACTCCAGGCCCTTGCCGCGGCTCACCAGACCGAACGTGGAAATGATCTTCCGACCGTCCAGGCCGAGATTCCGCTTGGCGACCTCGATCGGAAGGCGCGGCACGTTCGGCACGCCGTGGGGGATGATGCGCAGCTTGCTCGTGTCCACGCCGTAGACATCTTCAAGAATGTCGCGCGCGATGTCGAGCATCGCCACCACCGTATTGGAGTAGCGGAAGATGGCATCCACGCCGGCGCGCATGCTGCCCCAGGGCTTGAGCACCACGGTGTGCAAGGTGGTCACGATCGGCTTGCGGACCTCCGCCAGGAAGTCAATCAGGTGCTCCCCCTCGCTGCCCCCGAAGATGCCGAACTCGTGCTGCACGCTGACGACGTCAATCGGCCCGTCGTTGATGTACTCCGCCGCCTCCCGGTAGCTCTCCTTGTCCTGCTTGGAGATCGTGTGCTTCACGTAGCGGGGATCATAGCGGAGGATCTGCCCCTCTTCGTTGATGGCGACCACGTGCGGCTCGGAGAACGGGGTGAACTTCTGGATCGCGGTGACAAGATCGCGAGTGAAGGTGGCGATCCCGCACTCCGCCGGGGGGTAGGTTGCGACGTAGGCAACATTCACCCGGTTGAGCACTTCGTGCAGGAACCGGAACATGCTCAGGTCTTCCACTCTCACTCCCTCTTGCCCCTCCTCTCCAGGCTCCGCCTCTGATCGCGCGCGGCGCCGCAACGCGAGCCCTATCGGGCTCGCAGCGCGATGGTTGCGTCAATGCTCTCCTGGAAGCCCGCCATCTCCTGCGAGAGCGCCTGGAGGCTGCCGGTGACCGCATCGCGCACCAGGCCGGCGTGCCGCAGGTCCGCCGCTTGCAGCTTGATCACCTTGGCTTCCGCCGCGTCCAGCGTGGTGAGCACGTTGGTGATCTGCGCTCGCACTCGCTCGGCGCACACCTGCAGCTCGTCATAGTCGCGCAGTTGGCTCTCGCGGGCCTCGCGCGCCTGGAGGTACTGATCGCGTGTGAACTCATCGCTCGTCGCCGCGATCCGGGCCTCAAGAGCGGCCAGGCTTCCGCACATCTCTTCCCGATTCCCGCGGGCGAGAAACTCGTCGATCCGCCGCGCTCGCTGCACCAGGGCGCGCAGGCGCTCGATGACCTGGTCGGTCTGCTTGCGGATGGGCGACAGGATGCGCGCGAGAGCGCGGTCCGCGCCGCCGATGGCGGCGTCAATGCGGAGGCGCGCCGCGGCGGCCGCGGCCAGCTCCGCGCGGTAGCCGATGGAGGCCTCCAGTGACTCCTCTCCCTCGCCGCCGGCCTCATCGCCCTCCGGCTCGGCGCCCAGCGCATCGTGCCAGACGAGCGCAAAGTACAGAACCAGGCCGACGACCCCGACGATGCGAACCGGCGGGTCCGCAAGCATCAGCAGTGAAAGGAGGAGCAGACCGAGGTGCAGGCCCCGGGTTGCGGCGCGCCGCAACTTCCGCCAGCGAGACAGACGATGATCGCTCTCCATGGGCGCCCCCTTCGCCGGGCAGCCGCCCTGCCGGGCTCCCGGCCACGGCTTCCATTATACCACGACGCCGCTGCACCGGCAAGGCAGCCCCGGCACTCAGCTCCGTCAGGGCCGCGCTCTACGACCCGAGGGGAGTGCTGCCGTCGGTGGCGCAGGCAGGCCCCCCGCCGGAGCGCGTCGAACCATCTTCGCGGTGGAGGGAGGGAACACGATGGGGATACCGGAGGCAGGACCTGACGCCCGCGCTCGCCCCGGAGCCGGGCCGCTCCTCAACCTTCACGCCATCCTCCCTCGCAGCCGGGCCAACGGCCCCGGCGCCCGGGTCGTGATCTGGTTTCAGGGCTGCACCCTCGGCTGCCCCGGGTGCTTCAACCCCGACACGCACGCCGCCGAGCCCCGCCTGCTCCTGCCGGCCGCGGCGGTGGTGGCCCGCGTCGTCGCTGCGTCCTGCAACGTCGAGGGGATCTCCCTCAGCGGCGGCGAGCCGCTGCAGCAGCCGGAGGGCCTGCTGGCCCTGCTGGAAGGGGTGCGCGAGCGAACGGAGTTGTCGGTGCTCCTCTTCTCCGGTTACACGCTGGCGGAGATCCGCGCCATGCCCACGGGTCCGCGAATCCTGGCGCTCGCGGACGTGCTGATCGCCGGGCGCTACGTGCGGACCCGGCCCCCGGGCGCCGGGCTGCGTGGCTCCGCCAACCAGAGTATCCATCTCCTCACCGGGCGCTACACCCTCGCCGAGGTGGAAGAGACCCCTCCCGCGGAGGTCATCCTTCATCCCGATGGCAGCATCACCTTCAGCGGCATCGCCGATCCCGGCTGTCTGTGAATCCTTTCACGAAGTCCCGCATCTAACCCACGGTGTTCGCGGAACCCGGTCCAGGATTAGGTGGGGGGGGCTATCATGAAAGAGCGAAACCGTATTGTCATCATCGGCGGCGTGGCGACCGGACCAAAGGCCGCGGCGCGCGCGCGGCGGCGCGACCCGGACGCCGACATCACCATCATCGAGCGGGGAAGCTCCTCTCCTACGCCGGCTGCGGCCTCCCCTACTACGTGCAAGGGATCATCCACGACGACCGCGAGCTGCGCGCCACGGCCACCGGCGCGGTGCGCGACGAGGAGTTCTTCCGCGAGGCCAAGGACGTCCGGGTGCTGACGCGCACGGAAGCGCGGCGCATTGACCGGCGGGGGCGCTTCGTCGAGGTGGTGAACCTGGACACCGGCGAGGAGCGGCGCATCGCCTACGACAAGCTGGTTCTCGCCACCGGCGGCAGCCCCGTCGTGCCCCCGATGCCGGGCGCCGACCTGAAGGGCGTCTTCCGGCTCTACCACCCCGCCGATGCGGTGGCGATGCGGAAGGCCATCGAGGCCGGCGAGGTCCGGCGCGCCACGGTGATCGGCGGCGGGTTGATCGGCATGGAGGCCACCGAGGCGCTCGCCGAGCACGGTGTCGTCGTCACCATCGTCGAGATGTTGGATCAGATCCTGCCGTCGCTCCTCGACTTCGAGACGGCGGCCTACCTTCGGAAGCACCTGGTCGCCAAAGGAGTGACCATCCTGACGGGCACGCGCGTGCTGCGCATCGAGGGCGAGGAGGGGCGCGTGCGCCGGGTGGTCGCCGAGGAAGGCGCCCACGATGCCGACCTGGTGCTCATGGCGATCGGCGTCCGCCCCAACACGAAGCTGGCGCGGGAGGCCGGCCTGGAGGTCGGGCGCAGTGGCGGCCTGCGGGTCAATAAGTACCTCCAGACGAGCGACCCGGACATCTACGCGGGGGGCGACTGCGTTGAGAACCACCACGTCGTCACCGGCGAGGGGTGCTTCGTGCCCCTCGGCTCCACGGCCAACAAGCACGGCCGCGTCATCGGCGACAACGTGACGGGCGGGCGCGCGCGCTTCCCGGGCGTGCTGGGCACGACGATCTTCAAGGCGTTCGATGCCAACGTAGGGCGCGTCGGCCTGACCGAGCGCCAGGCGCGCGAGCGCGGCCACGCGGTGATCACGGCCATCGCTCCCGGCCCGGATCGCGCCCACTACTACCCGACCGCCCAGTTCCTCTTCGTCAAACTGGTGGCCGACGCGAGCGATGGTCGCATCCTCGGCGCCCAGGTGGTTGGCCCCGGCGATGCCGACAAGCGCATTGACGTCCTGGCGACCGCCATCCACTTCGGGGCAACCGTGGATGACCTGCCGGACCTGGACCTGAGCTACGCGCCGCCCTACTCGAGTGCCATCGACCCGGTGGCCACGGCGGCCAACATCATCCGCAACAAGCGCGAGGGTCTGGCTCCCAGCCTGACACCGATGGAGGTGAAAGCGAAGCTCGACCGGGGAGAGGATTTCATCCTGTTGGACGTGCGCACGCCCGGCGAGTACGAGGCGGCGCGGATAGACGACCCGCGCGTCCGGCTCATCCCGGTCGGCAAGCTGCGCGCGCGCCTCCCCGAGCTGCCGCGCGACAAGGAGATAGTTGTGCTCTGCCAGGTGAGCCTGCGCGGTTACGAGGCGCTGCGCATCCTGGCCGGCGCCGGCTTCCGCGACGTGAAGTTCATGGATGGCAGTCTGGCCGCCTGGCCCTATCCGGTGGTGTGCGGGTAGCCCGCCCGGGGCGACGAAGGGAGCCGTTCCGGCTCCCTTCGTCGCCCAAAGGTCCTCTGGAGAACGCTTCGGACTATTCCGCCTTCCCCGTCTTGTCCCGGGTCATCCGCTGCTGGCGCCGGGTGGCATCCCTGCGGCGCGCCTCCACTTCCGTGGGCACCTCGTCTACCCTGGGTGGGCCGGGGTGACCCCACGGCTCCTCCACCTCCACGAACTCACGTTCGTCCTGCGGCTCGCGAGTGTCCTTCTTCATCTCCATCACTTCCAGGGTGCCGTCGCGGGCCCCGAGCCTCCGGTCCCCTGCAACCGGGCCGGCCCGTTCGTCCGGTTGCGACCCATTGCCGTCAGCGACGGATATTCCCCGGCTACTCGCAGCCGAAACCGGGATCCGCGCGGCCCGGAGCCGGCCCGGGTCAGCCGCGCACCGCCGCCATGATGAGGAGGAGCAGCGCGAAGGCCCAGCGGTAGTAGACGAAGAGCGCCAGGCTGTGCTTGCGCAGGTAGTCCAGCAGGAAGGCGATGGTGACGTACCCGACAACCGCCGAGGCAGCCATGCCGGCGGCAAACGGGGCAACGGCCTCGGGCGGCATCCCGCCGCTGACGAGGTCGCGCAGGCCGTAGAGCCCGGCGCCGAGCGTGATCGGGACGGAGAGGAGGAACGAGAAGCGAGCGGCATCCGCGCGCGACAGGCGGCACATCAGGCCGGCCGTGATCGTTGCCCCCGAGCGCGAGACGCCCGGCACCAGCGCCAGCACCTGCGCGACACCGATGAGCATCCCGTCGGCCAGCGTCGCCTCCTTCAGACTGCGCGTGCCGGCAAAGCGCCGGTCGGCGATGAGCATCACCAGCCCGGCCACCGACAGCGTGCTCGCCACGAGCCAGGGCGACCGGAAAGTCGACTCCGCGGCGCGCTCGAGGACCACGCCGGCGACGGCGGCGGGCACGCACGCCGCCAGGAGGGTGATCGCCAGGCGGCGGCGATCCTGGATCTCCGCCGGCAGACCGGAGCCGCGTCCCGCCAGCGCCAGCGCCAGCGCCATCCAGTCGCGCCGGAAGAAAACGAGGAGCGCCAGGAGCGTTCCCATGTGCAGGGAGACATCGAACTGGAGCGAGTGCTCCGGCCACCCCATGATCGTGGGGACCGCCACCAGGTGTCCCGAGCTGCTGATCGGCAGGAACTCCGCCACGCCCTGCACCACGCCGAGCACCACCGCCTGCCAGTTGCCCAAGCCACGCCCCCTTGGAGCCGCAGCGGGGAATTGCCCGCCACAAAAGCGGGCGCCTCCAGCCTCCTGCGGCGCCCGGGAAGGAGAAGGGGCAAGTCCGGTGCCATCCAGGTCGGTCGGGAGGCGCCTTTGTCAGACCTTGTGTGGATCCCCTTTGCGGCGGATCGCCGCGCGCTGGGCCCGGGCGATCCACCATGTCTTCAGCGACGCCGGCCAGCTCAGCGCCACGGTGACCACCCAGACGCTGAGGAGTCCCCCGCGCTCGCCGAAGACCGGCACGTGCTCGGCGAGGCGGCAGGTGGTGGCGGTGAGTAGATAGCGCGAGAATCCCGGATGCGTTTTCGCCATCTGCGCCGCGAAGGAGAGGTCGCCGACGGCGCGGATGGGTGCCATCACCGTGGCCGTGCCGTAGGGCACATCGCGGTGAGTGGCACCCATAACGAGGCAGTAGAGGAAGCGCAGGATGCCGGCCGGCGAGATGCCGAGGATGACGAAGGCGATCGGCGCGAACCACCAGCCGAGTTGCGGGAGCACGCGTGGGTTGACGACGTAATGGTGAACCCCCAGCGCCGCCAGGAGGAGGAAGGTGAGTTCGGACACCGGCTGGCAGGCCGCCACCACCATCAGGCCGCTGATGTAGTGCTGGATCGTCTTGTCGCCGGCAACGCGAACGAACTCCTCCGCCTCGGCGTGTGAGATGAACCCGCGCTTGGCATCCTCGGCGGTGCGCTGCGCCACCCAGTTCGTGTTCACCTCGCGCCGGTAGTCGGCCGCGAAGACGTAGCGGAACGGGCTGGTGAAGAAGCGCCGCCAGCACTCCTTCTGGTACGCCCAGTCGGTGAAGAACCGCTGCCAGGCGGCGGGCAGCCACCCACACAGGAGGCGGTCGGCCAGGTAGCGCGGGAAGGAATCGAGGCAGCGCGCGGCGCGCCGCTCGGTGGCGCGCCCGTCCGCCAGCCAGACCTTCACGGTGCCGGCGCGGGCATCGTCGAAGTACTCCCAGCGGTAGGCGGCATCGCGCAGCAGCCGGCGCACGCGCTCGCGGTAGGCGGCGCTGCCGGCCCACTGCTGCATGCGCCGCCCGACGAGCGGGAGGATGCTGAGCGCGCCGTGGAGCGCGAAGAGGAGCGGGCGGCTCTCCAGCGCCGCGCGGGTCTCGGCGTCCACGCGCCCGGTGCGCTGCCAGTAGGCGATGAACCCGGCGGCGAGGTCGCGGCGCAGGGAGCGGTCCGTCACCAGGCGGACGTGGTGCCCCCAGGGGTCTACCTGCGTGCGGCGGTAGCGGCGGTCGGCCTCTGCCATCCGGTCAACGAGGGCAACCCACTCCTGTCGGTCGGGAGCCTTGGGCCAGGCGCGCAGCGTGCGGAAGTTGACGCGGTCGAACGGCGGGATGGAGCCGCGCCGGATGGCGCGGGCAAGGAGCGCCACGTCGCCGAGCGAGAGGATCAGGCCGGGGAGGCCGGGGCGGCGGTCCACCCAGACGAAGTCCGGCTGCCCCGGGGGCGCGCTGCCGTCGCGCCGGGTGAGCACGTTCGGCTGGCTCGCACCCGTCCACCAGAACACCTGGCGCGCCAGGTCATCCAGGCCGAGGTCGGCGCAGAGCCGGCAGAGGAAGGCCATGAAACGCTTCTTCGCGGCCATCTCTGATGGCGGCAGTTGCAACTCGGCTTCCGAGCCGGTCCCCTCGCGGATCGCCCGTCTCACCTTCCGGTTGTAGGCCCGACGCACGAGAATGTCCGGGTCCACGCTCGGCTCGGTCACGCCGCCCTGCACCCACTCGTTCACCTCGGCATACGCGCCGACGTGCGCGTCCCAGAATGTTCCGTAGAACTCGTTGATCGGACGGTCGGTTCCCAGCACCACCCGGCAGGCGATCTGCAGGAGCTTCGTCAGGAAGAGACCGGCGCGCACCGAGTCCTCGTTGTACTGGTAGGCGAACGGGCTGATGAAGCAGAGGCGGTAGAGGATGTCCCGAAAGAGGCGCCGGAACCCGCTGCGCGGCGAGAAGAACTTGAGGGCGTAGCACTGGCCGACCGCCAGGCTCCCGCTCTCGCCGGCCACGCAGCGCGCCCGGTAGACCTGGCCGGCGAATCCACCCCCGCAGAAAGCCTCGACCTCGAACTCCGCCGGGTGCTCGATCCCGTCCGCGTCCTTCACGCGGGCGCTGAGGAGATCACCGGGGTCGTATCCCCCCGAGCGACGCACGCTCTGAAGACGCTCCGTCACGCTCAATTCGCAGATTTCTCCCATAGACAGACTGTGTTCTCCCGGGCTCTTCCCCGTCCGGCCCATCGCCCGGGCGAACAGAAGGCTCGCCCTCACGGGTTCCTCGTACGCGCCGGGCGGCGCAGGTGCGCCGCCCATCAGCCTCGCAACCATCCGCGTCTCCCGCCGGGCGGCCGCGCCGCCCCCGGCCGCGCCGGGTCCAAGCCGCCTGCCCGGAGCGCACCCCGTGGGCCGCGCGCGGCGGACGCCACCTCCGCTGGCGAGACGCTCCCATGATAACATGAATGTGCGTGGTAGGGCAATACGTGGCCGACGGCGAAGTGACGAAGGGGTGCTTCGGGCGGGTGGTGCGCCGGGGCGAGTGAGCACCGGCCTGGGCGACGTGGGCGATACGATGCAGACCGAATCTTACCCTGAACGCATGAGCGTGGATCATGTCCAGGTGAGCAGACGCCGGGAAGTGGCTGCGGAGGTGGCAGCCGTGTACCGGCGGTTTCCCCAGGCATGTGGAATCCTCGCGTGGGGATCGACCGCCGCCGGAGGAGCCGACTCATGCTCCGACGTGGACATCGGCGTGTACTCGTCCGGGCCGATCCCCACCGAAGATGAGCGCCGCCGAGCCTTGTCCGGGCTGGCGGACGATCCTGGCTCCGCCGGCATGGGCCGGTTCGGCGACCTGCAGGGCTGCGAGAAGTTCAGCGTGCGCGGACTGCCGGTGTTCGTGGGCTGGTGGCTGCTCGACGAGGAGAGGTCCAACCTGCAGAGGAAGCTCAGCCGCCTCCTGGATACCCTCGACGATGCCAAGGCGGAGAACGAACTGGGCGAGATCCAGCGTGCCATCGTGCTCTGGGACCCTCAGCGGCTCATCGCGGGGCTGCAGGGGTTGATCGCCGGCTGGTTTCGCACGGGTGCGAAGGCGGATCTGATCTTCGAGAGGCTGAACCGTGCAGAGTACGAGATTCGCCAGCACCTGCCGCGAGGTCTCGCGATCGGCGATGTGGTGTGGGCGGAAGAGAGCCGCCGCAATGCGCTGAATGAGCTGATCCGTGCGCTTTACTACCTCAACGATCGGTTTCTCCGGAGGCTGAAGGGGATCGATCTTGAAGTTGAGGGCTTCGGGTCCCAGCCGACCAAGTTCATCCCCCGTGTCAGGACGATCGCCGTCTCCGACCTTCGCGCGAGCCTGCCGCTCCTGCGCGAGTTAGTGGACGACATCACGCGCATGGCAGACAGCCTCCTCAAGGATCGGCAGCCGCCCAACGGTTGAGCGGCCCGCCGCTCAGTGCTCCTGGGACTCCAGATCGCGCTCGATCTCGTCGAGTGAGATCGAGGCCGGCTCCTTCGACCGCTCGGCCAGGAAGCGCATGAACTCCTTGCTGGCGCCGAGTTCAGCTACCTCGCGCTCGAAGGCATCGGCTTCCTCAAGGATGAACTCCTTGCCGTTCCCATCCCGGATCAGCACGACATCGCCGTCGGCCCAGCGCAGCACCTCCTGGATCGTAATCCCCTCTCCCCCAAGTCCGATCGTCTTCACAGCTCTACCCTCCTTCCACGGACGAAGAGCTCGTTGTGGACCTTGCAGCCGACGGCCGCTATCTTGACCACCGCCCCCGGTTCGAGATCGTAGAAGACGCGATAGGCCCCGACCCGCAGCTCCCACGGTCCGGAAGCGTTTGGCCGCAGCTTCTTGCGTCTGCCACTCTCCCCTGGGCACTCGCCTCACCGGCCGGGCTGCGCCGCCGCTGCCGGCTTGCTCTACTTCTGGCACTGCGGGCAGAGGGCGCGGCCGAACGACTTGATGCTGAACTCGTACTGGCCCTGCGTCATCGCCCGCCCGCACTCCGGCTCCGAGCACACCTGCGCGCCGTTGCCGCCGTCGCCGGCGTCGGGCCGCTTGGCGCCGCTCGCCGGGGGCGCCCCGCCCCGCACGTTGTAGACCGCGCCGCGACTGTGCACGCGCGCCGGGGTGCCCACCGGGTGCGGGGCATCCACGATGCGCTCGCCTTCCTCCAGCTCCGGCGCGAACTGGGTGCCGAAGCCGCACAGCGCCAGGGCGCGGCCGATAGCCCCCGTTTCCGATTTCTCAATGTAGTCGGCGAACCCGCGCGCGGTTTCCATCTTGGTGCCCCGCGCCATCGTTTTGCCCGCCTGGTCGTAGACCGTGGCCGAGAAGACCG
>JACQGM010000225.1 GCA_016199585.1 Armatimonadota bacterium
GGCAGCGCTCGCCGGGAGACCAGCCCGATACTCGGGCGCTCCGGTCAGACACCGCTGAGCTCCAGGTTGTCTAGGGCACTACGATCCACAGGGCGGTGGGGTAATGATAAGGCCCCAGTCGGGCGGTGGGTGCCGCTTGCCCCACAGCGCGCTTTGTGCTATGATGAGCGCGACCATGGGGACCAATGATGAGTTGACGGTGGCAGTCCCAGGTGCCGGGGTGGATGTGAGGGGAGACGGGAGCGAGGCTTCCCTGCGGCGGCGGCGTGAGGCGCTCCTGCCGTGGGCGCTCTGCTTCCTGGCGCTGCGCGCGCTGGTGCCCTACGCGGGCCACTGGCCCCCGATGCTCGTGCGCCCGGCGGCGATCATCCTCTTCATGCTCCTCTCCTTCTGGGGCCCGCGGCTGGCGGCGCCGATCGCGCTCCCGCCCCGGCTCCGCGCGGCGCTCCTGCCCCTGCTGGCCGGGCTCTCCCTGCTGACCGCCTACGCGCAGACCGGGGCGGACAGCGCCCCCGCCGCCGCGCTCCTCTCGGGGTACTCCGACCTCTTCCTTATCGCCGCCGCCGTCCTTCTCGGGCAGGTGCTCGCGGGGATCTTCCGCGAGCCGAGTATCCTCGTGCCGGTGGCCGTGGTCGCCGCCGGCGTTGACTACTGGGGCGTCAACTACGGCACCACCCACGAGGTGCTGAAGAAGGCGCCGGACGTGGTGAGCAAGCTCTCGGTGCAGGTGCCGCTGCCGGGGCTGATGGACGTGCCCCTCGGCATCGGCTTCGGCGACTTCGTCTTCTTCACGGTGTTCCTCGCCTGCGCCGTCCGCTTCGGGCTGCGCGAGCGGCTCACGTTCTGGCTCGGCTTCCTCTTCCTGCTGGGGGGGATGGCCGTCGTCGTGGCGGCGGATCTGAACGTGCCGGCGCTGGTGCCGATGGCGGTGGCGTTCTTGCTGGCGAATGTCGGCCGGTTCCGCTTCCAGCGGAGCGAGGCCGTTGCGATGGGCTACGCGGCGCTGATCATCGCCGCGTTGATCGGGCTGGTGGTGGTGCTTCGTCATGGGTGATCGCGTGGCTGCGTGCGCGCAGTGCTGGAACCTTCCGGTGGTGGCTAACCGCAGTCCGGGGGGCCGGTATCGGGAGCTGGTGCTGCGCGCGCCCGAGCTGGCAGCCCGGATGCGCCCCGGGCAATTCGTCAACGTCCGCTGCGCCGAGGGTCTCGACCCGTTCCTGCGCCGGCCCTTCAGTGTCTACCGCATGGACCGCGCGGGCGGCACGTTCAGCCTGCTCTACGACGTCGTCGGCCGGGGCACGGGGATGATGGCGCGCTGGGAGCCCGGCGACGCCGCCGACGTGCTGGCGCCGCTGGGCAACTGGTTCGCGGTGCCCGACGGCGGCGGTCCGCTGGCGCTCGTGGCGGGCGGCGTCGGCGTGGTGCCCCTCGTGGCCCTCGCCGAGGCGGTCGCCCCCACCGGCCGCCCGCTCCACGCCCTCCTCGGCGCGCGCACCGCCGACCTGCTCCTTGGCGAGGCCGACTTCCGCGGCCTCGGCGCCACGGTGGACGTCTCCACCGACGACGGGAGCCGGGATCACCACGGGCCGGTTCACTCGCTGCTCCAGGCGCTCCTCGACCGGGGGGACCGATTCGATGTCGTCTACGCCTGCGGCCCGCGCGCGATGATGGCCGCCGTCTCCCGGGTGGCCGAGGGCGCCGGCCTCCCCTGCTTCGTCTCGATGGAGGCGGGCATGGCGTGCGGCTTCGGCGTGTGCATGGGCTGCGCCTGGCGGGTGCGCGCCGATGAGGTGAAGTACCGCCTCGTCTGCACCGACGGTCCCATCTTCGATGCCCGCGAGATCCTCTGGGACATGGCGTAGCAGGGAAAGCGGAGGGGCCGGCTGACGAAAAACAAGAATCAAAACTCAGGAATCGAAAATCCCGACCTCTCGGTCGAGATCGCGGGCCTGCGCCTGAAGAACCCGGTCATGACGGCGTCGGGCACCTTCGGCTACGGGCGCGAGATGGCGGAAATGGTGGACCTGAACCGCCTCGGCGCGCTGGTGGTGAAGACGCTCCAGCTCGAAGCCCGGCCCGGCAACCCCTCGCCGCGCATCTGTGAGACTCCGGCGGGGATGATCAACTCCATCGGACTCCCCGGCGCCGGCATCGAGCACTTCCTGGCCGAAGACCTCCCCTTCCTGCGCCGCTACGAGACGCCGGTCATCCTCAGCGTGGCGGGGTGCCGCGTCGAGGAGTACGAGGCGCTCGTGCGCCGCGCCGACGAGTGTGAGGGGATCGCGGCCATCGAGCTGAACATCTCCTGCCCGAACGTGAAGCAGGGGGGCCTGGCATTCTCGGTGGACCCCGCCGCCACCGCCGGGGTGGTCTCCGCCTGCCGCGCCGCTACACGGAAGCCGCTGATCGCCAAGCTGACGCCGAACGTGACGAGCATCGCCGCGATCGCGCGCGCCGCCGAGGACGCGGGCGCGGACGCCATCGCGGCGATCAACACCATCCTGGCGATGGCGATCAACGTCCGCACCCGCCGGCCGCGCATCGCCACCAACGTCGGCGGCCTCTCCGGCCCGGCGATCCGGCCGGTCGCCGTGCGCATGGTCTGGGAGATCGCGAGCGCCGTGCGGATCCCGGTCATCGGCATGGGCGGGATCATGAACGCCGAGGACGCCCTGGAGTTCATCCTGGCGGGCGCCACCGCCGTCGCCGTCGGCACCGCCACCTTCCGCGACCCCGCGGCCGCCCTCGGCGTCATTGACGGCCTCGAAGCCTTCCTCCGCGAGCAGGGCATCGCCCGCATCCGCGAGCTGGTCGGGGCGGTGGAGGTGTGGCGATGAGGAAGGGGATTTGGGATTGCAGATTTCAGATTCCAGATTTCGGACTGCAATCTCAAATCTGCAATCCGCAATCTGCAATCCTCAGAGGCGTCCGCCTCGCGCCCAATGGCCCGGTGCAGGACGTCTGCCTGCGCGAGGGGCGGCTGGAGGAGGTCCGGCCAATCTGCAATCTGCAATCTGCAATCCGCAACATCGAGGGAGACGGTCACCTGCTGCTCCCGGGGATGATCGACCCGCACGTGCACCTCCGCTCCCCCGGCATGGAGGCGGCCGAGGACTGGGACTCCGGCACGCGGGCGGCGGCGCGGGGCGGTGTTACCGCCCTCTTCGACATGCCGAACACCCGCCCGGCCACCACCACGCCCGCCCGGCTGGAGGAGAAGCGCGCGCTCGCCGGGGTGAGCCGGGTGGACTGGGGCCTGTACCTGGGGGCCACCTCCGGCAACCCGGAGGCGATCGCCAGCGCCGGTAACATCGCCGCAGTGAAGGTCTACATGGGGTCCTCCACGGGCGACCTGCTGGTGGACGATGAGGAGCCCCTCGAGCGGGTCTTCCGCGCCGCCGCGGCGGCCGGCGTGCCCGTGGCCCTGCACGCCGAGGACGAGGGGATCATCCGGGCGCGGATGGCCGCGCTGCGCGGCGATGAGGACGCCACCATCCACGGGTGGGTGCGGCCCCCCGAGGCCGCCGCCGCCGCCGTGCGCCGGGCGCTGGCCCTGGGCGAGCGCACGGGCGCCGCGCTCTACTTCTGTCACGTCTCCACGGAGGCGGAGCTGGCGCTGCTGCGAGAGGCAAAGCGTGCCGGGCGCGCGGTGGTGGTGGAAGCGACGCCGCACCACCTCTTTCTCGACGAGGAAGATGTGAGGCGCTTGGGGAACTATGGGAAGGTAAACCCGCCCCTGCGCTCACAGCGGGACTGCGCCGCCCTCTGGGAGGCCATCCGCGACGGCACCGTGGACGTGATCGGCACGGACCACGCGCCGCACGCGCGCGAGGCCAAGGAGCGGCCATACCCCGAGGCGCCCTCGGGGATGCCCGGCCTGGAGACGGCGCTGCCGCTGCTGCTGACGGCCGTGCTGGAGGGGCGGCTGGGATTCGAGCGGATGGTGGACCTCACCTCGGGGAGCGCGGCGCGCTGCTTCGGGGTGGAGAGCGCCGGCTGGGTGCTGGCGGATCTGTCAACAGAGCACTCGCTGGAGCCGGGGGAGATCCAGTCGCGCTGTGGCTGGAGCCCCTTCGTGGGGCGGCGCTTGCGCGGCTGGCCGGTGAAGGTGTGGGTGCGTGGCGCCCTGGTGTTCGACGGCGGCCGGTTCGGCAAAGCGGGCACCGGCCGTGAGGTGTGTTTCCGCCGGGAGGGATGACGTTGCAGACGGTGCGCGAGAAGGCCGCGGCGGCCGCGGCTGAGATCCACATCCTGATCGTGGACGACGAGGAAGGCGCCCGGCTGACTCTCACCGACATCCTGGAAGACCAGGGGTACGCCCTGCAGACGGCAGCCACCGCCTCGGAGGCGTTGGAGCTGGCGCGGCACCACCACTTCGATATCGCGCTCCTGGACATCATGCTGCCCGATTTCTCGGGCACGGAGCTGCTCCGGCGGCTGAAGGCGCTGCAGCCGGAGATCGCCTGCGTGATGGTGAGCGCCTACGCTTCCGTGGACAGCTCCATCGAGGCGCTCAACGAGGGCGCGTCGGCCTACGTGCTGAAGCCGTTCGAGGTGCCGCAGATCACGGCCGTGATCCGCGAGCAGGCCGAGAAGCAGCGCCTGGCGCGGGAGAACGAGCGCCTGATGCGCACGCTCACCGCGCTGCAATCGGTCAGCGACGTGGCGCTGCAGACCCTGGAGCCGGACGCTCTCCCTGAAAGGCTGTTGGAGCGCCTGGTCGCGGTCGTCGGGGGGCGGGCGGGGGCGCTGGCGCTGGCCGACGAGGAACAGGGCGCCCCTCAGCCGCTGGTCACCACGGGCGGCGCCTCGGGCGAGGATGCCCGGCGGGCGCTGGCGGGGGGCCGTCCGCTGCTCCTCCCGGACGATGAGGATGCCGTCCGCATGGCCCTGCCGCTGAGAGCGCGGGGGGAGACGATCGGGGCCGTGGAGATCCACGCTCGGGATGGGCAGCGGTTCAGCGCGGCAGACCTGAGCCTCGCCTCGGTGCTGGCCGACCGAGCGGCCCTGGCGCTGGAGAACGCGCGCCTGCACGCCCGCGAGCGCCGCTCGACCCGGGAGGCTCAGACGCTCTTCCGCGTCGCCGAGGCGCTCGTCTCCAAGCTCCACCTGCGCGACCGCCTGGCGATCACCGCCCAGACGCTGGCGGAGGTGACCGCGTGCGCGCGCTGCCTCATCTTCCTCCAGGGCGAGCACGGCCTGACCTCGGGGATCGCCCACGGCATCACCGAAGACGAGACGGCGTTCTTCGAGGAGATGCGAACCGACCTGCTGCGCCTCAACGGGTTGGTGGGAGAGGCGATCGAGGGCGGGCGCCCCGTTCTCATCGCGGCGCCTGATGTTGAGGCCGACTCCGCCCGCGCGTTTCTGCAGACGTGGCACGCCCGTTCGGCGCTGGTGGTGCCGCTCGTTGTGGGCGCGCAGGCCGTCGGGGCGGCGCTCGTCTACACGCCCGACCGGCCCTGCCCGGTGACGGCGCGCGACATGCGTCTCTGTGAGGCGGTGGCGATTCAGGGCGCCGTGGCGATCCAGAACGCGCAGGCCTTCGAGCGCGAGCGCAACGTGGCGGAGGCGCTGCAGAAGTCCTTCCTGCCCCCGGTGCCGGCGCGCACGGGTGGGCTCCAACTCGCGGCGCGCTACTACGCCGCCCTCACCGAGGCCCAGGTGGGCGGCGATTTCTACGACATCTTCAGCTTCCCCGACGGGCGGATCGGCCTGCTCATGGCCGACGTCTCCGGCAAGGGTGTCGCCGCCGCCGTACACGCCGCCATGGGCAAGTACATGCTGCGGGCCTTCGCGTTCGACCGCGCGGACCCCGCGGATGCCGTCGCCCGGCTCAACGTGGCGCTCTTCGCCTACGGAGCGCACGAGGTCTTCATCACGATGTTCCTCGGCATCTACGACCCGGCCGGCGGCGTGATGCGCTACGTGAACGCCGGCCACCCGCCCGCCCTCGTCGTCCGCGGCCGCGACCCGAACCGCGCCGTGCGCCTCGGGAGCACCGGCGCGCCCGTGGGCGCCTTCCGCGATGCCTCGTTCGACTGCGACGCCGTGCGCATCGAGCGGGGGGACATGCTGGTGCTCTACACAGACGGTGTCACCGAGGCGCGCTCGGGACCGGAGTTCTTCGGCATCGAGCGCCTGGAAGATGTTCTGGCGGAGAACGCGCCGTGCGGCCCCGAAGCCGTGGCCGATGCCATCCACGCGGCGATAGCCGACTTCACCTCCGGCTTCTCCCACGACGACATCGCGCTCATCATCGCCCAGGCGAACGCTTGAGAGGTCCTGAGTTGCGAGTTCGGAGTGGCAAGGGCTGACACGAATGACCCTGCGAACAGCGAACCCCTGAGGAGCATCCAGGAGAAGCGCCCGCCAGGAATGAACGCGCGCTGGTGTCCGGGCAGGTCCCGGTGCGTCGCTCGTCGGTTCGCCAGTGGCACGGGGCGGCTACGCTCTCCCCTTGATGGTATCCGCCGTGGCCCGCTCCGCTTCCGCCGCTCGCGCGCTGCGCGCCGCGCGCACCTGCCAGGCGAGGACCGCCGCCGCCAACCCCATCATCGTTCCCGCCAGGAGGAACGGGACGCGCAGGCCCATCATCCCGGCCACCCGGGCGGAGATGAAGCCTCCGGTCAGCGGCCCCAGCACGTGCCCCATCGAGCGCACCGACTGCGAGAGGCCGAATGCCTTGCCGATGCTCTCCGGCGGCGCCAGCCTGCGGATCAGGGCGCTGGAGCTGGGCATGATCGCGGCCGAGGTGAACCCCATCAGGGTGCGGAGGACCGTCAGGTCCACCAGGTTGCGGGCGAACGCGTGAAGGGAGAGGAGGAACGCGGCCGCCGACGTCCCCACGAGCAGCATGCGCCGGTGCCCCCAGCGGTCGCTCATCTTACCCAGGTAGCCGGTGGCCAGCAGCGCCGCGATCGCCTGCCCGGAGATGATGCCCCCGGTGACGCTGGCCGCCCGCTCCTCCGTGCCGCGCAGCCCGGCCACGTAGAGCGGCATCAGCGGCTGGGCGATGGAGCCGGCGAAGCTCGTCTGGAAGAGCACCAGCATCACCGCCGCCACGCCGCTGATCGTCAGCAGCTTCAAGAACGTCGCGCCGGTGGCTGCGACGCCGGCGGCGGCCTCCTTCGATGGTAGCGGCGGCTCGAGCGCGAGGAGCCCGATGAGCAGCGCGCCGGCCAGCGGCAAGGCGCCCGCCAGCCAGAAGGTGACCCGGAACCCGACCGTGTCGGCCAGCACCCCGCCGACGGTCGGCCCGAGCACGCGGCCCGCGTCGGCGGCGACGTAGATGAGGCCCATCGCGAAGCCGAGCCGGGCGGTCGGCACCGTGCTCGACACCATCGCCATGTTCGCCGAGATCGTCCCCGAGAGCGTGCCCTGGGCCATGCGGAGCGCGAACAACTGCCACGGCTTGCGCACGAAGCCCATGAGGACGATGAAGACGCCGATCGCCAGCATCGAGCGCAGCACCATCAGCTTGCGCCCGTAGCGATCGCCCACGGCGCCCCAGATCGGGGCGAAGATGCACATCGTGATGCCGTTGGCGGCGAAGATGTAGCCGGTCCAGCGGCGCACCTCTTGCTCGCTCTGCACGCCCAGGGTCTTGATGAAGAAGGGCAGGAAGGGGAAGACGAAGCCGATGCCGGCGCTCACCAGGAACTGCGCCGCGACGGAAGCGTAGAGGGTGCGCTGCCACCCGGCGTCCCGGGGCGCCTTCCGCGAGCCTTCATTGTCCATAGGATACCTTCCGGTTTCAGTTCAGATCGGGGCCCGCGCCCGCGGATCTCTGGCCCGCAGGGCGCGTCCGGTCTGGCCCGGCTGCCGGCGATCGGCGGCCGGGTAGGACACCTCAATCGCCGCGCAGCTCGCGCGCCGGCGCCAGTCGCTGCCGGGTGAGCTCCGACGCCAGGTAGTCCTCCGGCTCCTCCAGCGCGTCGATCTCCTCGGGTGATTGGAGGATCGGGAGGACGAAGGGCTCGGACCCCTTCGGGAAGAGGATGCGGGCGCCCAGCCCCGCCAGCGGCGCGCAGCAGAAGCCCGCGACGTGCGGCGCCGGCGGGGGGACCCCCAGCCGCTCTGCCACCGGCTTGATGCTGTCGTAGGCGCGGCAGATGGCGTCCACGTCGAAGTGGAGGGCGTCGAGCGGCACCTGCCCCGCTTCGGCGATGGCCGACTCCGCGATGCCGAACGCGAACCGCTGGCCTCTCTCCTCGCTCATGGCGAAATGCTCCTCACGGGTGTCAAGGGCGAGCCGCGGCGCCTGGATTCGCTGCACGCCCCGCTCGACTCTATACCGTTCGCCAACGCGCGCTCCTTTCTCCTGCAAGCGCCGCTTCTTCCGAGAGCGCCAGGGAGATGCTGAACGTCAACCGACCCTGTTGCCCTGCGGCGCCTTCTGTGCTATGATCGGCACTGTGGGAGAACGAGGAACGGCAGGAATCGCTCACCATTCAGTCGAACGCACGCTACACTATCGAGGAGGCGGCGCGTCTGCTGCGCGTCTCGCGTCGGGCGGTACTGCGGCTGCTGCAGACCGGGCGCGCGCGGGGGCGTGCCGCGAGTGCGCGGGCGCCGCCGACAGCGCCGTGTCTGATGCGCTCTTCCGTGCCGAGTGGCTCACAGGCGCATGCTCACCGCTATCCGAACGGTATTGCGGCTCAGTAGGATGGCGGACTGAAGGGGCAGATTGCGCACGGGCCCCTGTGA
>JACQGM010000219.1 GCA_016199585.1 Armatimonadota bacterium
TGCGCTCAGGATGACAGAGTCGGTGGTTGGGAGGGCCAGCCGGGACCTGCCGCGACGCCGTGAGGCACCGCCCGGAACCCGCTTCCCCCGGGGCACTCACCCATCTTTGGGGCGAACCAACGTGTTCGCCCTGGCCGGCCGGGGGCGCGTGCGTCCGCCCTTGAAACGCCAGCCAAGCAGCTCGCCGGAGTGAAAGGGCAATTTCCGTGTAGGGGCGGACCGCGTGTCCGCCCGGGTGTGGCGCACTCGCGGCGCCGGGCGGACACGCGGTCCGCCCCTACACGACCCGGTCTCGTCACGGGGGTGCGCGATCTGCCCCTTCGGTCCGCCATCCTGCCCAGGTCTCCAGGGAGAGCATTCGCCGGGCGAGAGCGCGCTCCTGCCGGGGAACCGCACGCCAGCCGGCAGGAGAAGCCCCCTCCCCTCTCGAACCGGGACAAGGCGCTGGCGAGGCGGCGCCGGGAGGTCCTTTTCCGATGAAGTTGTGCGATGAGTTGAGCGACTTCTCCGATGAGTTCATGCAGTTCCTGCAGCAGCTCGGCGTCGAGTGCGTCAAGATCAGCGGGTCGAGGCTGATGCCCCCGAAAGGGTGCGGCGTCCCGCCCAAGGACGAGCTGCGGCGCCTCCAGGACCGGCTGGCGCGGTTCGACCTGACCCTCGATGTCTTCTTGCTCCCCCAGGGGCGCGAGACGCAATACTGGAATACCCGCTTCGGCCGGCCGGAGCGGGAGCGCGAGATCGAGGACGTCTGCAACACGATCCGCGTCTGCGGCGAGTGCGGCATCCCGGTGATTGAGTGGACCTGGAGCATCATTGACGTCTGGGGTCGCATCCGCGGCCCCTGGGGTCGGGGCGGCGCCACCATCTCGCGCTTCGACTTCGAGCGGATCAAGGACGAACAGCCGGAGCCGGGGTTCGGCGTCGGCCCGGATGAGATGTGGGAGCGCCTGGACTGGTTCGTGCAGCGCATCGTGCCCGCCGCCGAGGCCGCCGGCGTGCGCCTGGCGCTCCACTCGCAGGACCCGCCGCAGAAGCCGTACCTGAAGGGGGAGGCGCGCATCCTGGCCGACTTCGAGGGGATGAAGCGCGTGCTGGAACTGCGCCCGAGCCCGGCGCACGGCCTCAACATCTGTCAGGGCACCGTTGCCGAGCAGGCTGGCTCCGACGTGATCGGCATGATCCGCTACTTCGGCGAGCGCGACAAGATCCACCACGTCCACTTCCGCAACGTGCGCGGCTCCTGCCCGAAGTACGACGAGGTCTTCATTGACGATGGCGACACCGACATGTACGCGGCGATGAAGGTCTACCACGAGACGGGCTACCGCTACGCCCTGATGCCGGACCACTGGCCGAGGATCGCGGGCGACACCCAGCAGCCCTCCCTCGCCTCGCGGGCCTACGCCCTCGGCTACATCAAGGCGCTGATGCAGGCGGTCGGCGCCAAGCCGCGCGGCCCTCAGCTCAAGGCGCTGCGACCGTCGTAGGGGCGACGCATTCCGCTCGTCGAGCGCACTGCGTCACCCCCACAAGCCTGCGTGACGGGTCTCAACATGGAAGAACATGCACTCTATGACCTCCATCTCCACACCGGGTGGAGCTACGACGCCGAGTCGCCCGTGGAGGCGGTGTTCCGGGCCGCCCGCGAGCGGGGCATCCTCCGCCTGGCGATCACCGACCACCACGTGATCGACTCCTTCTCCGAGACGGCTGCGGCGGCGGCGCGGTATCCCGAGATCACCTGGATCCCCTCCGCGGAGCTGACCGTGACCACCGCCATCGGCGGGGTGGACCTCCTCTGCTACGGCCTTCCGCGCGAGCCGCCGGCATCCCTCGCCGCCGTGTTGGAGGAGTACCACGAGTGGCAGCGGGCCCTCGGCGCCGCCCTCTGCGCCGGGATGCAGGCGATCGGCTTCGACTACACCGATGCTCACCGCGAGGCGCTGCTGCGCTCCTACCGGCCGGAGAAGGCGATCCGGCGGCAGGGCTTCACCCATGTGAAGAACGGCATCCAGCGCCACTACTTCCTCGAGCGCGGGTTCATCCAGACCCCGGAGGAGTATTCGCAGGTGCTCGCCAGGGCGCGCAGGGCCCGCCCCACGCCGCCCTGCCCGGCCGTCGCCCGCGTCGCGCCGGCGGTGAAGGAAGCGGGCGCTCTCGTGGTGATCGCCCACCCCCACGGCTACTTCGCCGGCGGCGACCGCGCGCGCATGGAGGCCCTGCGGGACGAGTGCCGGCTGGACGGCGTGGAGTGCGCGCATGTCACCGTGCCCCCGGAGATGGCCCCCGTCTACCGCGCCTGGTGCGTCGAGCGGGGTCTCCTCTCCACCGCCGGCTCGGACTGCCACAATCCGGAAGACCTGGAGACGATGCTCGGGAAGCACGGCGGCCCGGCGGAGTGGTGGGACGAGATCGCGGCCCGCCTGAAAGGAAAGTAGGGGCAAAGCACTCTGCTCGTCGGACGAGCAGAGTGCTTCGCCCCTACGGCTCTACCGACGATGAGACCGCACCACCGATTGGCTGAGACATGGGCCGTGGCGCGGCTGGTCGTCCCGGAGTCGCTGCGCTCCTTCGTGCGGAACGACGGCACGCAGACGGCGGCGACGCTCGCCTACTACGGGGCGTTCGCCCTGGTGCCGCTGCTGCTCCTGCTGCTGATCGTCACCAGCCGCGTGATGTTCGCCTCGGAAGCGGCGGTGGCCGGGCTGGAGGACATCCTGAGCCGGGGGGCGCCTCGGTTCGCCGACGCCGTGCTCAAAGATGCGCGGGCGCTCTCGCAGGGGCACGCCTGGGGGGCGGTGAGCATCGTGCTCCTCCTCTGGGCGATCACGCCCTTCGCCGCCGCGATCCGCCGCTCCTTCCTGCGCGTCTTCCGCACCGAGCAGCGGCTCCCCTTCCTCAAGGCCAAGCTCGTGGACGTGAGCGCGGCGCTCTCGCTGCTGGCGCTGCTCCTCTTCCTGGTGGCCGCCCGGGTCGCCTATAGTATCGCCGAGAAGCGGGTGCTCGGCCACCTGGGGCTGCTGAAGCCGCTCCTCGGCACGGTGGCGCCGCTGCTGGCCGCGACGCTCGTGCTCGCCTTCCTCTATCGCGCCTTTGCGCCGGGACGCCCCGGGCGCGGTTCCGTCCTCGCTGCCGCCGTCACGACCGCTCTGCTGCTGGCGCTCATCCGCCCCGCCTTCGAGCTGATGCTCCGCTTCAACCCGGACTACGGCTTCGCCTTCGGCTCGATGAAGGCGGTCTTCCTGCTGATGGTGTGGGTCTACTACTCCTTCGCAGTGCTGCTGCTGGGCGCCGAGGTGATGGCCAACCTGGAGCGGCGCGACGCGCTGCTCCTGCGCGGCCTCCTCTCCGGCGCAGGCGGCCCGGACCCCGGCCTCAGCCCCCTGCTCCGGCGGTTCGTCACCGAATATCGCCCCGGCACCATCCTCTTCCGCGAGGAAGATCCCGGCCGCGAGATGCACTGCGTGCTCTCCGGCGCCGTCACGCTCACTCGCGCCGGGGAGACCCTCTCCGTGATGCGCGCCGGCAGCTACTTCGGCGAGATGTCCATGCTCACCGGCGCCCCGCGCACGGCGACCGCCACGGTCTCCGCCCCCGGCACGCGCCTCGTCGCGATCTCGCAGGACAATTTCGAGGTGATCCTGCGCGAGAACCCCGCCATCGTCCGCGCCATCCTCGTGGAGATGGCCGCCCGCCTGGGCCGCGCCGATGAGTTGGTCGGGAGCGCAAGCGACGGCGCCGCGCGCTCCGACGCCCCGTGACGAATGAGAAGGAGCCGCGCGCGTCACCGGTCGTGCCCGGCGTTCCCCATCCTGCCACGCCCTACTCCCCCTCCGGCCCGAGCACCTTGATCGCCAGGAGGGCCACGTCGTCGCGCAGGGCGTCGCCGGCGAAGCGCTCGGCATCGGCGTAGACGGCGCGCACCAGCTCCGGGGCGGAGAGCGCCGCGTGCGCCGCCACGGAGCAGCCGAGCGCATCGGCGCCCCATACGTCACCATCACGGCGCGCCTCGGTGATCCCGTCGGTATAGAGGAAGAGGATGTCTCCGGGGCTGAGCGCGACGCGCGCCTCCGCGTAGCGGGCATAGGGCAGCAGGCCGGCCAGGGGACCCTCGGCCTCGATGAAGCGGGTGGTGCCCCGGGCGCGCGCGAGGTGTACCGGGGGAGGGTGCCCCGCGCTGGCAAGAGAGAGGCTCATGCCGGGCACGTCCACCACTGCGTAGACCATGCTCACGAAGAGACTGTCGTCGGTGATCTGCCGGCAGAGCGCGCGGTTGGTCTTGCGCATCACCTCCACGGGCGTCAGGTTGTCGAGGGCGTAGCTGCGGATGGCGTACTTGGCCATGGCGGTATAGACCGCCGCTCGCAGGCCCTTGCCGCACACGTCGCCCATCACCACGCCGACGCGCCCGTGCTCCAGGCTGAAGAGGTCGTAGAAGTCGCCGCCGACGTCCATCTCCTGGCGCGAGGGGAGATAGAGCTCGCCGAGCGCCATTCCCCGGAGCGCGCGCGGCACCATCGGCAGCAGGCTGCGCTGGAGGGTGTGGGCGATCTGGCTCTCCTGTTCATAGAGGCGCCGGTTCTCCAGGGCCACCGATGCCTGCGCCCCGAACGAGGAGAGGAGGTCCACTTCCTCCTTCGCGAATTGGTACGGGCGCCGTTTGAAGACCGCGAGCACCCCGATGGGGCGTGACTTGGCGTGCAGCGGCACGCCGAGATAGGCGCGGATCCCCGACCCCGGCGGCACTCCCACCGTGCGCCGGTCCTTCGTCAGGTCCGCCACGGCGATCGGCGTGGCGGCGTAGGCGACGTGCCCTCCGAGGCCCTCGCCGGCCCGCAGGTGCGTGCGCGCCAGCTCGCCGGCGGCAAGGCCGTAGGTCGCGCGCACGGCCAGCTCGCCGCTGCTCTCGTCCAGGAGGCGGATCAGGCAGGCGTCGGCGTGCAGCATCTCACAGGCGAGCTCGGCGATCAGCGCCAGGGTGTCATCCAGACGCAGCCCCGAGGCGAGGGCCGCGCCGATGCGCCGGAACGAGGACTGCACCTCCCGGGTCTTGCGCTCGCTCTCCTCGAAGAGGCGCGCGTTGTGTAGGGCGGTCGCCGCCTGGGCGGCGAGCGCCGCCAGGGTCTGAAGCTGCTCATCGGTGAAGACAGCCTGTTCCTTGCTGTAGGTGTCCAGACTCCCGATGACCTCCCCTTCGAGGGTCATCGGGGCGCACGCCAGGGCCACGATCCCCTCGCTGCGCCAGACCTCGGGCGCTTCCGACTCGGCGGCGGGGTCGTGGATGGTGATCACGCGCTGCTCGCGCAGGGCGCGCCGCGCGGCGCGGTCGGTCACGAGCAGGCCCGGGAGGCGGGCGCGGAACTCGTCGCTGAAGCCGCTGGCATAGCGCAGGCGCAGCTCACCGCGCTCGTCCACCAGGGTGATCGCCCACGCCTGGACGCCGATGAGCTGCGAGCCGCGGCGCACGATCGTTTCGAGCACCTGGTCGAGGCTGAGGGTGGAGTTGACCGCGTGCGCGACCTCTTCCAGGGCCTGGAGGAGGCGGGCGCGCCGACGCTCGCGCTCGTAGAGCTCGCGGTTGTCGTCCCACCGGCGGCGCAGCTCGTCGGCCATCAGGTCGAAGGCGGCGGCGAGCTGCCCCACCTCATCCCCGCGGTGGATGCCGGTCGGCTCGGTGAGGGTGCCGCGGGCCATGTGCTCGACGCTCGCCGTGAGGCGGCGCAGCGGGAGGCTGACCCAGAGTGCGGTGGCGACGCCGGCGCCCGCCGCCAGCAGGATGGCCAGGCCAGCCCAGGGCAGGAGGTGTCCCACCGTGCGCCGGGCCGCCTCTGCCACGCTCGCGTTCGGGGTCTGCGCCAGGACGGCCCACGGCGCCCGCGCGACGCGCACCGCCGCCACCAGGCCGGACGGCTGCGGCCGGCAGGGCGTGACCGCCGCCGCCGCGCGGCGGCCGGCCAGGCGCTCGGCGTGCAGGGGACCGCGTGGCGGCTGGTTCCCGGCCGCCCGCAGGTCCAGCAGTTGCACCTCCACGTCAATCGCGGCCGTCATCGCCAGGGCGTGCTGCAGGGCATCCCGGCGCAGGAGGAGTACCAGGGCACGCCCCTCGCTCGCGCCGCTGCCGTAGAGGGTGATCGGCACGGTGCCGGGCCGGTCGCTGCCGGCGGGCAGCGGGCGGCCGACGCTCAGGGGCGGCGTCTCGGGCTCACCCCTCGGCACCGCGCCGGCGGCGTGGGAAGGCACAGCCAGCAGGATGCCCCCGCCTGGCCGCCGCACCACCGCGCCGGCCAGGCGGTCGTCGTGTCGGAGGAGGGCGGCGAGCGCCTGCCGCAGGTGAGCCGGATTCCCGGCGGGCGCCGCGCGGAGAAGGGACCGCCCTTCCTGTTCCACTTGCAGGAGCACCTGCGCCATCTGCAGCGCGCCGATGCGGGCGGAGCTCTGCAGGGAGGAGAGCATCTGCTGGCGGGCTTCATCGGCGGTGTGGCGGGCGACGACGAGCACCAGGCCGGCCGCCAGGAGCAAGGCCGCCCCCGCGCAGAGGATCGCAAGCCGCAGGTGCAGCGGCAGGCTTCGCCGCTTGGGTGTCGCCATCACCAGAACTCGTGCTTCCCGGCAACATGGTACTCTGCCGCCTAACTGTTCGCCGTGCGGCAGGGCTTCTCCTGCGGCGCGGCGGGTGCGCCACCGGCAGGGCCGGCGGCCACCCGCCCCGTCCTGCTCCGTGCCCCGTCTCTGCACGAGGGTGATTGAGCGTTCCGGGGCGAACACATTGGTTCGCCTCTATTCACGCAGCCCGTCGCGCCCGGCCGCGATCCACTCGTGGTAGGCGTCCAGCAGCCGCCGCGTGACCGGGCCCACCCGGCCCGATCCGATGGTCTCCTCATCGATGCGGACCACGCCGATGACCTCCGCGCCGGTGCCCGTGAGGAAGACCTCGTCGGCGGCGAAAAGGTCGGCGCGCGAGACGAGGGCCTCCTCCAGGGGGATCCCCTCGTCGCGGGTGATCTCGATGACCAGGTCGCGGGTGATGCCGGGCAGCAGGTGCGCGCCCTTGGGCGGAGTGCGCGCCGTCCCGGCCTGCACCACAAAGACGTTCGAGCTGGATCCCTCAGTGATCCAGCCGTCGTCGGTGGTGAAGATCGCCTCGAAGGCGCCGGCCGAGCGCGCCTCGCGCTTGGCGAGGATGTTGGGGAGCAGGTTGGTGGACTTGATGTCGCGCCGGGCCCAGCGCGCCTCCGGCATCAGGAGGGCGCGGACGCCTTCGTCGGGGCGGGAGGTCGGCCCCGGCCCTCCGAGCGGGCGAACGGTCACCAGCACCGTGGGCGTCATCGCCCCGTCGGGCACGTGCGACCGCGGCGCCACGCCGCGCGTGATCTGGATGTAGATCACGGCGGTCTCGATCTCCGACTGGCGGTGGGCCTCCAGGATGTCGGCGCGCAGCGCGTCGAGGTCAGCGCCTTCGATGGCGATTGCAGCCAGGCTGCGGCGCAGGCGGGCGAGGTGGCGATCCAGCGCCCAGATGCGCCCGCCGTAGGTGCGCGCCACTTCGTAGACGCTGTCGCCGAAGAGGAAGCCGCGATCATCCACCGGTATCCGCGCTTCCGACAGCGGCAGCATCCGCCCGTTCAGGCAAGCCACTTCCTTCATCTTCCGCCTGTTCTCCTCCCCACCGGGGTTGCCGGGCGACTACGAGCCGGCGCGGGGCACCGGGCGGCCGCGTACCGGGTAGGCCGGGTCGTTGTAACCCTTGCCGGTGTGCTCGCCCGGAGGCACCACGCGGTCAATGGCGGCCTCATCTTCCGGGGTGATGACCACGCTCAGGCAGCCAAGGTTGTCCTCGAGCTGCTCCATCGTGCGCGGGCCGAGGATGGCGCTGGTGATGATCGGGTTGGCGATGACCCAGGCGAGCGCGAGCCGCGAGACCGCGCACCCCTTCTCGCGCGCGAGCGCCGCCACCTCCTGAGAGGCGACGAAGCTCTCCTCGCGCAGCTCTGCCTCGCGGATGCGCCGGTCGCCCCGCGCCGCGCGCGATCCCTCGGGCGGCGCCTCGCCGGGCCGGTATTTGCCGGTGAGGACGCCGCGCGCCAGGGGGCTGTAGGTGACGACTCCCAGGCCGCGCTCCCGGCACAGGGGGAGCAGCTCCACCTCGGCATCGCGGTTGACGATGTTGTAGAGCGGCTGCGCGCAGGCGAAGGAGGCCAGGTTGCGCCGGTCGCTGATCCAGAGGCCCTCGCACACCTGCCAGGCGTAGTAATTGGAGCAGGCGATGTAGCGCACCTTCCCCTGGCGCACCAGGTCATTCATCGCCGTCAGGCTCTCCTCCATCGGGGTATCGTAGTCGGGCGCGTGCAGGTAGTACAGGTCAATATGGTCGGTGCCGAGGCGGCGCAGGCTGTTCTCCACCTCGTTGAGGATGTGGCAGCGCGAGAGGCCGGCGTCGTTCGGGCCTTCGCCCATCGCGTTCTTCACCTTGGTGGCCAGCACCACGCGATCCCGGCGGCCCCGGATCGCCTTGCCGATGACGACCTCGGACTCGCCGGCGTTGTACATGTTGGCGGTATCAATGAAGTTGATGCCGGCGTCGAGGGCACGATGGATGATGCGCGTGGATTCCTCGGCGCCGGTGGCGCCCCCGAACATCATCGTGCCCAGGCAGAGGCGTGAAACCTTCACGCCCTGGCGGCCCAGGGTACCATATTCCATGCTGCTCTTTCTCCTCTCACCGCGGCGGCTCCCCCCAGTGTGTTCGCGGTCGGCTTCGGCGCTTCCTGCGGGGCAGGGCTTTTCCATTCAGGCGCCGGGCATTGGAAATACCCGTCTGGCGAGCGGCGCGGCGCCGCTGAGCGTCCTCGCGGACGCCCGAAACTCTCGCCCCGTCCGGCAGGACGGTCGGCTGCAAGCCCACGAGACGGGTATTTCCGATGCCCGGTCCGCCGGCCCCGGCTGAATGAAAAGGCGCTTCCTGCAGGGGGACGTATTGCCACGCTCCCCGGATTCTGAGATAATGCCTCCAGGAAGGGGCGATATGGACGCGGACCTGGAAGCCTTCGGGCTCGACATCGCCGCGGCGGGCGTGCGCGACGCGGACGGCGCGCGGCGCACCCTCGCCGGCCTGCTCCGTGCCGCGCCCGACCCCGCCTCCTTCGAGCGCCTCGCCCGCCTGCTCCTCTCCCACCTGCCGGCCTGCGCCGATGCCGACATGGCCCTGGGCAACTTCGACCGCTGGCTCTCCCAACTCGGATACAGCCTCTCCGTGCAGCGGCTGCTGGCCGAGGACGAGCGCCTCCTCGCGCGCCTGCTGCGCGTCTTCGCCGCCAGCCAGTACTTCGCCGACATCCTCTGCCGGGATCCCTCCTACTACGAGTTCCTCGTCGAGGCCGACGCGTTGGCCCCCCCGCGCGCCCCCGAGGAGGTGCGGGCCGAGGTGGCGCGCGCGGTGGCGCCCTTCCGCACCTACGAGGGGCGGCTGGATGCCCTGCGCCGGGCCAAGCGGCGGGAGATCCTCCGCATCGGCGTGCGCGACGTGATCGGCCTGGCGACGTTCGAGGAAGTCGTCGCCGAGCTGTCGGCCTTCGCCGATGCTGCGGTAACAGAAGCCTGCCGCATCGCCCGGGCGGAGACCGAGCGCCGCTCCGGCCCGGCCGACGGCCTGGAGTTCGCCGTCATCGCCATGGGCAAGCTGGGCGGGCGCGAGCTGAATTACTCTTCCGATATTGACCTGATGTTCGTCTACCGCGGGGGCGCCCGGCACGTTGAGGCCGCTCATCGCATCGGCGAGCGGGTCATCCAGGCGCTCTCCCGCGCGACGGCCCAGGGCTACGTCTTCCGTGTGGACATGCGCTTGCGCCCCGAGGGGCAGGTCGGTCCCCTCGTCCGATCGCTCGATGCCTACCGAGAGTACTACGAGAACGCGATGGACCACTGGGAGCGCCAGGCGCTGCTGAAGGCCCGCTTCGTCGCCGGCGACGCCGCCCTGGGCGCGGACTTCCACGCCCTGATCGAGCCGCACGTCTACCGGCCGGCGGTGGACCCGGAGCTGGTCGAGGAGCTGCGGGTCAACAAGCTGCGCATCGAGGCGCGCACGGAGGTGGCGGGGGAGCGATACACCAACGTCAAGGATGGCTATGGCGGCATCCGCGACATCGAGTTCACGGTGCAGCTCCTCCAGCTCCTCTTCGGCGGCCGGCGCCCCGAGCTGCGGACCGGAAACACCCTTGATGGCCTCGCGGCCCTGGAGCGCACCGGGGTGCTGGATGCCGGAGAGCACCACGCGATCCGGGAGGCGTACGAGTTCCTGCGAGTGGTGGAGCACCGCCTGCAGATCATGGATGAGCGGGCCGTCCGCTGCCTCCCCGCGGCGGAAGACGACCTGCGACGCCTGGCGCGGCGCCTGCCCCGCGTCTGGAGCCGCGATCCGGGCGCCGAGCTCATCACTGAATACCGCCGCCGCACCGGCACCGTGCGTGCCTTCCACCGCCGCCACTTCTTCGACCCCTTCCCCGGCGAAGCCGACGTGCCGGCCGGCCTCGGGGAGCTGCTCCTCGCCCTGGATACCGAACCGGCCCGGCAGCGCCTTCGCCAGTACCTCGTCTCGCGCGGCTTCTCGCGCCCCGAGCGCGCGGTGAGAGACCTGGAGCGGCTGGGGGCCGGTGTGGGGGCTGGGGTGTGTGGGGGGGTGGGGGCAGGGGTGTGTTGGAGTGCGGGGGTATGGGAGTATGGGAGTGCGGGGGTACGAGAGGACCAGGGCGTGGAAGCTGGCGTGACTGATCGGCCCGCGGGCCAGAGCCGACCCCCGCACCCCCACACCCCCACACCCCCACACCCCCA
>JACQGM010000232.1 GCA_016199585.1 Armatimonadota bacterium
GCGAACTGCTGGGTGGGCACCTCGCCGAAGTCATAGTCGAGGTTGCCCTGCCAGGCGCTGTCGTCGCCGGCTCTGCGGATGAGCTTGGCGTAGCGGTCCTGGTGCTGCTTGAGGCCGATTCCCAGCAGCGTCACGACCCGGACCTGCGCCACGTCGTCGCCCTCGGGATCCAGCAGGGCGATGCCGGCGTAGGCGTGCGTGCATGGCATGTAGTAGTGCGGCCACACCATCACATAGTGCCCGTCGTTCGTGCGGTCCTCGGAGACGATGGTCCAGGCGTGCCGGATCATCGCCTCCGCCAGGGACTGCCGCTCGGGGGCCGGCAGGTCGTTCCAGACCCAGTCGAGCGCCGCCAGCCACGCCAGGCGCGGGTAAGCGCGCTCGCTGTTGCCGATGCGGCGCTCAGGGAAGAGGTCCACCGTCGCCCGCAGCATGCGCCGGACTTTCTCCAGCGTGACCGGGTCCCCGGTCACCCGGTAGACGAAGGCCGCCTCCATGATCCCCACTTGCCCGGAGCCGTGGTCCGGGCTGCCCCAGTTGCGCAGCGGGATCTCGTCGAGGGAGATGGCCTCCACCCTGGCCTTCATCTGGTCGAAGCGCTCCTTCTCGGCCGTCAGTGCCCGCTGTTTCACCGCCGGCCAGGTTTCGTCGGTGATGAAGAGGCGGGGATGGCCGGTGCGGATCCGCGGCAGAAGGTCAATGGCGCTCAGGATCCCCTCTGCCTCCCATCTCATAGGTTCCTCTGCGCCCTCGATGCCGAGCACCCGCTGGAACTCCTGGCGGGCAACCGGGTAGTTGCGCTCCTGCAGGTAGGACCTGCTGATGAGCATCTGCGCCCTTGCCGCCCAGACGGGATCGTCCGCGGCCGCGCGCGCCTGGGCGCACGCTTCCCGCGCCGCCGGATAGTTCTTCTCGGACAGGTAGGCCTCGGCCGTTCCCAGCAGCGCCTCGGCGCGCTGCCGGGGAGTGAGCGTCACAAGCGCCAGAACCCTGGCGTACTCGCCGCGGATCGCGGCGTAATCGGTCTCGTTCACGTCGGAGAGTGAGGCGCGGCCGATCGCCAGCAGGGCTTCGGCCTTCTCGTTGTCCATCGTGGCGAGTTCCAGCGCGCGGCGGAACTCCCGGCGTGCCCCGGCAAAGTCCATTACGCTGGCCGAGTTCCCGCCCACCCGGGTGTAAAGGGTGCTCCCTGCGCGGTAAGCCTCTTCGTATCCCGGCGTCTGGCCGGCCGCGGCCGCGGCGTTCAAGATGCACGAGGACATCGCCAGGTCCAGCGCCAGTGCTCCCGCCGCGAAACCGATCAGTGCGGTATGAGTGTGCATGTCGTTCCCTTCCTCGTCGTCCGTTGGTGGGTCCCCGAGGGCCCGGCCCCGGGGAGAGAGGAGCCCGGGCGATACTCCCGGACCTGCACAGAGGATCCGTGATGAACCCGGGACTCCTCCTCTCGCCAGTTTCCCCGGGCGTGCCTACTCCTCCCTGGGGTTGTGGGTCACGCCCTCGCGCTCGATGTCTCCGTAGAGGCTCTTCGCCTTGTAGGTGGCCGGGTACTCTCCGGCCTTCCGCCGCGGCCCGGGCCGGAAGTCCGGCACCGCGAAGGGGAGACCCTCATGCTCGACGGAGATGCCGGCGACGATGCCGGGAGCGGACGCCTCCGCCGCCAGGTAGACATCCATGTCCGTGGGCTTGTCCTCCAGGATCGCCCGGGCGAAGCGGTACATCGGGTAGAAGTCGAGGTTCCCGTGCCCGGTGCCCAGCGCCTCTTTCACCAGTTCCCGGGGAGTCCACTCCGGGTCTTCAAACGCCGCGTAGTCCGTCATGTTCTCGTCTTTGAACCACGCCTTGCCCTGGTCCCATCCGGCGCGCTTCATCTCCACCTGGCCCTTGGTGCCCATCAGGCTGTACCAGTGCCCCCGGCCCCCCACCGGGCACCCGAAGGCGTTGACGATGCGGATGATCGTGTCGCCTTCCGTGCGCATGATGGCGACTTCGAGATCGGGGCTGTCGAAGATCTGGTAGGTGTAGCTCTCCGGCCGGGTGCCCATGGCCGACACCGTCTTCACCCTGTCCTGAAGGATCTTCAGGATGGGGCTTAGCTCGTGCGGGTTGTAGGCGAGGGTGTGCATCGGCATCCGGTCGCTCTTCAGGAGCCCGGGAATCCCTTTCCCTGCCTCCATGTTGTAGTACCGGCCCTGCACCGGATCCCAGTAGACCCAGCCGCCGTGCAGATCGTGGTGGTACTGGCCCTCCACGTACAGGATCTTCCCCAGTCGCCCCGCCATGTTCATCTGCTGCCACTCGTGGACGAACTTGGCGTAGCGGAGTTGCTCCCCCATCTGGAACTTGAGGCCGGTGCGCTCGACGGCGACGACGATGTCCCAGCAGTCGCGCAGACGGTAGGAGAGGGGCACGTCGCAGATGACGTGCCGCCCGGAGTAGAGCGCGTCGCACGCCACCTCGGCGATGCTGCACGGATCCGTCTCCACCATCACGGCATCGAGCTTCTCCTCCGCGAGCATCTTCTTGTGGTCGGTGTACAGCTTCAGATCCGGCGCGCCGATGCTCGACGCCCTGGCCTCCACTCGCACGCGCGACTTGTCGCACGCGGCAACGACTTCATACTCGGGGATCCTCTCGACCATCCACTTGGCCAGAGAGCCGCCCCGGCCCATTCCCACGACCCCAACTCTCACCTTCTCCATTCGTAGCTCCCTCCTTTCACCAGGGATACGAACCGCTATGGAGTGAGCGCCAGCCCGCTCTGCGGCATGACCGCGCGTGTCAACGCGCGGTCCACCAGCAACTTGCCCGCCTCGGTGATGCGGATCTGCCCGCCCACGTCGCCCCTCTTGTTCAGGGAGATAACGTAGCTGCGGGCGCCGACGGCGAAAGCGAGCCGAACCTGGTCCGCCGTCTCGTTCGTCTGGCTCTCGACCATCTTCTCCAC
>JACQGM010000233.1 GCA_016199585.1 Armatimonadota bacterium
GCGGGGTGGTAAGGATCGGGGCGGGCCGCGTACCTGTGTTCGCGCAGCTTCGAGTCCAGGAAGCGAACCGCCTCGCGGTAGCGCCCCGAGGCCAGCAGCGCGCGCAGCTCCGGAAGGTGGTGCGAGACACCCGGCAGCTCCGGTCGCGGGGTGCGCAGCCACAACTCCTCGTGGTTCAGCAGCACCACCTCGCGCCGGATGTTGCCGTAGACGAGGGCGCCCAGCGACCCGTTGCCGCTGGGAAGCGCGTCCTCCCAGCGAGTAGCGGGCTGACGGAGAGTCATGCGGTAGGCTCGATCAGACATGTTGTTTCTCCCCGGCGTGGCGCAGCAGCGAACACCACCCCGTCGCGCCGTCATCTCTAGCATACCACTTCCCAATCACTGCGTCCATACGGTGTCCTGCACGGCGGTTGCCCATCCATCCCGAATGCACTCGTTGCCGCCCGAGCCGAACCGGGGTATAATGGTGCAGAGCAGCCAGGCGACTGACGGCCCGGGCTCCCCAGCGGGGTGCAGACGTGGATGGCGCCGGAGGCGCACGCCGGGGGCGTTCAGTGCGGGCAACGGCCGCACCCGTGAGGAGACGGAGATGGGCGAGGTACGTGCGAGGGTCAAGCTGACGAACGCGGTGGATGAGGCACTGGCACGGCGAGGGACGTTCCCCGAGAGCCAGGTACACACCTACGAAGCGGACGCGCTCGTTGATACCGGGGCGGTGCGCTCGGTGCTCCCCGTCCAGGTAGTTCAGCAGCTCGATATGGATGGCACCGGCCGGCGCCTGGTGCCCAATCCCGCGCACCTCGACCAGCCGGTGACCAAGGTGAAGTAGGCGCCTGCGCGCCGGGGGCGGAGTGGGTGGGCGCGACGGCTTCCCGGGTTGAGAAGGCGTAGCGCCGGGAACGGCACAGGAGACGAGCATGGAACCGGCATACATCAACACCGACCTGGACCTGGAGTCTGCGGGGGACCTGTCCCCGATCCTGGACGAGTTCGGCGAAGAGGTGTTTGTGCTCTTCCACGGAAGCGCGAGAGGATACGACCTGGCAACGCTGGAGGTGGCCGCCATGGATCTCAGTGCTGATGGTGCAGTCGCCAGGTTCTGCCACCTGGTAGGTAATCTGTCGGAAGAGTCCCGCGGCGTCTGGGACGCGTGTGTGTCCCGAACGTTCGACATCGGATATGAGAGTGGCGAATCGGGAGCCCGGTACCGATCGGAGCTTCGGCCGGAGACGGTCCGGCAGGCGGCGGCGGTCGGGGCCGGTATCCTGGTCACCATCTACCCGGTCCGGTGGGGGGAGGGGCAGCGGGCCGGCAGAGATCAGACCAGCGGAAGGTGCCAGCGTGACGACCAGCCCTGAAGCACCATCACCTGCCGACGGTCCGCAGGCTCTCCGCCATCAACGCCGGCACCCCCACCTGCCGCGCCATGTCGGACCCGGTGCCCTCCAACAGGCGGCCCTTTGATCCCACGCGCTCCGCCCAGGCGATGATCGCGATGCGCGGGCGCACGCCCTTCGACGGGTTCCAGGGCCCGTAGGTGACGAACCAGGCGTCGCTCTCCGGCTGGCCCGTCTGCGCCGAACCGGTCTTCGATGGATAGCGCGACCCGCCCGCCCATACCCGGTAGGCCGTGCCGCCCTGGCCGGCCACCTCCAGCAGCCACCAGGAGACGGTATCCGCCACCTCGGGGCGCCAGACGCGCGCTTCCCATACCGGTGCGGCGGTGCGCCAGTGGGGGCTCACCAGGCGGCCCCCGTTGGCCAGCGCGCACGCGGAGCGCATCATCTCGTCCACGCTGCAGGCGACCACCTGGCCGAAGGCGATGAACCGGTGGTACTCCCGGAAGTCCGCCTCGGCGCCCCGGTCCTTCCCTTCCGTTCCCTCGCCGGGCCGCACGATGCCGAAGCGCGCGCGGTCGGCATCGGCGAACCGGTACTGTTGACGCTGGTAGGCGGCCATCAGGTTCACCCAACCCGCATCGCGCGCGGCCTGCAGGGCGCCGCGGTTGCAGGAGACCTGCACGATGCGGAGGGGCGTCACCCAGCCGTGGTTCACCCCGCCCATGCACGAGATCCCCGGCGTCACGTGCGGGGCGCAGAGGTAGCGCTTCCCCCGCAGCGCGGGCTTCGCCTCCAGCAGCGCGGCGATGGTGTTGATCTTCGCCGCGGAGCCAGGCGCGCGCAGCGTGCCCCGCAGGTTGTCCGCCAGCACATAGGGCTGCCGGTGCAGCAGGTCATCCAGGCGCCGCCAGTCCGCCAGTGCCTCATTCGGTTGGAAGCTGGGCGCCTGGGCCGCGGCGAGGTACTCCCCGGTGCGCACGTCGCAGATGGCGAGCACGCCGCGGCGCGGTTGCCCGCCCGGCAGCGGCCGCGCCCGATCCACCGTCTCCAGGTAGGCCTTCAGGCGCCGGTAGGCGGCCTCCTGCAGCGAGGCCACCAACGTGAGGCGGAGCGGCTCCGGCGCCTCCGGCGGCGGCGGCGCCAGGAACGGGTGGTGCGACGCCTGCCAGCGCTGCAGCAGACCCTTCTTCGCCCGCCGCCAGCGGGCGTGGGGATCCAGCACGCTGAGGCTATCGGAGGAGACGCCCCCCAGGAGATCCTCCCAGGCGCGCTCACTTCCCTCCGCCCAGCCATAGGGCGTGCGGAGGCCGACCGCGGGCAGCAGCGCCTCTCCCGGCAGGCCGTCCTGGTAGCGCCGGACGGACGCCGGACCGGAGACCGGGGATGGGAGACCGGCCGCATCCGGCCCGACCCCGGTCTCCGGTCTCCAGTCATCCGACACCGATCGCGCCGCCGCGATCAAGTTCTCCGGCTCCCACGAGGTGCCGTCACGCCGGCAGAGGATCTCCGCGGATGGCAGCTCCCCGGCCGCCTCGCCGATCCGGGAGTTCTCGTGGCGGCCGCGCCCCTCTTGCCCCTCGTAGGTCAACAAGGCGACGCTGCTGCTGCCGGCCAGGGCGATCTGCGCGTAGCGGAAGAAGGTGAGCACGATCAGCCCGCCCGCCAGCGCATAGACCCAGCCCGTGGAGCGCGCCAACGACCGCGCCGGGCGGCGCCACTCCCCGGCGCCCGCCGCCATCGCGGCCGCCACCATCACCCCCATCCCGATGGTGGCCGCCGCTCCGCTGGCGAGGGGCGCCGAGGTGATGCCGGTGAGCGGCAGCAAGTTGGCGCTGGCGGCGAAGGCGTAGGCGCTCTGCACCGAGAGGATGCAGGCGCTCCCGAGGGCGAGCCAGCGCGGGAAGGCATCGCGCGCGCCGACGCCGATGGCGAACATCCGGTGCAGCAGCACCAGGTAGATCCCCAGCACCAGCGCCAGACCCAGCGCGCCCAGGTTCTCGAAGTAGAAGGGCAGCGCGATGTCGCGCACGTCGGCGGTGCTCTCGGGACGGAAGCCGCGCGCCAGTCCGGTGCCGGCCAACACCGTCGGCACGGAGGCGATGCGGAAGAGCGCGTTGGCCGCCTGGTCGGAAGCGCCGTGCCAGGGGTCGCGGAACATGCGCCAGCGCTCGGGGAAGGCGACATCCCAGCCGAGGGCGCCCTGCAGCGCCGGAGCGGCCGCGTACAGCAGCACCCCCGCCGCGGCGACGGTCCCCAGGCAGAAGGCGAGGGGCCAGGCCCGCCGCAGCATGATGGAGGCGAGGAGGCCCGCCGGCAGCCACAGCACCAGGAGGAAGCCGAGGTCGCCGGTGGCGGCGACGAGAGCGCAGCACCCGGCGAACCAGAAGAGCGCCGCGCGCAGGGCCGGGGTCGGGATGTGGTGGAAGTGGTCGGGCAGCAGGGCATCGTGGCGGGCGGCGAAGGCGGCGAGGAAGAGGGCCAGGGCCAGCTTGGCGCTCTCGATGTAGAGCACGCCGAAGCCGCGCGCCTGCAGCCGGGCGCCGAGGAGAATCACCACGAGGCCGGCGCCGATCACGGCGGCCGCCGGCGGCGAGATGCGGCGCCGCAAGCAGAACGCGGCGGCGCCGGCGGGCACGCTGACCACCAGCAGCCAGCCGAAGATCCCCAGCCGGCCGATCACCCCCGCGGCCAGGTTCGCCGCAAGGAGGCAGAACGCCAGCGCCCCCCACAGCCAGAAGTGCTCGGCGATCCGGTGCAGCTCCTCGCGCGCCCGCCGGTGCGCCCGCCGGGGGAGCGCCAGCCAGGCGGCGACCCCCGCCAGCGCCAGCGAGAGCGCCAAGCCCTGGCGCACGAACTCCGGGAAGAGGATGCCCGGGACGAAGAAGGGGAGCAGCGGATCCGTCAACGGGCGCGACACGGCGAAGAGCACGATGACGGCCAGCACCCCCAGCGCGGCGAAGGCCGGTAGGAGCACCGGGTCCCAATCGGGGGCGCGGGCGCGCAGCAGCAGGTGGAGCAGCAGCGCCAGCGCCAGGGGAAGACCCACCGCCCAGCGCAGCCACCGTCCCACGGCGCCCGCGTCGCGCAGGACGATCCGCTGCGAGGGAACCGCCAGCACGTCCGGCAGGTCGAAGGCGCGATTGGGGATGAGCGTGCGCCACTGGAGGATCCGGTCCACGGCGTCCGCATCGCCCAGCACGGCCACCAGCCGCCCCCGCGAGGCGCGGTCCAGCGCCAGGTCGGGATGGAGCGCCCGGGCCGCCAGCCACTTGCGGTGCAGGTCCGGTTGGAGGCCGCGGTCGCCGGCGCGATGCCGGTCATCCAGGCGGCCGGTGCGCGCGACGACGCGCAGGCGCTCGGTGGCCTGGCGGGCGGCGTCCGCGTTCTCCTTCGCCCGCCCGGGGCTGGCGGCGCGGGCCAGGGCGGCGATCTCCAGGCGGTCGCGGCGATCCGCCTGACCGAGCGAGGGGATCCAGCCGAGGCTGCGGAACCGGCCGCCGTTGCGCTCGTCGCGCCAGCGGATCGTCGCCTCCGCCAGGGACGGGGGCACGTCCGCGGCGGATGCCAGCTCGCTCGCCGTGGCGGCGTTCAGGTTGATCCGCCCCCGCGGATCGAGGTCGGGCTGCTTGTTCCGCCAGGCAACCCCCGCCAGGAAGAGCAGCAGGGGCGCTGCGGCCGCGAGCAGGGCCCCTTCCCGGCCGCGGGGCGGCCGCGCGAGGGCCAGAACGAGCAACGGAACTCCAAGAAGGCAAAGGAGGTAATACACCGACCTCTCCCGGGTAAGGCGCGGCACGGCGCGCGGAGCGCACTCATCGCCCGGCGCCGCCGCCTGAAGCAAGAAAGCCACTATCTTCTTTCGGCGCCCGTGGGCACTCTCCTTCCCCGCGCACCCGAGCGCAGACGAACCGTCGTCCCCCGGCTCCGGGGCAGGTTGCGCGTCAGAACGGGGCACGCGCCGGACGGGCGATCGCTGCACGGCAACGGGCTTCGCGCGCCTCTTCCCGGCCCTCAGTGCTGCTGGTGGCGCCCAAACCGAGTATTGACAGCGCGAACGACGATACGGTATACTGAAGCCGCAGGAAGCGCCGAACAGCACGGCAGCGGGCGGTGGGTGTTCCGCCCGAGAGGACCTTCCGCACCTGCCACGAGGGGAAGTCGGAGTCGCCCCACTGCTCGTCTGCACTGACTGTCGTCCCCTGTCGTCGCGTTGGCGCGTTTGCGTTTGGCCGCCGCGGGGAAGGGTGTTCTCGGAGGAAACGGTGCTCCCGCCGCGGACCGAGGAGGTTCTGGTCGTTGAAGAGGATTTACGTCACCGGTGGTAAGCCACTGCGCGGCTCCGTCCGCACCAGCGGGAGCAAGAACGCCGCGGTGGCGCTCCTGCCCGCAGCGCTCCTTTGCCCGGGAGAGATCGCCCTGGAGAATGTCCCGCGCATCGGCGACATCTTCACGATGGAGCAGTTGCTCACCGCCCTGGGGGTACGCGCCCGGTTCATCCCGGCCACCGGGCGCATGCAGGTGGACGCCTCTCGCGTCGAGACCAGCGATGCGCCCTACGAGTTGGTGAAGAAGATGCGCGCCTCCTTCTGCATCGCCGGCCCGCTCCTCGGCCGTCTCGGCCGCACGCGCGTGCCGCTGCCGGGCGGCTGCGACATCGGCGCGCGCTCGGTGGATTACCACATCAAGGGCATGGAGGCCCTTGGCGCCCGGGTGCGCATCGAGCACGGCTACGTCGAGGCCGAGACCGACGGACTCAAGGGCGCCACGATCCTGCTGGACACGCCGAGCGTCGGCGCCACCTGCCACATCGCCACGATGGCCTGCCTGGCCGAAGGCACCACCATCATCCAGAACGCCGCCGAGGAGCCCGAGGTCGTTGACCTGGCCAACTTCATCAACGCGATGGGCGGCATCGTGCGGGGCGCCGGCTCCGGCACCATGGAGATCGAGGGCGTCAAGGCACTCCGGCCGACTACCTACCGCGTCATCCCCGACCGCATGGAAGCCGGCTCCTTCCTAATCGCAGCGGCGGCCACGGCGGGCGACGTCCACGTCACCGGGTGTGTTCCGGAGCACCTCACGTCGCTGATTCTCAAGCTCCAGGAGGCCGGAACCGAGATCGTCCAGGGGCCGGATTGGGTGTCGGTGCGCGGGCCGGTTCGTCCGCGCGCGGTTTCGGTAAAGACGCTCCCCTACCCGGGGTTCCCGACCGACATGCAGCAGCCGGTCACGTCGCTGCTGGCGACGGCCGCCGGCACGTCGGTCATCACCGAGACGATCTACGAGCGCCGATTCCGGCACACCGACGAGCTGCGCCAGATGGGGGCCGACATCCGGCAGGAGGGCCAGAGCGCGATCATCAACGGTGTGGAACGGCTCAGCGGCGCGCGAGTGACGGCCTCGGACCTGCGCGCGGGCGCCGCGCTCATCATCGCCGGGCTGATGGCCCACGGCACCACGGAGATCTCCGGCGTGGAGCACATCGAGCGCGGCTACGAGGACATCATCGGCAAGTTCTCGCAACTGGGCGTCACGGTCGGGTGTCTGGAGTAGCGGCGGCGCGGGCCGCGGCTGCGGGGGCCCGCAGCCCTTGCGCACCGGGCGAGGGCCGGGGCCGTGGCTTACGTGGGGGGCCTCCGTCGGCGGGGCGGGAGAAAGGATTCGCCGCATGCGCGGTCTGGTTGCTGATCTGGGGATTGACCTCGGCACCGCCAACATCCTTGTCTTCTGGAAGGGCAAGGGCGTTGTGCTGCGCGAGCCCTCCGTTGTGGCGATCAACAAGACGACGAACCGGATCCTGGCCGTCGGCGAAGAGGCTCGCCAGATGATCGGGAGGACACCCGGCAACATCGTCGCCATCCGCCCGATGAGCGAAGGCGTGATTGCCGATTACACCTACACCTACCGGATGCTGGAGTATCTGGTCACGAAGGTCTGTGGCGCGCGCCGCCTGCTGAAGCCGCGTGTCCTCATCTCCGTCCCCTGCAGCGCCACCTCCGTCGAGCGCCGCGCCGTGGTCGAGGCGACCAAGCAGGCGGGCGCGGGCGAAGCCTACCTGATCGAGGAGCCGATGGCGGCGGCCATCGGCGCCGGCCTCCCGATCGGCAGCCCCAGCGGCAACATGGTTGTGGACATCGGCGGCGGCACCACCGACATCGCCGTCATCTCCCTGGGGGGCATCGTCACCGCCGAGTCGCTGCGCATCGGCGGCAATAAGATGGACGACGTGATCACCCGCCATATCAAGCGCATCTACAATCTGATGATCGGCGAGCGCACCGCCGAAGAGATCAAGATCAAGATCGGGTCCGCCTACCCCCTCGAGTCCGAGATGCGCATCGAGGTGAAGGGGCGCGACCTGGTGGCCGGCCTGCCCAAGACGGTGGAGGTCACCTCCGACGAAGTGCGCGACGCCCTGGCCGAACCGGTCGGGCAGATCGTCGAGCGCGTGAAGAGCGTGCTCGAGCGCACGCCGCCGGAGTTGGGCGCCGACATCATCGAGCGGGGGATCATGCTCACCGGCGGCGGCGCCCTCCTGCGCGGCCTCGACCAGCTCCTCTCCCGCGAGACGAACATCCCCGTGCATGTGGCCGAAGACCCGCTCTCCTGCGTGGCCATCGGCACCGGGCGCGCCCTCGATTGGATCAAGAAGCAGGGCGTCTCCGGGGGAATCGGCCTGGGAGAGTAGGCGCCGCCCACCGACCCGCCTCCCGCCTGGCCGGCGATGGCCCCGAGCGGAAGCATTCTTCGGCGCGACGCAGGGGCCGCGCCCTGCCGTACACGACGGTAGGGCGCGGGTTCCGCCCCGCGCCGGAGACCGAGTTGTGACAGGCGCCCCCGCGGAGATCCTTCGCTATCCACAGAATGGCAGGGGGCGCGGTCCCCACCGCTGCCAAGAGCCGGTGCCCGGCTTCGACACTTGTTGCGCGACGGGCCCTGGTGACTGCTGCTTACTCACCGCTCCTGACCGGCGAGGCGGATCAGCTCCACCGCCACCTGGCTGGCGATCGCCACGTCCTCGAGCGGCACGTGCTCATCCACGCCGTGGGGATTGTCGTAGCCAAGGCCGAGCACCACGGAGCGGATCCCGTTGGCGTTGAAGATGTTGGCGTCGCTGCCGCCACCCCCCAATCGGATCACCGGCTCGGCGATGCCGCTGCGGCGGCCCGCTTCCACGGCGCGCTGCACCACCCGGTCGTCGCGCTCCACCACGAAGCGAGTGTACGACCGCGCCACCTCGACCTCGGCGCTGACGCCAGCGGCTGCGGCGGCCTGGTGGAAGGCATCCACCATCGCCTGCGTCTGGCGCTCCAGCTTCTCCTCGCTGCGGCTGCGGGCCTCACCTCGGAGCGTTACCAGGTCCGGCACGATGTTCGTGGCCTTGCCGCCCTCGATCACCCCGATATTGGCGGTGGTCTCCCCGTCAATGCGCCCCAGGGGCATGCGCAGAATCGCGTCGGCGGCGACGCGAATGGCGTTCACTCCCTTTTCCGGCGCGCCCCCTGCGTGGGCCGCCACCCCGTGTACCTTCACCCGCAGGCTGTTCTGCGACGGCGCGGCCACCACGATGCCGCCCGTTGGCCGGCCGCCGTCGAAGGCGTAGCCCTGGCGCGCCGTCAGGCCGGCGTAGTCCAGCGCCTTCGCGCCGCGAAGCCCGGTCTCCTCGGCGATGGTGAAGACGACTTCGATGGTCGGGCGCGGGAAGCCCTCGGCAACGGCGGCGCGGACTCCCTCCAGGACGGCCGCCACCCCGGCCTTGTCATCGGCGCCCAGGATGGTGTCGCCCGAGGAGCGCAGAACGCCCTCCTCTTCGCGCACCACCAGCGCATCGGTGGGGGCGACGGTGTCCATGTGCGCGTTGAAGAGGAGCGCCGTGGCGCCGGGAGCGGTGCCTTCCAGGCGCGCCAGCACATTCCCCGTGTTGCCGCCCACCGTCTGGCCGGCGCCATCGCGCCAGGTGGTGAACCCGATCGCCTTCAGCTCACCCTCCAGGAAGTCCGCCTCCACCCCTTCCCGTCCGGAAGGCGTGTTCATCGCCAACAGGCTCAGCAGCGTACTGCGTACTTTGGAAATCTCTACCATGTCGCTCTCCACCTTCAAAGATCACCGACAACACTCTCGGCAGCCCGGCCAGGTCACTCAGCACCTTTGCCTGGCCCCAGCCGGGGGTCCGCGCCAGCAAAGCCAGCAGCCGGCGGGGTTGGTCGGCCTCGGGGCCGATCTCGCAAAGGACGCGGCCGCCGGGACGCAGGTAGCTCGGCGCCGCCGCCAGCAGGCGCTCGACCAGGCGCAGACCGCCCGGGCCGCCCGCCAGGGCCAGCCGCGGCTCCCAGTCGCGCACCTCCGGCTGAAGCTGCGCCAGGCTCTCATCGGGGATGTAGGGCAGGTTGGCGCAGATGACGGCGGCCCGCTCCTCCGGCGGCACTCCCGGCCCACATCGATCTTCAAGGGGCTGGAGCAGATCCCCTTCCACCACTGCCACCCGCTCGGCAACCCCCAGCCGCCGGGCGTTCTCCCGCGCCACCGCGCACGCCTCGGGCGAGATGTCGGTGGCATAGACGCGCACCCCGGGCACGGCGTGCGCCAGGCTGACGGCGATGGCGCCCGAGCCGGTGCCGATGTCTGCTGCTGCGAAAGGAGTGTGGGAGTGTGGGAGCGCAGAGGTTCGGTCGGATGGCGATGCGCAGTGCCCCCCACACTCCCATGCCTCCACACTCCCATACGCCCCGAACGCGGCGATGGCGGCCTCCACCAACACTTCGGTTTCGGGCCGGGGGATCAGGACGTGCGCGTTGACGCGGAAGCGGAGGCCCATGAACTCGCGCTCGCCCGTGAGGTAAGGGAGGGGCTGGCGGGCACTGCGGCGCGCTACCAGGCCCTCGAAGCGCGCGTGTTCTGCGGGGGATAGGATCCGGTCGGCGTGGGCGATGAGGCGCGGGCGGCCGACGCCGAGGACGTGGCAGAGGAGCAGCTCCGCGTCCACGCGGGGCCGCTCGATGCCGGCATCCCGGAGGCGGCCCGCAGCCTCGCGCAACGCCCGACCTGTGGCGCGCGTCTCACCCACCGGCCTGCGCCAGCCGCTCCGCCTGGTCGGCCTGGATGATGCGGTCGAGGAGGCGCTCAATGTCGCCATCGAGAACCTGGTCGAGCCCGTGGACCGTGCCGGATGCGCCGCCGAGGCGGTGGTCGGTCACGCGGTTCTGCGGGAAGTTGTAAGTGCGGATCTTGTCGCCGCGCTCGCCGCTCCCCACCTGGCTGCGCCGCTCCTGGCGCTGGGCGGCGTCCTGCTCCTCCTTCATCCGCGTGTAGAGATGGGCGCGCAGCATCTGCATCGCCTTCTCCTTGTTCTGGTACTGCGAGCGCTCGTCCTGGCAGCTCACCACCAGGCCGGTGGGCCGGTGGGTGATGCGCACGGCTGTCTCGTTCTTCTGCACGTTCTGGCCGCCGGCCGAGGAGGAGCGGAAGGTGTCAATCTCCAGGTCGGCCGGGTCAATGTGAACCTCCACGTCCTCGACCTCGGGCATCACCGCCACCGTGGCCGACGACGTGTGGATGCGCCCACTGGACTCGGTGGCCGGCACGCGCTGCACCCGGTGCCCGCCGCTCTCGAACTTCAGACGCGAGTAGGCGCCCCGGCCCTTGAGCTGAAGGACGACCTCCTTGTAGCCGCCGATGCCGGTCGGGTTGGAGGAGACCATCTCGACGCCCCAGCCGTGGCGCTCGGCGTAACGCGTGTAGAGGCGCGCCAGGTCGGCGGCCCAGAGCGCCGCTTCCTCGCCGCCCTCGCCGGCGCGCACCTCCAGAAAGACGTTCTTCTCGTCGGCGGGGTCGCTGGGGAGAAGGGCGAGGCGCAGGCGGTGCTCCATGTCGGGGAGCCGGGCGCGCAGCTCGCTCAGCTCCGCCTCGGCGAGCTCACGCATCTCCGCGTCCTCCAGCAGCGCGCGCGCCTCCTCGATCTGGCGGGTGAGGTCGGCGTGCTCGCGGGAGAGGCCCACGATCTCGCTGAGGGAGGCGTGCTGCTTCGCCAACTCGGCGTACTGCTGCGGATCGCTCAGCACTGCCGGGTCCGCCAGGCGGCGCTCGATCGCCTCGTACTTCTCGACGATTTCCTCAAGCCCCCTCCGCACGTTACAGCGACCTTCCTTCCTGTTCCAGCGCGCCCTGCAGGGCGGCGATCGCGACTTCCGCCTGCTCCCGATCCGGCCGGCGCGTGGTGAGGCGCTGCAGCCAGATCCCCGGGGCTACCAGGAACGTCAGATACCCTGCGCCCGCGAGCCGGATCACCTCATAGGAGATCCCGCCGATCACCGGGAGCAGCGCCAGCTTGATCGCCTGGCGCAGGTACCAGGTGTCCACGTCCACCAGGCTGAACGCCAGAATGCCGACCAGGATGACCGCCCCGATGAAGCTGGTGCCGCAGCGCGGGTGCGCGGTATCGTAGCGCGCGGCCGCCTCGGGCGTCACCTGGTCTCCGTTCTCGAAGGCATAGATCACCTGGTGTTCCGCGCCGTGGTACTCGAAGACGCGGCGGATCGCCTCCATGCGCGAGATCGCCACGATGTAGCCCACGAAGAGCACCACCCGCACCAGGCCCTCCAGCAGGTTGATCAGCGCGTTCGAGGCCTTGCCCGGCGGCAGGTGCCCGCGCAGCAGGTTCGCCAGGAAGTCCGGGAATAACACGAACACCGCCACGGCGATCCCCAGCGCTGTCAGGAGGCTGAACACCAGCGACCACACCGGCACGCCCGCTCCGGCCGCCACGTCGCGCACCTCGATCCTCGGCTGCGGCGGGAGAGCCGGCTCCGCCGCTTCGAGTCCCTCGCGCCCCGCGTCCCCTGCCGCCCGCTCGTTCTCCTCCTCCATCGCCACGTCGGCGGAGAAGCGGAGCGCGCGCACGCCGGTCATCAGGGCGTCGGCCAGCGCGAACGCGCCGCGGATGAACGGCACGTTCAAGAGCGGGTGCCGCCGCGTCAGCGGCGTCAGCGGCTCCTTCTTCAGCACGATCCGTCCGTCCGTCCGGCGCACGGCCACCGCCAGCGCCTTCGGGCCGCGGATCATCACCCCCTCCAGGACCGCCTGGCCGCCGTAGTTCGCGTTCTCCTTCAGTCGCGAGAGCAGCTCCATATCTCCCGTCCCCTACTCTGCGGGGCACAACAAACGACGGAAGGTGAAGGTACGACGAACAATACCCTCACCTTCCGCGACCGAGCCGCATGGCGACGCTACTTCTGCTGCGCTTTGGTCTGCATCTTGTACTTCGCCAGGAACTTCTCCACGCGCCCCTCGGTGTCCACGATCTTCTGCGTGCCGGTGAAGAACGGATGACACGCCGAGCAGATCTCCACGTGGATCTTCGGGTTGGTGGAGCGGGTCGTCCAACGGTTCCCGCAGGCGCAGCTCACCTCAGCCTCCACGTACTTGGGATGGATTCCCTCTTTCATAGCAATCCCCTCAACAACACACCCGGCAGCGAAGCCGGCCTTGCATCTCGACAACAGGCACATTATAGCACAGAATCGGGCGGCCGGCAACGAAAGGCAAGCGCCAGGGCGCCTGGCAGCGTTGACGCTCGCCGTCGCCCGTGGTATGATCGGCCCGAACAGAATCTCGGATCCGTCGGGGACCAGGGAGGTAGCGGGATGTTGTCTGTTGATGAAGCCCGGGAGCGCGTCTTGGCCGGGGTCGCCGCATTGCCGGCGGAGCGCGTGCCGCTCGCGCAGGCGTGCGGGCGCGTCATCGCCGAGGAGGTGCGCGCCGACCTGCCGGTGCCGCCCTTCGCGAACGCGGCGATGGACGGGTATGCC
>JACQGM010000234.1 GCA_016199585.1 Armatimonadota bacterium
CCTCTACAAGCCGAAGGACATCCAGAACGCGCGGGAGAACATCGAGCGCCATGCCTGGGCACGTTCTATCCTGGATGGCTGGAAGAGCAGCACCGCGTTCGCCCTGCAAAAAGACCGGCCCTTCTTCGAGGCGATGATATCCGACCTGACGCCGGGGAGCTTCTACGGCCAGAACTGCCCGGCGTGCGTGGGCAGGCTTTCACCGATGGGAGGGAGCCGCGTTTTCACGTGGCGCATCGAGGCGCCGGATCAGCTCGTCTGCACGTGCTGCGGCACGGTCTATCCCAACCCGGACTACCCCGAGACCGGCAAGATCGTCTGCGCCCGCATGGGCCAGACTTTCACCTACTACCAGACGGAGGGGGAGCGCGCTCACCCGGAGGAACGGGCGAAGCACGCGTTGCGCTGGAACAACCGTCCCGTACCGACGAGCTTCAGCAGTACGATCCGCTTCGCCAGGTCCCGCTGGGCCGCGGGCAGCCTGCTGCGCCTGGCGAAACTGTACGCCCTCACCGACGACATTCGCTACGCGGAGCGTGCCGCCTGGATCCTCGACCGCTTTGCCACCGTCTTCCCCAATTGCCTCTATCACTCCTACGACGGCACCATCGCCGACTGCCCCCCGGCGGAGGCCGCCGCCAACATGGGCAAGCACGGGGGCGGGGGCCGCTTCCCCAAGGAAGCAATCGTCCACCCCTACGGTAACAACCAGTACGCAGACTATGCCACCCTCTATAACGGCTTCTGGGGCGCAGGGCGCTTCAGTATCCACGGGAAGGGCAGCGACTCCGGCCCCCTGCTGGAGATGGCCGTCGCCTACGACCTGATCCGCGACGCCCGCTATCCGGACGGACGGCGCGTTCTGGACGCCGCGATGGAAGAGCGGATCGTCAACGACCTGCTCATCGCCGGCTACACGGACTACAAGAACTGGGATGACGTGACCAACAAGGGGGTGGCATGTCGCGCCATGAGCGCCGCCGTCGGCGTCGCCCTCCAACGGCCCGACGCAGTCCGACGCGCCCTCGAAGGGTTCAACCTGATCCTGGACAGCAAGTACCACCTGGACGGCTTGTTCACCGAGTCTCCCGCCTATGCCGCCCACAACTACGAGAACATGCGTGAGTTGCCCGATATTCTGCTGGGGTACAGCGACCCGCCCGGCTACCAGCCGGAGCAGGGACCGCGGCTGGAGAACCTGAACCCGTATGAAGATGATCGTTTCCGCCTGACACTCCTCTCCATGGCACGGATGCTGGCCCCCGGAAATCAGCTCCCGGTCATCGGTGACACCCACCACAAAACGGTCGTTCCGGTTCTGTTCGCCGAGGTGCTGGCCGCGCGCCTGGGAAGAGAGCATGCCGGCCTGCTCGAAACCGCCTGGGGCGCACCCCTTGCCCGGAAGGGGAGCGAGTACGCCCTCTGGTATCGGCCGGCCGACCTTCAAGCGCCGGCGGGCCGGGTGGAGCTGCCGCTGCGCACCGAGTGGTTCCCCGGCTGGCACGTCGGAGTGTTGCGCGGCGGCCGTCCGGACGACACCGCCCTCTACCTCACCGGCGACGAGGAGCAGTGGATCTACCGCAGCGGCCACCGGCACCGGAACATCCTCGGCATCCTCTACTACGCCTTCGGCCAGGAACTCGTTTCGGACCGCGGCTACTTCTCCGGCAGCGGTGGGCGTACCCCCGACGGCCGGCCCGGACAATCGTGGGTCGTCAGCACACTCTCACACAACCTGGTGGTGGTGGACGAGAAGAACCAGGAGATGCCGCGCGGCTCCCATCTGGAGCTGTTCGGCACGGCCCCCGGCATCGAGGTGGTCCAGGCCTCCGGGTTCGATGCCTATTCCCAGTGCAAGGAGTACCGGCGTACCACAGCGCTGATACGGACGCCGGATCTGCAGACGTATGCCGTGGACCTCTTCCGCGTCCGGGGCGGACAGACGCACCAGTACAGCTTCCACTGCAACGGCTCGCTGCTGGGCGTGGCACCGGCGGACCCGGCGCCACAGCCGGTGGAGCTGTCCGAAGCCTGGAGCACCTGGCTGAGCGACACCCGCGCGATCACGCCGGGCGGGCCGCACCGCTTCACCTGGCAGGAGAAGGAGACCCGTCTCGATCTGCTCCTCCTCAACGGCCCGGATGCCCTGAAGCGGGTCGTCATCGCGGACGCCCCCGGCTGGCGGGCCGGGCATCCGTCGGAGTTCGAGAAGCCGCCGATCCAGCAGATCCTGGCCGAGAACCGGGCCGAGACTGACGAGACGCTGGCGACCCAGTATGCCGCGGTGATCGTGCCCTACCAGGGCGCCGATTCCCCGGTGCTCTCCGCACGCTTGCTGGCGAACGACGCCGCCAGCGGCGCGATGGCGGTTGAGGTGCGCTTCGCCGGCCGAACCGACATCATCATCTCCACGAAGGACCAGCGGGAGCGCGAGTTCGGCCCGGCGACGGCCAGCGGTGAATTCGCCTTCGTCTCGGTGGACGCTCAGGGGAGGGCGACGCAGGGCTATCTGCTCAACGGCACTCGCCTGGCGTGCGGGGAGTTGGCGGTGCGCCTGCCGCAGCCGAACACCCCGCTGAAGGTCAAGTCCGTCGAGGGGAGAACCTTCCACCTGGCGGAGCCGCTCGCGGCTGGCGCGGCTGTTCCGGGATCCTACCTGCTGGCGGCGGGGCCTGAGGAGCGGCACCCGACCTTGCTGGCTTACCGGGCGGGCGTGAACCAGGACACCGACCCCCTGCCGCGGCCGCGGACGGGGTTCGAGATCGAGTCGGCGACCGCCGACACGATTACGGTGCGCGACTACTTTCCGCGCCCGTGCGAAGCGGTGGTAGCACTGAACTCGCGCTGGTTGAGCGTGAAGAGATAGGGACCGGCGTTCGTCTCGCTCACGGGCGCGGCCGTTGCCCTGTGCAGCGCGCGCCCGGTAGGAGCGACTTGCTGATGGCGGCCGGCGTACCCGTGCGGGTGTGCCAGCCGCCGGGAGGAGAAAGGATGAGTAGCGTACACCTATCGGTTGCCGGAGTGCCGGCGGGGCTGGTCTCCCTCACGGTGGCGGCCTCGCTGCTCGGCAGTGCGCCCGCCTCGGCGGAGCCGCGCACCCTCTACAAGCCGAAGGACATCCAGAA
>JACQGM010000230.1 GCA_016199585.1 Armatimonadota bacterium
GGAGAAGGCTTTCTGCGTCCGTGAGGACGCCCGGCCAGCGGCCCGGAGCACCCGGTTTCATACCGGGTGGCACCGCGGGAACGCTTATGTTAACGCCTATGGGGGTCGGGGCGATGGGCGCTCCGATGGCATCCCTGCCCCTGCGCTTTCGCCGGGACATGAGTTCGCCCCGAGGCGAGTGGCTCCCTGCCCGCCCCGCCCCCGCCGGGTGCCCCGGCGCTCCGGGCAACAGGTCCGGTGTTACCCCCGCATCCGCACTCCCCTTCGAGCGTTTGCCCGGAGCGCCCGAGAATCGGGCGAGGGCGCAGGTCCGGTGTTACCCCCGCATCCGCACTCCCCTTCGAGCGTTTGCCCGGAGCGCCCGAGAATCGGGCGAGGGCGCTCCCGCCGGCGCGAGGACTGCCGCTCCGATCACCCGCTGAGGTAGCGCTCCGCCAGGATGACGGCAACGTAATCGTCAATCGGACCGGGCGGCACTCGCAGGCCGGGCGGCACGAGGCGGCGCAGGCCGCGCGGGGGGTTCTCACGAAAGTAGCGACGTCGGGCGTCGAGCGACGTGAGGTGTTCCGCCACGAGGATGACGGGGCGATCCCCCGCGACCTCCGCAAGCAGCGCGCGCGCCCGGCGCGATCCCGTGCGGTCGCCCACCACCAGGTGCGTGACCGGATGATCTGCCAGCAGGCGGCGGACGGCGTCCAGGAGGTCGGCGGCATCCACCACCTGGCGCGCGAGGACGCCTCGGCCGGCGTCCACGACGGCGACCCCGCACTTATGGGTGCCCGGGTCCACGGCCAGCACCAGGGGGGCCTGAGGTGGTTCCGGCATGGGGTGCTCCGATCACCGAATGCCGAGGATGGAGCCGGAGGGGCGGAGATCCGGCGGGGCAGGCCACAGGGTGACGCGGAAGCTCACCTTCATCGAGTCGGCGGTCCAGAGATCCGTCGCGGCCAGGACCTCGATGGTGGCGCCGTGGCTGGCCCGGTGCGCCTTCTCGGCGGTGGCGAGGAGGTCCGTGAGTGGCACCTGGCCCACGTGGAGCGCCCCCTCGATGCCGGGGGCCACCGGCCTCGGGATCATGCCCCGGTGAACGGCGGTTACGCGCACGTTCTGCTGCAGCAATACCACCAACTGCTCCAGGATGAGGGCGGTGGACTGTCGGGCGGGGAGGCCGGCCTGGGCGATCGTCTCCCCCTCGCGGAAGGCGAGGCGGTTGGTCCACGTGTTGATGTAGCCGGAGACGGTCTCGCCCGCAACGGCGTTCCTGTAGGCGACGATCTGCGTGACGACGCCGGTGTTGGCGCGGCTGATCTCGCTGGCGGCCAGGTCGAGGGCGGCGTCAGCCACGAGGAGGACGGGAGCGGTCGGTTGGTCGGGCCGGCTCGTCTCGCGGACCACGGCGAGGGCGAGCTCCGGGCGGTCCTTGTTAGGCCCGGCGCCGCGAGCGAGGGCCACCCTCCGCGCCTTCTCCACCAGCTCCCCCAGGCGCTCCCGGACGCGCGTGCGCGGCTCCCGTCCGTCAATCACCTCCCAGGCGATCTCCTCTCCCAGCTCGAAGATCACCTCACTGCCGCGCAGCGCCTCGTGCTCGCTGATAAGGCGCTCCTTCTCGGTTCGCAGCTCCTCCAGGTCCGACTGCAGAACATCGCGCGACGCCAGGAGCGCCGTGCGCGACTGCTCCAGACCCTCCTTCTCCCGGGCGAGCGCCTGGATCTGGTCGTCCGCATCCCGGACCTGCCGCGTCAGGTCCGCCGCGTGCCGGCGCAGGTCATCACGCTGGGCCTCCGCCTGGCTCAGTTGCTCGCGCGCGGTCTGCAGCAGGCCGTCGGTCTCCCTCAACTCATCCTCAGCCGCGCGGTAGCGCTCGGAAACTTGATCGTACCGCGCCGCGGCTTCGCGGTAGCGGGCCTCGGCCTCCGCCCGGCGCTTCTCGGCATCCGCCAACTGGCCCGAGACGCGCTGAAACTCCCGTCTCCGTGTCGAGAGGAGATTGCTCAGGCGGTTGATTTCGGCCGATTTGCGCGCCGCGGCGCGGCTCTGCTCCTCCGCCTCGCGCTCCAGGAGCGCCGTGCGCCGGGCCGCCGCCTGCTGGGCCTGGCGGAGGCGCTCTTGTGTCTTCACCAGGTCCGCCCGGGCGCGCACCTCGTCGGCGCGGGCGCGGTCGGCCGCTGCCTTCGCCTCGCTGCGGGCGCGCTGCAAGCGATCCCGCTCCCCGCGCAGCTCCTCGCTGTCCTGCTCCAGGCGATCTCGGTCGCGCACGAGGGCGCCCACCTGGAACACGGCACGGCGGACGTCGGTGCTGACGAGCGACATGGTGACGAGCGACGTGATGGCGATGAAGATCCCGGTGATGACGGTGAAGAGGAGGGCGGTATGACGCGGGCGGAGTCCGAAGATGGTCATCCGCCGCTTGCCCATGTACCGGCCGAGCCGGTCGCCCATGAAGGCGATGCTCCCGCCGGCCAGAGTCAGGCCCAAGAACAGGAACAACGTATAGGCGTCCATATCCCCCTGCCATTCCCACGATCACAACATATTATCTCAATGATATATTATCTCATAGCATGATGCTACTTTGGCGCTAGCCAAAGTAGCATCATGCTATGAGATAATATATTGCTGCTTCGGCGCTCGCCGAAGTAGTAATATATTAACATAATATATTATGAGATAACATATTGCTACTTTGGCGCTCGCTGCAGCAGCACGGCTCCCATCCCGATCCCGATGGCGTTCGGGATCCAGGCGGCCAGGAAAGGATCCATCGCATCGCCCTTCCCCAACTGCCCCAGGTAGTTCCAGACGATATAGTACCCGAAGATGATCAGCACGCTCAGCCCGAGCCCCATAGAGGACCCGGTGCGCTGGCGGCGCAGGCCCAGCGGCAGGCCGACCATCGCGAACACCACCGCCGCGAACGGCACCGCGAATCGCTGATGGAGCTGCACCTCCAGGGCGCCCGTCGGCATTCCGTTCTTCGTCAGCTCCCGGATCGCCTGCCTGAGATCGGCCAGCGTGCGCTCCTCCGGCTTCACGTCGCGTCCCAGGTCTACCGGGGGCCGGCCCAGGTCCACCGAGACGCCCAACTCATCCACCTCCAGCGGCGAGATGCCGCTGCGTCCCTTCGGCGTCAGCGGCCGGTCGCCGCCGGGGAGGAGCTGGTAGTACTTCGCGTCGAGGAGCAGCCACTTCTGCCGCTCCGCGTCATAGCGCGCCTCGCCGGCCTTCGCCAGGCCCTCCGGCTCGCCCTCGCTATTCAGATAGACTACCGTAACCCCCAGGAGGGTTCCTCTTTCGAGGGCCTGTTTGCCGGTCCCTTCACCCAGGCGCAGCCCCCGCGCCATCACGATGAGGCGCGGCGGGCCTTGACCCTCCCCCGGATCGGGCACCAACTGCACCAGGCTCTGCTCGACATCCCCCCGCATGCGCTGGGCGATGGTGTGCTTCAGCCGGTTGAAGCTCTCCTGGCTCCAGGGCACCGCCCGGTCGAGGAACCAGAAGCAGAAGAGGGCGACTCCCAGGGCGGTGCCGACCACCGGCACGGCCATCCGCCGCAGGCTGATCCCGCTCGCCAGCGCCGCCACCAGCTCCGACTCCGAGGAGAGCCGCCCCATCCCCAGCAGCGTCGCCAGGAGCATCGCCATCGGGAAGGTGAAGCTCACCACCCCCGGCAGCGAGAGCGCGAACATCCAGGATACCTCGAAGGTGCTGGCGCCCTGGATCGCCAGCTTCGCCAGGTTCGGCAGCACCATCGCCCCGAGGAAGATCGCCGTGAACATGGCGACCCCGAAGGCAAAAGGTGGCACCAGCTCCTTGAAGATGTAACGATCAAGAATCCTCATCACGATTTCAGATTTCAGATTGCAGATTTCAGATTTGCATGTAGACCGCAGGTTGCCAGCCGGTGCTCCAATCTGCATTCTGAAATCTGAAATCCGAAATCCGATCAGTGCCGGAAGTGCCGCACCCCGGTGAAGATCATCGCCATGTCGCGCGCATCGGCGAGGGCGATCGTATCGGCGTCCTTCTTCGATCCCCCGGGCTGGATGATGGCGGTGACGCCCGCGTTGGCCGCCGCCTCCGGGCCGTCCGGGAAGGGGAAGAAGGCGTCGGAGGCCATCACGGCGCCCTGCGCCCGGTCGCCTGCCTGCTTCAGGGCGATCTCCACCGAGCCCACCCGGTTCATCTGCCCGGCGCCAACTCCCGCCACTATGCAGTCGCGCGCCAGCACGATGGCGTTCGACTTCACGTGCTTCACCACCAGCCACCCGAACTCCAGGTCGCGCAGCTCCTTCTCGGTCGGCGCCCGGCGCGTGACCACCGTCAGGTCGGTCGGCACGAGGCGGCGCACGTCGCGCTCCTGCACGAGCAGGCCGCCCACCACCTTCTTCAGGTCGAAGCCGGGGCGCTCGGGGCGGAGGCCGGTTCGCCCGTCCCAACCCGGCACTTCGAGGAGGCGCACGTCGGCGCCCCAACGCTTCGTGTCGGTGAGGATCGGGAGCGCGTCCTCCGCGAAGCCGGGGGCGATCACCACCTCGAAGAAGGTGCTCCCCGCCACCATGGCGCGGGCCGCCTCGGCATCCACCACGCGGTTGCAGGCGACGATGCCCCCGAAAGCGGAAACCGGGTCGCCCTCCAGCGCGCGCCGGAACGCGGCCGTCAGGTCGGCGGCGGCGGCGCACCCGCAGGGATTGGTGTGCTTGATGATGGCGCACGCCGGCCCATCGAACTCCTTCACCAGCTCCAGCGCGGCGTGGGTATCCAGGATGTTGTTGAAGGAGAGATCCTTGCCGTGGCGCTGCAAGGCGCCGCCCACGCCCGGCTCCGTGCCGCCCGCGTCGCGGTAGAAGGCGGCGCGCTGGTGCGGGTTCTCGCCGTAGCGCAGCCCCTGCGCCCGCGTGTTGGCCAGGGTGAAGTGCTCCGGGAAGGGGTCCGCGGACGGGCCGAGCGCCTGGTGGAGGTAGGCGTGGATCATGGCGTCGTAGCTCGCCGTGTGACCGAACGCCTTCGTCGCCAGGCGCCGCCGCGTCTCGTCGGAGAGGTCGCCGCCGCGGTCGCGCGCCTCGGCGAGGACGCTGCCGTAGTCCCCGGGGTCCACCACCACGGCCACGCTGGCGTGGTTCTTCGCCGCCGAGCGGATCATGGAGGGGCCGCCGATGTCAATGTTCTCGATCGCCTCGGCCGTGGTGACGCCCGGGCGCGCCACCGTCTCGGCGAAGGGGTAGAGGTTGACGCACACCAGGTCAATGAGGCCGATGCCGTGCTGCTCCGCCTGCTCCAGGTGCTCCGGCTTGGCGCGGTCGGCCAGCAGGCCGCCGTGGATCTTCGGGTGGAGGGTCTTGACGCGCCCCTCCATCATCTCCGGGAAGCCGGTCACCTGCTCGACGGGGATGACCGGCACCCCCGCGTCGGCCAGGGCCTTGGCGGTGCCCCCCGTGGAGAGGATCTCGACGCCCATCTCGCTCAGGCCGCGGGCGAACTCCACGACCCCCGTCTTGTTCGATACGCTGATCAGCGCGCGCTTGATGCCCATACTCTGATCCCCAAATATATTATCCTATAATATAGTATTTAGGATAATATATTCACTTTACGCCCTTCGATGCTCAACCGGCCTTCGGCGAACAACCGGATGGCCTGCAAGTAGGCCCGGTGCTCCTCGGGCAGGATGCGAGCCGCCAGCGTGTCGGGCGTGTCGTCATCGTGGACGGGCACGCACTTCTGAATGATGATCGGGCCCGCGTCGTACTCTTCGTCGGCGAAGTGGATGGTACACCCGCTCACCTTCACGCCGTAGGCGACCACCGCCTCGTGAACGTGGTGGCCGTACATCCCCTGGCCGCAGAACGCCGGAATGAGCGCCGGGTGGCTGTTCATCACGCGCCCGCGGTAGGCCGCGTAGAAGCGCGGCCCGAGCTTGCGCAGGAATCCCGCCATGCACACCAGGTCGGGCCGGTGCGGGCCGATGGCGGCCAACAGGCGCTCGTCCAGAGGGTTGCCGTCGGGGATGCCGCGCGCGTCGAACTCGAGCGCCGCCACGTCCGCCGCCCGCGCCCGATCCAGCGCCGGGGTCCCGAGCGCCGTGCTGACGACGACGACCACCTCGGCGGGAAGAGCGCCGGCGGCCGAGGCATCGAGGAATGCCTGCAATGTGGTGCCGCGGCCCCGGCCGGAAACCAGCACCCCCAGGCGCGTGCGCGCCCCGACGGAAGACATGGGTGCCCCCTCACTCCCAACTCGCCCATCCGAGTATAGCATGGGGGTGGGGGGGAGTCAAGGTGGCGAATCGCCGCGCCTCCACGATTTCGGCCCGGCGCGCGCGGGACCACGGGGCAGGCCCGCAAGCCACCCGGAAGGAGCAGATCATGCACCGTGCGGAGGTGGAGGGCGTGGATCTGATCATCATGGGTCACCGGGGGAGGTCGTTCGTGGCCCTCCCTGGCTCGCGGCAGCCGGGTGCCGGCGCCGCCGACCGGGGCGGGGCACGTCCGCTGGCCGGGCAACGCCCCGGGATCTCACCCGACTCTCGCCGACGTCAGCGCCCGACGGCAGCCACAGCCACACCCCTCCGGCATGGCGGCGATCATCCCCAGAATGAGTTCCTTCACCCGCTCGTTATTCCTGCGGAAGACCGCCAGTATCTGCTCCACCGTCACCGGCTCGATCCCCGGCTGGCCCACCAGGCCGGTATCGTAGTCGGTGATCAGCGAGATGTTGGCGTAGCACATCTCCAGCTCGCGCGCCAGCACGCACTCCGGATACTGCGTCATGTTCACCAC
>JACQGM010000231.1 GCA_016199585.1 Armatimonadota bacterium
AGCTCTGTCTCACCCTTCTTGATGTGGTGGTTGTAGGTGACGAAGTAGATGTCGTTGCCCGCCGTGGCCGGGCCGGCAATCACGGCAGCCACCGCGAGCAACGCAGCGACCGCAGTGAGTGGGTGTGTTCGCATGTTCCTCTCCTTCTCGACTCGTGGGATAGTGAGGCATTTTCAGGCGTTGGGTTTGGCGGCCACCGGCATGATTGCTCCCAGGTGCTTCTCGAACTGCCGGAAGACCTGCCACATTGCCAGGACACGCCGGCGAGCCTCGGCATCGCGCAGCAGGTTCCACTGGAGACGCAGGGCGCCCCAGATCCCCTCGTCTTGGATTACGCACCATGATGACTCCCTCCCTCACATGCAGGTCGCCTCGCCGGCGCTGTTCGGGCTCGTCCACGGATGCGAGTGATGGCGGCGCCGGCTTCGCTGCGCCGGCGGCACCCTCCTCCGTGAACGAGCCCCGAGGATGCCAGCGCTCTCTACCGCCAGCCCGGATTGCCGTGGCCGTTCCAGTAGCCGTTGTCGCGGACGCCATCGCCGTCATAGTCATCCAGGCGTGACCGCTTCATCGCCTTGGCGTGACCATCGCAGAAGGCAACCGTCACCATCTCCGAGTGGCGCTCGGCCGGCAAGGAGCGTCCTCCCCAGGCGAAGCTGGTTGCCGCGTAGTAGCCGGAGGCGCTGCCACTGCCGCGGCTGCTGGGGAGCGGCGGGTCGACAACGTAGACCCCTTCGCCCGTGATGGCGCCGTTGGTGTTGAGCGCCCCAAGGGTGTCGGCAATGGCGATGGTCTCCGCCGGCACGGTGATCATTGCGTCGGCCGCCGCGAAGGGCAGGTTGGGCGGGAGGATGCGGGCGTTGCCGAGGTACTGGAAGTTGTAACCGTAGCCGCCGTACTTGGCGCTCGCGTTGTGCGCGAAGCCCTTCGATGTCAGCGCCGCGCCGGCGGTGGCGCTAGGACACACGAACATCCTCTCGTTCTTCACGTACGGGTAGATGTGGTCGGCCCAGCGTGTCCGCGGCACCTGCGATGATGGCGAGGACGCAAGGGGGTAGGCTTCGTAGTCCTGGGCGTACATCTGCACGCCGAGGCCGAGTTGCTTCAGGTTGGAGAGGCAGTTGGCTTGGCGTGCCTTCTCCCGCGCCCGAGAGAAGACCGGGAAGAGCATCGCCGCCAGGATGGCGATTACCGCGATGACCACGAGCAACTCGACGAGGGTGAATCCTCCGGCCGGGCCGCGCTGGTGGCGGCATGCCGGGAAGCAGCCCCGTGGTGGGCAGTTCCTGAACATATCACGTCTCCTTTCCGCTTGACACGAACGGGCTGCGCGTGGCATGCTGACGCCGGGAGATGTCGTGGCACTCCACGGCAGCCTGGGCCGAAGGGCGTGCGCCAGACGCCCTTCGGTGTCTTGAGTCCTGGCGGCCAGCGCACTGACCGCCAGGATGCACGTCATCCTCGTTGTCACCTCCTCAACCTGCCGGGACCGTAGCCACAGGTAGGAGCCAGAGAGCCTCACACACGCCGGCAGCAGGGCGGCTGTGTCGATGAGGATCCTCCCGGCCTGTCCCAAGGGCTTGTCATCGTGCGGATGCTCGATCCGGCGTTCCAGAACCCCCGGTAGGGCGCAGGTTCGGCCCTGTGCCGGGGGCCTCACCGCTCCCACTCGCCAACGCTCATTAGAGAGAACACCGAGATGTGATTAGTATCTCCTAAAAATCTTATTTAGGTGTAGCTAAATCATAGCAGACAAGCGCCAGGTTGTCACGGGGTTTTCTTTCGGTGTGTGGAGATTCTTATGCTCCGTTGCGCTTGGCGCGGCCCGATCCGCTCACCGCGCGGCGCCGGGCACGGGCGGAATCCCGCCGAGGGCGCGACCGGCACTCTCCAGCGCCGGGGAGCGCGCGATTCCGGTCAATCCCCGCGGGCCGCCAGTCTGCTGCCCGGTGCGTCGCCGGCTGCCGCGCGCACCTCACGGCGGTTCGCCAGCACCGAGGCTCCGATGGCTGCTGCCAGCAGTGCGCCCACCACGAGCAGCGACAGGCCCGTCGGGATCTTCACCACGCTTGCCAACACCATCTTCACCCCGACGAAGCAGAGCACGGCGGCGAGGCCCGCCTTCAGGTAGCGGAAGAGGTCCATGCTCCCGGCCAGGAGGAAGTAGAGCGAGCGCAGGCCGAGGATGGCGAACACGTTGGACGTATAGACGATGAAGGGGTTGTCCGTCACCGCGAAGATGGCCGGGATGGAGTCGACGGCGAAGACCAGGTCGGTCGTTTCCACCGTCAGCAGGACGAGGAGCAGGGGCGTTGCCAGACGGCGTCCCTCCCGGATGACGAAGAAGCGGTCACCCTCGTACTCCGGGATAGACGGCACCGTGCGGCGGAAGAGGGAGACGACGGGGCTGCGTCCGGGATCCACTTCGATGCCGCGGTGTCGCAGCATCTTCAGCCCGGTGAGGACCAGGAAGCCGCCGAAGAGGTAGACCACCCAGTGGAAGTGCGCCAGCAGGGCGGCACCGACCAGGATCAGCGCCCCGCGCATGATCAGCGCCCCGATGATCCCCCAGAAGAGCACTCGGTGCTGGTGCTCCGCCGGCACGGCGAAGTAGCTGAAGAGGAGCGCGAAGACGAAGATGTTGTCTATCGAGAGCGACTTCTCGATGAGATAGCCGGTGAAGTAGGCCAACCCCGGTTCCCGGCCCATCCAGAGGAAGACGCCCACGCCGAAGGATAGCCCCAGGGCCATCCACACTCCGCTCCATGCGGCGGCCTCGCGCAGCGATACCGCGTGCGCCTTGCGGTGGAAGACCCCCAGGTCAAGGGCGAGGAGCGCCAGCACGAAGAGGTTGAACCCGACCCAGGCCCAAAGAGGAACACTACCCATGCCACACCTCCCGGGTGTGAGCAGTTACAAAGAAAGACCTTTGCCTGCCCACCGGCGAAACGGCAAAGGTCTCACTTCGGGGGTGCCCCCCCGTTCCGGGCCAGAAATCGTGCTGTTGACCCGAACCGCGCCCGCAGGCGCCAAGTTACTCCCCTTTGGTGCTGGTTATTCTGCGTTGTCTTCTCGAGAGCCTTATACCCTCGGCGGCGTCATCCGAAACACCCGCACTCCATTATTACACTCCCTCGCCAGCCTGTAAAGGGCGGGACCGTGCCCCTTGCGCGAGGCCGCCACGCCGCGAGCGGCCGGGCGTGGCCATGCCGTCCGTTGACACGGCGGCAGATTCGCTGTAGTTTGGGGGCGGACGAGGCAGAAGGTGCCGAGCCTCAGATCGAGACGCCACGGAGAGGGAGGAAGCGATGAGTCAGGCCAGGGCGCCGGTCGCGCCGCCCGTGGACGAGCACGACCTGTACCCGATCCACGAGGGGGCCAACGTGCCCGAGAACCCTCTCCCTGTGCCTGAGAACCCCCTCCATGAGCTAGCTGGCGCGCTATCTCAGGGATGCTCTGGGCGCTCACCTGCCAGGGAGATGGGTGACCGGGAATATCTGCATGTACTGGGAACCCGAGAACGTGCAGAGATACGCGGCGCCGGACGTGCTCGTGGTGGATGGGCCGGCCCGGGAGCCGCTTCCCACCGTTTATCTGAAGTGGTCCGATCCCCCGGCGCTTCTGGTGGTCGAGATCGGCTCGAAGTCCACGTTCCTCAGCGACGAGGGTCCCCAACTGGGCACCTACGCCTGGCGCCTCGCCGTGCCTGAGTAGGTCTACTACCATCCGGTGCGCCAGGAGCTGCACCTCTACCGCCTGCGGGAGGGGAGCTACCGGGAGGCGCTGCCGGATGAGCGCGGCCGGCTGCGCAGCGAGACGCTGGGAGTGTGGTTCGGCGTGGAGGACGCCGGTTGGCTGCGCGTCTACACGCCCGAGGGCGAGGTGCTGCTGACCCACGAGGAGGCGGAGAAAGCGCGCGCGGAAGCGGAGGCACGCGCCCGGCGCGAGGCGGACGCCCGCGCGGCCGCTGAGCGGCGCCTGGCGGAGCTGGAGGAGCGCCTCCGCCGCTTGAGCGAGGCCGCTCACGGCGAATGAGGGCGTCCACTCCGACCGCGCAGAGGTGATCGGCCCTCCGACTGCTCACCACCCCGTCGTCCGACCATCACCGGCCGGGAGGGTGAGCCCGGGTTTGCGCGAATGCCTGCAGTGAGGCGGCACGCGGGGCAGCCTGGCTAACGCGCGGCGGAGGTCCACCCAACGACTCCAGGACCTGCGCCAGCGAGGCGAACGCGGCGCCGATCTCTCGCAGCGCGGCATCCGGCGCGCCGGTGCCCGGCGCCCCGTCGGCCACGGCCAGGAGTGCGCGCGCCAGGCTTGCCTGGGCCTGCTCGAACACCTCGGCGGCCGCGGCCAGCCCCTGGCAGTGCGACTCATACAGATCCGACAGCGCGCTGAGGTGCGCGGGGGCCCCGGACGAGTCCTGCACGGGCGCCAGCAGTTCCTCCACCATCGCAAGACGACGGGCGCGCTCCTCGAGCGCTTCGAGTTGAGCCCGCGCTCGCCTCTCGTGCTCCGCCACCGGCACCTGGGTGCGCGCCCACGCGGGATCGGCGGCCAGGCGCCCGATGCCGGCGCAGGCGTCGCGGGCCCGCGCCAGGGGCGCGGCGATGCCGGGCGGCAAGGGGGCCGGTGCGGCGTCGGTGGCGGCAGGCTGCCGCAGCGACGGCGCCGGCGGGGCCACCGCGGCCCGGGCCACCGATGCCGCGGGCTCGGTGACGGGGGCCCAGGGCATCTTCGGGGCGTTCCCCGCGAACAGCCGCACGATGCTGGTGGTAAGGGAGAATAGTCGCTCCCTCTCCCGCGCCCGGTTGCGGATCCGCTCAACCAGAGTGGCCAGCCCGCCGGAAACCAGCATCGCGCCCAGGATCATGTTGGGCGCATGCACGTAGAAGAGATTTGGGCCGACGAAGCCAATGAAGGCGCCTCCGGCAGCCACCAGCGTCGGCCCAAGCCAGAAGAAATCCGGGCGGGCGTGGTCGGCATCGAGGTTCAGCCAGCTCTCCAGCGCGTTGAGCGTCTGGTCGCGCATCGCCTGCCGCACTTCAGAAGGGAGATCGCTCCCTGGAACACCACGCAACATGGCATCCTCCCCGGGGCACACGGGGATGGCGGCGCCCGCTCAGGCCCCGTGTGTTCGGCTACCGGCCTATTGTAGCGCCCGACCCGGGATCTGTCAACAGCCGGTCCACTATCCACGCGCCCCTGCCTCGGAGGCAGTGTCAGTGTGCCGGGGGGCCGGGCATTGGAAATACCCGTCTGGCGAGCGGCGCGGCGCCGCTGAGCGTCCTCCCGGATGCAGACACAAATATGTTCATAGAATATATTCTACATATATTCCTACTCCGCCCGCGAGGGCGGTCGGCCGCAGGCCCACCAGACGGGTATTTCCAATGCCCGGGCACTGCCTACTCGTCGCCACGCGCCCGCCGCCGCGCGCGCAGCAGGCGCTCCGTGGGGCTGAGCGCATCCGAGGGAGCCTCGGGCGTCGGCTCCGGGGCGGCTGCCGGCGCCGGCGGCTCAGGCGGCGGCGCGGGGGGCCTGCCCGGCCCGGCCCCGGGCCCCCACACCACGCGCGGCTGACCCTCCGGCGCCGTGGGTGGCTGCGGGGTGGCGGGGGCTTCCTTCTTGTCCGTATCGGTCCTATCGGGTCCCATAGGGCCTGTCCCCCGCCCGGGCGCCCCCGACTTCCGCTGCAGCAGGCGGCCCAGGGTGGCGTCCCGGGCCGGCGCGCGCTTCGCCCTCCGCAGGCGCAGGGCGCGAGCGCGGCTCATCAGCCAGGCCCACGCCTCCGCCGGCTCGATCATCAAGCGGCGGAGGGCCACGTCCATCGGGAAGAGGAGGAGCGCCGCCAGCAGCAGCGCCTCCCAGATCGGGCGGGGCACCCGGGCCGGCCGCCGCTCTTCCCCGAATACCTCGGAGGGGTCCTTCAGCACCCGCCCGCCGGTGCGCTCCGCGAGGCGGTGCAGCACGAACGTGTTCGTCTTCAGGTCGCGGTACTCCGGGGGGTAGGAGATGGCGACGCCGGCGGTCTGGGAGGCGACGGGGGACGGGGGACCGGCGGCCGGGGACCGGAGACCGGGGACCGGAGATGGGGCTCGGATGCCTGGTCGGCCCCCCGTCTTCCGTCTCCCGTCTCCCGTCGCCGGCCCCCCGTCTTCCGTCTCCCGTCTCCCGTCGTCTGCCCCACGGCTCACGTTCACCATGTAGGCGCCGATGGCCGTGGCCTCGAACTCCCCCTCGTAGCGCCCGGGGCCGGTCTGGCGCAGGGGGAGGGCCGTTGCCGTCATGTCGGGGCGCACCACGTTGGCGCGCACCCGGAGGAAGTTGACGAACTCCCCCTTCTCGTCAATGGCATCCACGGTGACGTGCCCGCGCCCGCGCTCCAGGTCCACCACCGTCTGGAAGTTGGCGCGCCCGCCGCGCCGCAGCGTCCAGCGGATCGCCTGGCCCCAGAACTTCTGGTACCCGGGCCACTGCAGCCAGTGTGCCCCCCAGCGCGCCTTGCAGTCGGAGGTGAAGGCGATGGCGCGCCCGAGCCCATAGCGCCAGTGCGCGAAGAGGGGGTCATTGCGCTTCGTGCGCATCGGCACGTCGGCGAGCGACTTGGCGGTGGTGGCGACGTAGCCGAGGAGAGGCGGGGGAGAGGACCAATCCAGGCCGCGCAGCGTCTCCGCGCTGGCGTCCACCTTCGGCACGAACGGCTCCTCGACGATGAGCGACTTGGCGACGAGCATCGCCTCCTTGGTGAAGATGCGCGGCAGCGCCTGGGGGTCCTCGGTGTAGTAGAAGCGCCCGCCGCCCCGCACGGCCAGATCCTCGAGCAGTTTCCGGTCGGAATCGGTGCCGATGGCGACGGCGGAGACGGTGGCGCGCACGCCGTTGAGGGAGCGGAGGGCGTGGTTGAAGTCGGCGGGCGCCGAGTTGCCGTCGGTGAGGAGGATGCAGTGCTTCACCTTGGCGTCGCTCTGCTTCAGCCACTCGTAGGCCATCATCATGCCCGGGTAGAGGTTGGTGCCGCCGCCGGCGACGATGGTGGCGATGCGCTCCTGGATCGCGCCCCGGTCCTTCACGAACTGGAGCGGCACCACCTCCTTGGCCGCCCCATCGAAGCAGACGACGCCGAACTCGTCGCGCTCGCCCAGCACCTCCACCACGGCGACGGCTGCCTCCTTGGCTAGATCCACCTTGGAGTAGCCGATGCCCCCCATGCTCATGCTGCCCGACTTGTCAATGACGCAGACGACGGCGGTGGTCGCCCACTCCTTCTGCTTGGTGACGTCCATGTCGACCGGCAGCGTCTCCTCGACCGGGGTGCGGTAGTAACCCCCGACGCCGAAGCTCTCGTCGCCGCCGATCATCCCGAAGCCCTGGCCCAGGTCGCGCACGTTGCTCTGGATCAGCTCCATCTGTTGGGCGGAAAGATAGAGCGCCGAGACGTTGCTGAGGAGAATGCTGTCGTAGTTCTGGAACTCGGCCAGGTTGCGCGGGATGCCGGTGGGGCTGACCACGTCGGCGTCAATCTTCTGCCGGCGCAGGGCCTCCGCCAGGTACTTCGACTGCCCGGGATCGCCCTCCACGTAGAGGACGCGCGGCCGCCCGCGCGCCAGCGAGAAGCCAAGGGCGCGGTTGTTCTCCGGCACGCCGTCCACCGCCGGCTCGAGGCGCGCCTCATACTGAGTGAAGCCGGCCTTGTCCAGCGTCTGGCTGAAGACGAAGACGTTCTTGCCGGGGGCGAGGGTCACCTTCTGCTCGCCGGTGTAGGCGTTGTTCTTGTAGAGGCGCAGCACCGCTTCCTGGGCGACGTCCGAGGCGGCCACCAGGCGCAGCTCGAACGGCTCGCCGATCTTCACTTCGTTCGGGAGCGCCATGCGCTCGAGCAGGGCATCCTGCGCCTTCGCCTGCTCCAGCGGCACCACGTCCACCGGCACGCCCTCGCTGACGGCGAGCGCCGCCTCCTCTACGGCGCTGCCCAGGTTCTCATTCCCATCCGAGAGGAGCACCACGCGCCGCGCGTGGCCGCCTGAACTCAATATCTTATGGAAATAAGATATATTATTTCCATATATATTGTCGGATGGCGCAGCCGCCAACGCCAGCCGGAGCGCCCGTGCCACGTCGGTATAGGATGTGATCGGGGTGCTGGCCGGCTTGCCGCCGGGAAGTCGGTCGCTGAGGGGCGCCTCGATGAGGGCGTCGGCGCCGAAGAGGATGATGCCCGCCAGGTCATCACGGCGCATGGCGCGCTGCGCGGCGGCAATAGTGTTCAGCGCCCGCTGGCGCTGCTCCGGCGCCACGCTATCGGAGGCATCCACCAGGAACCACACCGCCAGGGAGTCACTCCACTTGACGATGGTAGCGCCCGCCAGCGCGCCGACGAGGAGGAGCGCGATGACGAGGCGCAGCGCGAGCGCCGTCCGCCGCCGCCAGGGAGCGAGGTCGGAGAGGGAGCGCCGGTGCACGAGTACCAGCCAGGCGGCGAGGGGCGGCAGGAGGAGAAGCCAGGGCCAGTGCTGAAAGGTGATGGGCACTTCGATACGTCCCCTTGCGCCCCCGATTCTGGAACCCAGTTAACCGCGAATGAACGCGAATGAACGCGAATGGGCCGAGGCGCTGCTCTCGCGTCGGGCCGTCGCACGCCTGACGACACGTGCGCCGCGAGGCCTATCCGCATCGGCCCGGGTGGACTCACCGGTTGTCGCAACAACTCACGGGAAGAAGAGCCGGTTCAGCCAGGATGCGAGGGCATCTACTCGGGCACTCGCCACGTTGAAGTACCCCTCTCTGACCGCCAGACCCAGCGGCTTCCCCGGTTCCTCCTGCCACGCCAGCCAGGTGTGGATGAGTGCCTTCGGCTCGGCAACCCGGCTGAACCGGCGCTCGCCTTCGGGGATGGCGGCCACGCTGGCGCATACGTGGCTGAACAGGGGCGAGCCGTCCGGCACCAGGAAGCGCAAGAAGTCCTCCAGGATGCCGGGTGTCTGGTTGTCGGGCATGATCCAGATGCCGGTGCGCGGCAGGATGCTGGCTGGCGGCGGGGGAAGGATGGTGCCGGTGGGCGTGGGGCGCTCCGGCACATCCGGGTATCCCGCCTCCGCGAGGTGCTTCCGGATCGCTTCCCAGCGGCCGGCGGGGCTGGTATCGGCATCGAGCACCACACCCAACACCTCCACATCGCTCTCCTTCAGCCGGATCGGGAAGCTCTCCAGCAGGCGATGCACGCCCTCGTACTGCTTCACCTCATCTACGTCCGGCAGGCCGCGACTCTCGCACAGCGTCGAGACGACGCGCAGGTCGTCGAGGCCCTCGAAGAGCAGGATCCTCTTCCCCATCTCAGCGCACCTCGATGCGGTCGCGGGTGGCGACGGCCAGCTCCTCCTCGCGGAAGAGCGTCGGGATGATGTCCTCCCCCTTGCGCGTGAGCCGGATCAGCACCCCTTCTTCGGGCGTCTCACTCGCCGCCTGCTGGAACGCCTCCACCGCATCCCAACTATGGGAGGTGGCGACCACCTGCACGTCCAGGTCCGCGGCGAGCCTGAAGACTGCCCGCCAGGTGTCGGTCTGCACCGTATGGTGCAGCCCATTCTCGAACTCGTCAATCAGCAGCAGGCCGCCATCCGCGTTTGCCAGCGAGAGAAGTATGCCCAGGAGCCGGTTCAGACCATCGCCGAAGGAGCGAAGCGGAAGGGGGCGGGGGTAGCCGTCGGCACGGACGATGGCGCTGCGCCCCCGCCCGGATCCCTCTCCGCCGACCATCGAAACCGCCTTGATCCCGGGTTCGACAACGCGCAGCGCCTCGACAACGTCCTCCTCGAGGCCCGAGAGTGCGATCTTGTCCCACAGCCTCGCGAGCGTCGCCGTCCGCTCCCCGCCATAGGGGTCCACAAACACACAGCGCAGACGAAGATCGCCGATCTGGTCGAGAAGCCGGAACCGCGAGATCGTATCGTGACTGAGCCAGTAGCCGAGCGGCACCTCAACCCGGCCGCTCTCGCGTTCGAGGACCAGCCCCGGTATCGCCTGGTTGGGCAAGAACCGGTCCTGCTCATAGGGCACCAGGTTCCTGGTGCCCGCCGGCCCTGGCTCCTCAGCGAACCAGCCGGTCCCAATCGAGACCCGCATCCGGTGCCCTCCGCTATCGGATCGGATCGCCAAGGGGCCGAGCGTGGTGCCAGGCCGGGGGAAGCTGGGGAATCCATGGAACAGACTCGACAACTCGAAGGCGCCTTCGGGTCCGAGCTGCGGTGCCCCAGGCTTCGCCGCCCCATCCAGGTACTCCTCCCGCGAGCGCAGAATATCATGCAGGACGGACGGCGAGGCATCGGAAGCGAGGATGCGAAGCGCCTCCAGCACCGAGGACTTCCCGGTGTTGTTCCGCCCCGTGATCAGGTTGACGCGCCCCAGGCCCTCGATCGTGAGCTTCCGGAAGGCGCGAAACCGCTCGATGGTCAGTGTGCCGATGCTTGGCTCCATGGTCTCACCTCGACATGCCGATGGCACCATTATACCACGCGATGGGAGGCCGGCCAAGGGGCGGATCGGCGGCGGCGGCGATCCCGGGGGCCGACGCGCCCGCCACACGGATCCGCTGTCTCTGCAGCGGTGTCCTGCTCCGTAGGAAGCCGCGGGAGGAGGGATACCGCTCGCGGCGAACTGCGGTCCCGTCCGGTCCGGTCGCCCGCGGGCGGACGGACCTGCGTCCCGACACTGCGACGCGAGGCGTCGCACGGAGCATCGGTGAGAGCTGGAATGCGCCGTCTGGATCCCCTGCTTCTCGGGATCATCATCCTCGGGTTGGGCCTCCGCCTGGTGGGCCTCCACTGGGCGCTGCCGTCTGCCCGGCACTTCCATTCCTACCACCCGGATGAGATCATGCAGGCGCAGGCCACGCTCAACGTCAACCCGCTCAACGGCGACTTCGATCCCGGCTTCTACAACTACGGCTCGCTCAGCTTCCTCGTGCTTCGCCTCGCCTTCGATGTCGCGGAGGTGCATGCGCCGGTGGTTCCGCCCGAAGGCGCCGCCACGGAAGAGACGCTCTGGGTCGTACTGCGCCGGCTGCACCTGCTGGGCCGCCTCCTCTCCGCGCTCCTCGGGGCGGCGACCGTCTTGCTAACCTACGGAATCGGCGCGCGGCTGGCGGGACGCGCGGGAGGCCTGACGGCGGCGCTGCTGCTTGCGATCACCCCGGCGCACGTGGCGCACTCGCATTACTTCACGGTGGACGCTCCCGCCGCGTTTCTCGGCACGGCCGCGCTCTGGGTGGCTCTGCGCCTGTTGGACGCGCCGCGGGCGCGCGCCGCGGCGGGGGCGCTGGCGGGGCTGGCGGCGGCCGTCAAGTACAACATGGGGCTGGTGGTGCTGGCGCCCCTGGCCGCCCTGGTGAGCCACGCCTGGTCGGCGCGGCGGAAAGCGCCGATCCCCCTCCGCGCCGTGGCGCTGCCGGGGATCGCGTGCCTGGCAGCGGCGGCGGCGGGCTTCCTGGTCGGGTGCCCCGGCGTCCTGCTCAACACCGAGCGGTTCCTGAGGGACTTCCTCTACGAGGCCCGGCACGTGCGCACCGGCCACGGGCTCTGCTTCACGAACACCCTCCCGGCATGGATCTACCACGTCACGCACTCGCTGCGCTTCGGCCTCGGGATCCCCCTCCTGGTCGTGACGCTCGCCGGCGTGGCTGCCGCGGCGCGGCGGCGCAGCCCTGCCGACCTCGTGGTCGCCGCGTGGGTCGTGCCCTACTACCTGCTCATCGGGATGGCGGCGGTGAAGTTCCAGCGTTACACGCTCCCGCTGCTGCCGCCGCTGATGGCCTGGGCCGGCGCCCTGTGCGCCGGATACATCGTCGAGCGCGGATGGTCGCGCCGCCGCGCGCTGGCGGCTGCCGGCCTGGTGGGCACGCTCCTCTGGACGCTCGGCGCCGCCATCGCGTATGATGCTCTCTTCGTTGCGACCGACCCTCGCGACCGCGCCGCGGAGTGGGTGCGCGCCCACGTCCCGAGCGGCGCCACCGTCGCTTCCGCAGCGCTGCCGTGGTTCCAACACCCGCCACTGGCCCCCTGGAACGGCGGCGAGAAGACCCGAGAGAGCTTCATGGGAACGTGCGACCGCTGGACGTACGCCTTCCTTCCCGGAGACTGGACCGCCGAGCGCCTGGCCGATGAGCGTCCCTCCTGCTTCATCACCAGCGACCTTGAGACGCGCGACTCCCTGCGCCTGGATCTGCCCGAGACTCAGGGGATGCGCCGGCTCGTGGCGGCCCTGGCGCGGGACTACCGGCGCGTGGACTTCCCGCCGGCCACGGCGTGGCCCGACCTCTTCGGCCCGGGCCTGCCGCCGGAGGACTGGCTCTACCCGGCCCCCACCGTCTCCATCTACCTTCGCCGCGATGGCCGTTGAGCGGGTGGCGGGCGCCTGCCTGCCGGGGCGCGGGCCAGGCATCCGGTTTACCGATGGAGCCCGATGGGTAATCTTCCCCCGAGGGGGGATGATACGAACGAAGTGTCCCCGCCGCCCGGTGGGTCGTTCTCCAGTGCCACGGCTTCGGCCCCGGGGCGGGATGGTGCAGGCAAGGATTGGGCAGCACAACAGGATCAAGGAGCGCTCACACTGCAGCACATAAGGAGGGACGCGAACACAGTGGCAGTTACCAGGTGGGAAGAGAATAGCCGCGGCATCATCATCGTGGAGGTGATCGCGCAAACGCTCACGCAGGCGACTCGCGAGGCCCTGGACGAAGCCGTGGCTCGTGGTTATGGGGAGTGTGTGGTTCTGCCCTGGCGCCATTCCCGCACGGCGTGCGAGGAGAGAGACCGATTCAGCTTCTCGTTCCCGATGCGACAGAAGAAGGAGCGACGCGGGTTCACCTTCCGGTGACCCGCGGTGAGCCGGTAAGGGTGGCGATGTTCCGACAGATGGCCGGGCGGCACGGCTGGAGAGCCGGCCGCCCCGGCGCCGCCCTTCTCACCGATTTCCCCTCACTCCCGTTGCGCCCCACCCGCTCGGCACCACGCACGCCATCCGGCCGTTGACAGGGCGCCCCCGGCCCTGGTAGAATGGCGTGCTGGACCGGGGCGTGACCAGGGAAGAGCGCCGCCGGGAGAACTGACCCATCTTCCCGTTCATCCGCTCCAAAGGAGTCGCTGCGATGGATCGGTGCTATCCCCCTTTCTGCTCCGCTGTGGCCGGTGTGGCTCTTGCCGGCTTCCTCGTCGGCGGCGGGTTGACGCCGGCGGAAGGTGGCGCTGCGCCACCGAGCGTGGTCGGCGCGCGAACGGTTGACGCCGCTGCCGTCGGGATCAAAGGGGCCGGCGACGAGACGGTGGCGTTCCAGGCCGCCCTGGATAGCCTGGCGAAGGAGGCGCCCGCGACGCTGGCGCTCGCCCCGTACGCCACCTACACGGTAAGGGCGCTGCAGGCGCGCAACGGCGTCCGAATTCAGGGGAACGGAGCGACCCTGCGGGGCGCCACCGCCGACGACTACGTGCTCACCGTGGGCCCCGGCGTGGAGTGTACGGTGGACGGCGTCACCTTCATCGCTGCCCATTCCATCAGTGGCCGGGGGAATGGCGTCCTCTTCCTGAAGGGCGCGCGGCTGCGCCCGGCGCAAGGCATGGACTCCATGTTCCTCTTCCAGGACGACTCCCGGCTGCTCGCGGAGGACTGCGCGCTGGCAGGCATCTCCACGGTGAGCTTCCCGGCGGGCGCGCGCGACCGGGCGCGGATCGAGTGGAAGGATGGCGCCATCGAGGTCGGCAACCTCTACATCACCGACCAGGCCACCGCGGACTTCGACATGGCGCCGCTGCCGGACGGCAAGCGGGCCTGGATCCGTGGATACCTGACGCTGGGCATCCTGGATCCGAACTCCGAGAGTGTGAACAAGGGCGGCGGCGGTAGTTGGCAGCCCCTGCGCGGCAAGGATGGGAAGCTGACGCCGGTGCTCCACAACCCCGACTACGCGGAGGCGCTCGCCGCGTGGAAGGCGGTGAACGCAAAGCAGACGGGCAAGGTGACGATGAAGCTCCGCGCGCCGACCACGCCGCCGAAGGATGCCTGGCCGGTCGTGAACGTCTACGGGCGCTTCACCTTCGAGGCCACGGACTCCGCGCTGGGGCGCGTCACCGGGCTGGACGAAGCGAGGATCCGAGTCACCGGCGGCGAGGTGCGCCGAATCGAGGGGTACGGCCTGAGCCACGCTCTCTTCCGGAACGTCAACATCGTCATTCGCGGCACGGACGACCCCTGGCACCCAAGGCGGGCCTACTACGGCGGCAACCACTGCATGGAGTTCTCCCACATGGATAGTGACATCCTGCCCGAGGTCGTGCTGGAGAACTGCGTGGTGGACTTCTGCGGCGATGACTGCCTGAACGGCCTCCCGGAGGCCCGGGCGATCCAGTTGATGGAGATCGTGACCGACCTCGGCAGCATCTTCCCGAGCTACGCCGCGCTGGAGGCGTTCAAGCCGGAGGGGGCCGCCGTCGGCGCGAAGCTCACGGCGATCAAGGGACAGGCCGGGGCCGTGCATGACGAGGGGAAGAACCCCACCGTGCCGTTCGACTTCACGGCGTCGGGCTTCACCTGGCGGGGCGAGTTCGCGCCAGATCAGCCGAACGCAGTCGGTGACGTGCGCTCCTTCGGCGGCGCGCTCTACGCCTGCAACCGGGCGAACACCGGCACCGAGCCGAATACGCAGTTCAACGACTGGCAGGCGTTCTCAGTGGGCTTCCGCAACGAGAAGGGCTACATCCAGGTCGCCCGGCGGGTGAAGCGCGACGGCGCGTGGACGTGGGAGCGTCGGCAGGCGCTGGGCCCCTGGGCCGGTTTCACGATGCGCGATCGCGGCAACCCGATCGCGCCCTACCAGGTTCACCTGGTGATGAAGGACACGAAGGTCATCCGCCGCGCCAACACCTGGAGCTACTGCACCGACCCAAACGTTCCCGTAGGCGAAATCGCCTATCCCTACCTGCTGAGCTTCGATCCCGCGCGCAGCATCATCGAGTGCGACAACGTGGACTTCATCAACATCGGCGACGACGCCCGGCTCGCCCAGGGGATCAGCATGAGAGCGGACCCGCCCGCGCCGGGCAGGGCCATCTTCCGCAACGTCCGCGTCTGGGGAACCTCCGACGCGGGCGAGCTGAACCTCGGCGACCATTAGATTACCCGCGCGCCCCCGGCCGGGGTCTCCAGACACTGCCGCAGCACCGGCTCCAGGGCATCCGCCATGCGCGCGAACCCGAGGTCGGTGGGGTGAACGCCATCCACGGACGCCTCCCCGTCGTCTCCCCACAGGGGCTCGCCGGGAACATACCAGAGGCGCTTCACCCCGCCGGCCACCAGGCGCCCGTAGGCGGCGCGGTACGCCCGGCGGTTGCTCTCGTTCCGCTCGCGCCGGGCCGTGATGAAGCGCGCGTTCGCGTAGGTCCGGTCCTCCACCAGCACGATCGGGGTACCCGAGTGGGCCTTCCGCAGCGTGAAGACCAGCGGCTCGGTGCGCTCCGCCACCTGCAGCGCGTCCGCGTTCGGGAGGCAGTCTATGACGTAGGCGCAGGCGTCCAGCTCCGCCAGGAGCGCCGCCACTTCCGGCTCCATCAGCCCGTTGCCGGAGAAGCCGAGGTTGATGATCGGGAGGTCGAGGCGGCGCCCGAGAATCGCCGGATGGGGCATTCCCGGGCGAGAAGCGCACGCCCCCTGCACGATGGAGGTGCCGTAGAAGAGGATGGGGCGCGCGCTCCGCGGCGGAATCGGTCGGAAGTGCGCCCCGGGAGCCACCCCGACGGCCACCGACGTGACGCCGTTGTAGAGCGGCAGGTAGACACGGTAGACCCGCCTTCCGGGGGAGAGGCCGGTCACGAGCGGAGCCTGCACGTTGGGGGGAGAGGCCGGCAGGCCGACGGAGACGTACCGCCAGCGGCCCTCTTCGTCACGGGCGTAGAGGTCCAGGCCGCTGCTGCCCGCTGCCGGCATGGTGAGCCTTCCCGCGGACGCCGAGCGGAGCGTCCAGCGCGCCGCGATCTCCGTGGCGTCCGTCTCGAAATGGAAGCACATCCCCGACGAGCAGCGGCTCAGCATCCACACCGGATCGCGCACTACCCCTTTGGCGCGGGCGGGGAGGCGGTCGTAGTCGCACTCGGTGTCGGCCCACCCTTTCCCCTCCACGCCCCACTCTCGGACGTCGTGCCACGCCAGGCCGTCCACCGGCGGCTGCGCCGGTGTGGCCGGCCCGGGCTGACTGCTCCCTGCTGACATGGGTCACCTCCTTGCGATCGCCGTGCGCGCGTCACTCATTGCCCTGCATGCCCGATTCACGCAGCGGCGGCAGGCTCCGGCAGGCGCGCGCCAGCAAGTCCACGGTGTGCTCGGCGCGGACCCGGTCCGCCAGACCGGCGCGGTGGATGCCGAGGCGGAGCTGCAGCAGGCACCCCGGATTGCCGGTGACGATCACCGAGGCGCCGGTGGCCTTCAGGTGCGCCATCTTCTCGTCCAGGATGCGCATCGAGATGTCGAAGTGGAGCAGCGAGTAGGACCCCGCCGAGCCGCAGCAGCGGTCGGCCTCCGCCATCTCCACGAACTCCAGCCCCGGCACGGCGCGCAGCAGATCGCGCGGCTGAGCCCTCACTCCCTGGACGTTGCCCAGGTGGCACGACTCCTGGTAGGTGACGCGCTCCTTCAGCCCTGCCAACTCCGGCAGCGCGGCGTGCTCCGCCAGGAGCTCGCACACATCGCGGGCGCGGGCGGCGAACGCCCGGGCGCGGGGCTCCCACTCCGGGTCGTCGCGGAGGAGATGGGGGTACTCCCGCAGCGCGGCGCCGCAGCCGCCCGCGTTGCTCACATGCCACTCGGCGCCGGAGGCCTCGAAGGCGGCGATGTTGCGCTTCGCCAGGGCGCGGGCCGTCGCCAGGTCCCCGGCGTGCGCGTGCAAGGCGCCGCAGCAGGTCTGCCCCTCCGGGATGGCGACCTCGAAGCCGGCGGCGCAGAGCACCTGCACGGTACGCCGGTTGGTGCGGTGCAGCAGCGCGTCGGCCACGCACCCGGTGAGGAAGGCGACGCGGCCCCGCCGCTCGCCCGCGGCCGGATAGACGGCGCCCGGCGGCAGGCGCTCCGTGGGGGGCGCCAGGTCCTCCAGGGCGACCTCGAACTCACCCAGGCGCAGCGGCAGGAGGCGGAGGAGGCCGGCAGCCCGCGCCAACCGGCGCAGCCCCGTCCACTCGTACAGCCAGAGCAGGCCCCCGAGAAAGCGCAGCAGGCGCCCGTTCGGGATGACGCGCTCGAAGACGAGGCGCTGCAGCCAGTGTGTTGCCCGATGGCGTACCGGTCTCCCGCTCCGCGCCCTACGGAACACCTCCGCGCGCCCCGCCTCCAGGATGCGCCCGTAGTGGACGCCGGCCGGGCAGACCGGCTCGCAGGCGCGGCAGCCGAGGCAGAGGTCGAGGGGCGGGACGACGTCCGGCACCAGGTTGATCTGCCCATCGGCGGCGGCCTTCAGCAGGGCGATCCGCCCGCGCGGCGAGTGCGTCTCGCGCGCCAGGTGCCGGTAGGTGGGGCACGCGGGCAGGCAGAAGCCGCAGCGCGTGCAGTTGGTCAGCTCGTCGTACGGGATCACCGGCTCACCACGATCCGCGGCCGTGACGTGCGCGCGAACATCTTCCCCGGGTTCAGGATCCCCTGGGGATCGAAGGCGGATTTCAGACGCTTCATCACCGCGATGCCGGCAGCGCCGACCTTCCACTCCAGGTAGTCCGCCTTGGCCGCGCCGACGCCGTGCTCGCCGGTGATGGTGCCCCCCATCGCCACGGCGGTGGCGAAGATCTCGGCGAACGCCTCCTCGACGCGGCGCATCTCCTCCGTGTCGCGGGCGTCGGTGAGACAGGAGGGATGGAGGTTGCCATCGCCGGCGTGGCCGAAGGTGCAGATCTGCAGCCGGTGCTTCCGGGCGATGGTGTTGATCGCCTGCACCATGTCGGCCAGGCGCGAGCGCGGCACGCTGGCGTCCTCGAGGACGATGGTGGGGCGCAGGCGGGCGAGGGCCGCCAGGGCGGCGCGCCGGGCGGTCATCAGGCCCACGGCCTCCTCGGGCGTGGCCGCGACGCGCACGTCTGAGGCTCCTGAGGTCCGGCACACGCGGGCGATCTCCTCGATGTCGGCGTCCACGGCCGCGGGGGCGCCGTCCTGCTCGATGAGGAGCACGGCGCCGACGTCGGTGGGCAGGCCGGCGTGGGCGTAGTCCTCGACGACGCGCGCGGTGGCCTGGTCGAGGAACTCCAGGGTGGCGGGCACGATGCGCGCGGCGATGATCCCGGACACCGCGCGGGCGGCGTCGGTCACGTGCGGGAAGAGCGCCAGGAGGGTGCGCTTGGCGGCGGGCTTCGGCACCAGCTTGAGGAGGATCTCGGTGATGACGGCCAGGGTGCCCTCCGAGCCGACGAGGAGACGGGTCAGGTCATACCCGGCGACGTCCTTCATCGCCTTGCCGCCGGTGCGGATCACCTCGCCGGAGGGGAGCACCGCCTCCAGACCGAGCACGTAGTCGCGCGTCACCCCGTACTTCAGGCCGCGCAGGCCGCCGGCGCACGTCGCTACGTTCCCGCCCAGGGTGGAGACGGCCACGCTCCCCGGGTCGGGGGGATAGAAGAGGCCCATCGCCTCCACCTGCGCCTGGAAGGGACCGGTGATCGCTCCCGGCTCCACCGTGGCCGTCAGGTTCTCGGTGTCTATCTCCCGCACCCGGCTCATGCGGGTGAGGACCATCACCACGCCCCCCTCGACCGGCACGCTGCCCGCGGAGAGGTTGGTGCCGGAGCCGCGCGGAATGATCTTCACGCCCTCGCGGGAGGCGAAGCGCAGGATCGCCTGCGCCTCCTCCGTGCTCCGGGGGAAGACGACGCCGTCGGGGGCGGACTGGTAGACCGGCGTGGCGTCGTAGGAGTAGGCCAGCAGGTCCGCGGGGCTATCGAGAAAGCCCTCCGGACCGGCAATCGTGGTCAGCTCGCGGCGGATCGGTTCTGGAAGCATGACGAGTTCCGTTGCCGGGGCGTCGCACTCCGGCTGACACATGGTAGCACAAGCCCGGAGGGGCTGTCAACGCGAGGGATCTGCCGCTTGGATGAGGCTTCCTTGGCGATGGAGAGGTCGGGGCCGGCAGGGATTCCGCGTGGATGGGCAGGGCGGGTGGCGAGAAGCGAGCTCTTTCTTGCGCACCGCGCGCCGATGTGGTATAATGCCCGCGAGGGATACCACGCGGTTCCATTCTATCCAGGGCGGTGATACCATGGTAATGGCCAAGAAGAACGTAGCCGAGTTATTGGCCGAGCAGAAGCTCCTCTCCCCCGAGCAGTATCGCCAGGTGACGGACATCTGGGCAAACACCGGGAAGAAGGGCGATCTCGGCCGGATCATCGTGGAACAGGGGTTCTCCGACGAGAAGACGGTAGCCAAAGCGTTCGCAGCCGTCAACAACTGGCCGTTCGTCGATCTGGCGAAGAACAAGGTCTCCGAGGACGCGGTCCGCCTGGTGAAACGGGAGTTGGCGCAGCGCTACAACCTCGTGCCGGTGCAGCGGCTCGGCCAGCGCCTCTATGTCGCCATGCGGGATCCATCCAACGTGCTGGCCCTCGATGACCTGAAGCTGGTGACCGGACTGCAGGTGATCGCGGCCATGGCCACCGCGGGTGACATCGAGGAGGCGATCGCCAAGTACTACGCCAGCGAGCCGGAGACCCCCGCCGAGGGCGCCGGAGCCGCGGTGGTGGCCGCCGCGATGGGATCGGCCAATCCCCTCTCGGACGCCCACGCCGGCATCCGGGACCTGGCGAACCTGGCCGGGAACGTCGGCCTGGAAGACGAGCTGCCGGCCGGGGCCGACGAAGGCGCCAACGCCGCGCCGATCATTCGCGTGGTGAACGCCCTCATCCAGCAGGCGATCAAGGACGGGGCGTCGGATATCCACATCGAGCCGGGTGTCCGGAGCACTCGCGTCCGCTACCGGATTGACGGCGTGCTGCACGAGATCATGCAGCTTCCCAAGTACATCCACCCGCCTCTCCTCTCCCGCGTCAAGATCATGGCCGACATGAACATCGCCGAGCGCCGCATCCCCCAGGACGGCCGCATCGGCGTGAACTTCGCGGGCAAAGACTACGACCTCCGCGTCTCGGTGCTCCCCACCATCTTCGGCGAGAAGTCGGTCATGCGTATCCTGGACAAGAGCAGCATCATGATCGGCCTGAACAAACTGGGCTTCTACCCGGAGGTTCTGGCGCGGCTGGAGCTGCTCATCACGCAGCCGAACGGCATGATCCTCTCCACCGGCCCGACCGGCTCGGGGAAGACGACCACTCAGTACTCGATCCTGAACAAGATCAACGCTCCAGAGGTGAACATCATCAC
>JACQGM010000223.1 GCA_016199585.1 Armatimonadota bacterium
ACACGGGTTCGCCCCTACACCATCCCCGCGCCCCCCTTCGCACTCCGCACTCAGATGACGCTTCCGCGGCCCGCCCGCCGCTCCTTTTCCGGCCGGATCGGGCGGATGTCGGCCACCTCGCCCGGCTCGTGGTCGAGCAGTTTCAGCCAGTCCTCCTGGGCGTCGCTCTTGGGGAAGATTTCGTTCTCCTTGTACTCCACGCGCAGGGCGCGCTCCAGGTCGTCCAGGGTGAGGCCCTCTTCCGGGTTCTTGAAGTCAATGGCGCGGCGGATGGCGAAATCCTTGGCGCGCTCCACCACCGACATCACCAGGGCGCCGCTCGCCAGGTCTTTCCAGTAGAGGGTCTGCACGCCGCCGTTGCGCAGGTGGACTTCCAGGAACTCGGTCTCCGGGGCGCGGCGGAAGAGGAACTCGGTGGCGCCCTCCACCAGGGCCTGGCGAGCGCCCTCGGGATCGCCGCCGTGGGCGCGCACGGTCTCGGGATCGAGGGGCACGTCGGGATGGAGGTAGATACCGAAGATCTCGGCGCAGGCGCGCTTGTCGGGGCGGGCCACCTTCACCTTGCGGTCGATGCGCTCCGGGCGCAGGATCGCCGGGTCAATGTAGTCCGGGCGGTTGGAGGTGAGCATCACCACCACGTTCTGCAGCGAGACGAGGCCGTCCATCTCGGCGGAGAACTGGGGCACCAGGGTGTTGGAGATGTTGAGCCAGCGCCCGGAGGAGCGGGAGCGCAGCAGCGACTCGGCCTCGTCAATGAAGATGAAGACGAGGTGGCCGTCGCGCGCCCGCTCGCGGGCCTGGGCGAAGATCTCGCGCACCATGCGCTCGCTCTCGCCCAGCCACATGTTCAGGATCTTCGGGCCGTTGATGAACATGAAGTACTCCTTCACGTCGCGGCCCGTGCGCTCGCGGTACTCCCGGGTGAGGTTGTAGGCCGTGGCCTTGCCGATGAGCGTCTTGCCGCACCCCGGCGGCCCGTAGAGAAGGATGCCCTTCAGTGGCTTCTTCCCGAAGCGGGTGTAGAGGTCCGGGTAGAGGAGCGGCATCTCGATGGTTTCGCGGATGACGCGGATCGCCTCTTCCTGCCCGCCGATCTTGCTCCAGGGCAGCTCCGGGACCTCCTCCAGGTAGTAATCGCGCGCCTCGGCCCGGGGGAAGTGCTCCAGGGCCACCTTGAAGTTCGGCTCCATTCGCACCTCGTCGCCCGCTTTCAGGGGCGCGCTCTCCAGCTCGCTGGCGCGGAGCACGACGCGGGTGGACTGCCCCTGGGCATCCATCGCCACGCGGAGGCGACCGTCGCCGAGCACCTCGTTCACCTTCACCAGCGGGCCGGCGTTGTGGTAGCCGAGGTCGCCCACGATGGCGAAGGCGTCGTTGACGCGCACGCGGGTGCCCACCTTGAAGGTGGCGAGGTCGAGCGCAGGGTCGAGGTTGGCGAAGTACTCGCTGTCGCCGAGGGCGATGTTGGCGATCTCCTCACCGGCCGGCCCGAGGAAGACGCCGATGCGGTTCGCGGGCGAGGTGAGCTTGGCGTAGGCTTCCTCGTACTCCGCCAACGCCCGCCGCGCCTCCTGGAACTGGCGCTCGTCCGTCTCGATCTGGTGGCGCAGCAGCAGGAGCTGGCGGCGCAGGCGGCGGTCGGTCGCGGGCGCGCTGCGGAGGATATCATCCAGCAAGGCGCTGGCGCGCAGCGATAGCTCCGGGAAGATGTCCGCGTCTCGGCGATCACTCATCGTAGGTCTCCTCGGCTCAAGGCATGGCGCAGCAAGCGTGGCTGCCGGGGCTCCCGATAGCCCTATGGTATCCCCTCGGGGGCGGATATGTCAAGGCGGGGACGAACGTGGGGGGCGGTGAGGAGACGGGTGTGACATCGAACGCGAGGAGGCCGGCAGGCAGGTTGGGGCACGCGCGCCGGAAGCCGGAACAGTCGTGGACGGCCGTTCACCAGACCGCGCGCTCTCTCGCGGGCTCAACGTTGCGTGCCGGGCTCACGCCGGCAGTGCCTGCTGGAACTCCTCGATCGATCCCGCCTGGATCGCCTTGCGTCGCAGCTCCTTCAGGAGCAGGACATCCTCGATGCGGCGAATCCGATCAGCAGTCGGGGACGGCACGTGTCCGAAGCACACCTCCAGATTGTCGAGCACGGCCTCGCGCGCCTCCTGCAGGGATCCCTGCTGCATCCCCTGCTGCATCCCCTGCTGCATCCCCTGCTGCATCCCCTGCTGCATCCCCTGCTGCATCCCGCGCTCGATTGCTCTGCGCTCAGTGGGTGAGATCAACGGCATTCTCTGTTCCTCCTCATACTGCACCATCTGGTGAGTGAACTCGCCCTGCAAGTCGTCCGGGAGAGCCATCATCAGGTCAACGCATCGAAAGAGATCGACCACTTGGTCCCGCTCATGACCGCGTTGGTAGAGCCACTTCACGATGCGCAGCTTCCACTCCAGCCGTGACTCAGGCCTGCGGCGAGTCGCCTGGGTCTTCAGGTGAGCCAGCGTGAGGAGGGCGGCCGGGTTGGCGCTGCACGCCAGCTCCTCGTCACGCGCCTCGTAGTCCGCCAGCTTGACGACCGGGAACCGCATGCTTACTTCACAGTCCCAGAGCCCGTAGCGGAAGCCTTGCGGTCGCCATTCCCGCTGCGTGTCGCCCAGTATCCCCAGGCTGACCACGCATTCCCGATGTCGGGCGTAGAGCAGCACGTTGCAGATGAGCATGCGCTCGGCGAAGTCCGACTCCTTCTGGCTCTGGATTTCCACGTGCAGGAACACCTTCGCTCCCGAGCCATCCTTGAGCCACACGCGGGCCAGCTTATCCACGGTACGCTTGCCGCGTCCGGCTCGGCGCACCACCTGCCGCAACTCCTGCTCCAAGAACTCGACCGGGCGCTCCCAGTTGATGCCATCATGAGCCTGCGGGAAGAAGAAGGCCAGAAACGGTCGGAAGTAACGCTCCAGCGCATCCTTCCACGCATCGTCGAAGTCTGCCTGTGCTCTGCGCATCGCCTGCCTCCATCGGCGTGGTGCCCTCGCCATTATACCACTTCGCGACCCGGCGTCAAAGCCCGCTGCTGTCCGGCTCGCCCCCTCTGGACGTTTCGGATCGCTCTTGGCGGGATAAGGGATTGGCCGATAGCGCAGGCGGCAAGAGGAGAGGAGGTGAGAGGGATGGCGAAGGAGAAGCGCGAGATGACGGTTCGCGAGGCGGGCCGCAAGGGCGGTGAGACCACCTCGGAGCGCTACGGCCACGAGTTCTACGAGGAGATCGGACAGAAGGGCGGCCAGCGCGTGCGCGACCTGATCCAGAAGGGTAAGAAGCAAGAGAGCAAGTAACTCCCGGAGTGATGGCGTATCGCTGATACGCCATCACTCCGTCCCGGCTCCTCAGGCGACGCCGGCCAGCTCCGGCTCGGAGACCTCCTCCAGCACCTCCGCCAGCATCTCCTCGTCATCCACCTTGCGCGCGAGATCGGCGGTCGCTACGATTCCCACTAGCACGCCCCCATCCTCGACCACCGGCACCCGCCGGATCTGCTGCTCCTCCATCAGGCTCACCACGTCCTGGATGGAGTCGCCCGGCCGCACTACGTAGACATCGCACGTCATGCAATCGCACGCCGACGACGTCACCGGGTTGATCCGGCGCGCCACCAGCCGGACCACAATGTCGCGATCCGTCAGGATGCCGACGACCCGGCGCGTCTCCTGAGAGTCCACCACCGGCACTGCGCCACAGTCGCGGTCAACCATGATCTTCGCGGCGGTCGCCACCTGATCATCCGGTGCGCAGGCAACCGGATCGATGGTCATGATGTCTCGAACCTGCATCGTTCTCTCCCTTCTCATGCGGCACCGTCATCCCGGGGTACGGCCCGCGCTGTCCCTTACCCAATCCCCGGGCTGGGCCCACTCGGAGGCGATCGGGGCGGGACCGCCGCCCCCGCCCCGGATCCGGTTCACCTCTCCCCCGGCTCTCCTCTGAACGCCGCGCCCGCACGCCCTCACCCCGGCCTGGCACGGGTCTTGCAAAACCCCGCAGCGACCGGCGGGTACCCGACGGCCGAAAGTGGCACCCCCGGGGGTGCCACACCGAACCGTTCACGCCCGCCCGCCCTTGTGGGCCTTTCCTGTCGTTCGCGGCGATCCGATGGTGCTCCCGATGCAGGAGCGTGCGCCGCTCTCAGTAGCTCGTCGCTGTTGCCGGGTCACCCGCGAACCGCGGCAGACTCGCGTGCTCGGCCCGACCGGCGGTGCGATGCCCGACCCGACCGGAGGTGGGGCGGCAGCCCGGCGGCCGCGATCGAAGGAAGGCACCCGTCCGTGCCTGATACTGCGGCCTTTGTTGCACGGCGCTCCCGGGGCCGAGGTGTGGATGCGCGGCCCCGGAGAGCAACGAGACGGAGACGCAGGCTGGCTCGGGGTCCCCGCCCCCGACCAGCCGCGCATCCCGGTTCGGATCCGCTTTCGAGGCGCCGTCCTCGAGAAGGGAGACCTCGTGAGGAATCGGTGTGCCAGTAGGCTTGCGCTTGCCGCCTTGGCGGCGCTCTCTCTTGTGATCGCGACGGGGGTGTTCGCCCGCGAGGCCCATCCGCCCAAGGTCACAGCCACGGTCACGGTGGACAGAGCCGACACGGACATCGTGCGGCCCGGGGAGGTATTGACCTACACCGTCGCCGGCGTGAACCGCGGTGAGGGCACCGCCCACCGGGTGGCCATCACCAACCCCGTTCCCGAGGGTACCACCTATGTGCCGGGAAGCGCCGCCGGACGCGGCATGGAGATCCGCTTCAGCATCGATGGCGGGAAGAGCTTCCAGTCGTGGCCGATCCGCGTCCGCGACCCACGAACCGGCCGGGACGTGGAGGCGCGCGCCGACCGGGTCACCCACGTGCGTTGGGGCTTCACCCAACCCCTGGGTCCGGGCGAGCGAGTAGCGGTCTCCTATCAGGTTCGCGTGAAATAGCGCGCTGTGCGCGGCGGCAGTCACACGCAGCGCTGCCGTGGCACACGCCAAGAATCGCCTTTCCCATGGGCACCGGCGCCCCCGCACGGCGCGCGAGCCCTCAAGAACGGCCCACCTACGAAAGGAAGTTTGGGAATGGAACTACGGATCAGGAGACGGGTGTTCCTGGCCGCCCTGTGCCTGCTGATGATGGGCGTGGCCTTCATCGGCGCCATCCGCGTCTTCGCGGCAGGCACTCCGGCCGGCACCAGCATCTCCAATCAGGCCGTGGTCACTTATCAGGATGGCGGCGGCGCCGATCAGACGCCCGTCACCTCCAACGTTGTGACGACGGCGGTCGCCCAGGTGTTTGGGGTGGACCTGACCACCAGCAACACGCCACAGAACACCGTGGCGGGCAACTCGGTCTTCTTCCCCGTCCGTGTGACCAACACCGGCAACGGGCAAGACCGCTACGCCCTGAGCCCCTCCGGCTCGGAAGCCGCATGGACGCGCGTCGTCTACTCCGACGCCAACGGCAACGGAGTGGTGGATGCCGGCGATGCGCCGGTGACCGACACCGGCGCTCTCGCGGCCGACGAGAGCCAGGCGTTCATCGTGGAGGTGCGCGTTCCGGCGGATGCCGCCAGCGGCACCACGGACACGACGACGGTGGCAGCCAGGGGCGCGAACCCGTCGGATGCCACCGGCTCGGCCACCGACGTCACCCACGTCATCATGGGCCCGGTGCTCAACGGCACCGAAACCGGCACGCCGGGCACCATTGACCCGCTGGCGGGCGATGGCTCGGCGCGCACGGTGTCCTACACCGTTGACTTCCGCAACGGGGGGCAGGTCGCGGCCGCGAACGTGGTCGTCGAGAACGCCCTGCCCGTGTCGCCGGCAGGCGTTGTCCTGGCCGGTTCGGCCAGCGCCGGCGCCGGCGCCACGCTGACATACTGGAATAGCGCCACCAGCGCCTGGGAGAGCTTCAACGCCGGCAGCGTGGGAACCTACACCCGCGTGCGCCTGTCGCTGCCTTCCCTGGACCCGATCGCCGCCGGGCAGCTCGCCTTCCAGGTCGTCGTGCCCCGGGGGTGCGCCCCCGGCACGATGAGCAGCTTCGCCACCCTCGCGGCGGATACGCTGCCGGCCGTGCCGACGAACACCGTCGTCACCAACCTGCTGCGGGCGGCCGCGGTCGAGATGGCGCCGATCCCCGGTCAGACGACCGAGCCGGGGAGCAGCATCCTCTACACCGTCACGGTCACCAACCGCGGCAACAGCGCGGACACGTTCAACCTGTCCGCGCCCGCCGTGCCGGCAGGGTGGGCGCTGCAGCTCCTCCAGGGGGATGGCGCCACGCCGCTACCCGACAGCAACTCAGACGGCATTCCGGATACCGGCGTGCTGGCTGCAGGCGCGAGCCATGCCGCCCTGGCGCGGGTCACCGTTCCGACCGGCATCGGCGAGGGCACCTACAACGCCGCCCTGCTCGCTCGCTCGCTCTTCGATCCCGCGAAGGCGGCCGAGCAGACAGCGGTCACCACGATCGTCACGCACCTGGATCTCCGCCTGAGCAAGAGCGTGGACCGCACCGAGGCGAAAGCCGGCGACGTGCTCACCTACACGCTCGTCGCCACCAATAGCGGCACCGGCACGGCCACCGGCGTGGTAGTGACCGACACCCTCCCCGCCCTCCTCACTCCGGTGATGGAGAGCCCGGGCGC
>JACQGM010000021.1 GCA_016199585.1 Armatimonadota bacterium
CATCGCCTACCTTGCCGAGAACGCGGAGAGCCTGGCGATTATCAAGCGCAAACGCGGGCCTTCACCCAGCGAGCTATTGCACTTGACAATCGCCCAAAGAGCCTAATCTGTGCGCGATGCCATTATACCATACCCGGCCTCGGCACGGATGGAGTGCCGGCGTGGGCGGAGGCAAGCCGAAGCGCTCTCTTGACGGTGCCACCATAACGGGGTATGATGTCTGTGGTCCTACCGGGCCGGATCCTGTGGGGAGGGCAACGCGCGATGGCAACAACCGTGACCTTGGACAGCGATCTGCTGGAAGAGGTGATGGAGGAGACGAAGGCCTCCGCCGTGCGCAAGGCGCTGGAGGAGTGGCTGCGCGAGCGGCGTATACAGGAGCTTCGGGCGATGCTGGGCACCATCCAGATGCAATTCACGAATGAAGAGATTGAGGCCTTGGAGGACGAGCTATGCTCGTTCTCGTAGATTCCTCGTGTTGGGTCGAGGCGCTCCGGCCAAATGGTGACGCGGCGGTGCGGAGCACAGTAGACACCTGGTTGGCGGAGGGGTCCATCGCCGTGTGCGCCCCGGTGTTCGCCGAGGTGCTGCGTGGGGTGCGCAAGCCCGACGTGCGACGCGTCCGGCGCACGCTTGAATCGCTCCATTACCTGGAGACGCACGAAGCGGACTGGCGCCAGGTCATCCGCCTGTCGCGAGCGTTGGCTGATGTCGCGCAGCACGTCCCGCTGGTTGACCTGGTCGTGGCCGTCGTCGCCACCGGAACGGAGCCGAGCTGGCCCACCGCGACCGCCACTTCGAGGCGATCGCCGCGGTCCTGCCGGTTCGCCTGAGAGACCTGTCCTGAGTTGGCATCGCAGTGCTGCCAGGAGCCGCCCAAACGCCGCACGTGACGGAAGTCATAGTCCCCCACCGTCGGGGCTGCTATCATGGTTGCAGACTTCAGTTGAGGAGGGACGGATAACGATGTATGCAACGCAGCAGCTTCGCGACGAGCACGAAGGAATCAAGGTGGTGCTCTCGGTGCTGGAGCACCTGGCGACCCAACAGGAGCGGGGCCAGGCGGTGAACACCGGGCACCTGGATGAGATTGTTGACTTCTTGCGCACCTTCGCGGATAAGTGCCACCACGGCAAGGAGGAGGATCTCCTCTTTCCCGCGCTGGCCCAGGCGGGTATTCCCGTCGAGGGCGGCCCGATCGGCATGATGCTGCAGGAGCACACCCTGGGCCGGGGCTACATTCAGGGCATGGTCGACGCCCTGGCGCAGATGAAGGCGGGCCGAGACGCCGGATCCGAGTTCGCCCGCAACGCTCTCGGCTATGTGGAGCTCCTGCGCAGCCACATCGAGAAGGAGAACCAGGTTCTCTTCGCCATCGCCGAGCACCATCTGCCGGAGGCCGAGCACGTCCGCCTGGCCGCGGGCTTCGATCAGGTGGAGCAGGAGCGGATCGGCCCGGGGGTCCATGAGAGGTACCATGAGATGATCCACGCCCTGCGCGATGCTTACCTGGCCGGCGTAGCGTAGCTTGCCGTTGTTGATCCGCGCGTTGGAACCCCGACCCCTGCTCGTCGCCGCCGTCGGCGCTGCGTTCTCGCCAAGACCGACGGCAGCGGCGAGCAGGGATCCCCTCACGCCCGCAACCCCCTGCCCCCCGCCTTGCCCCTTGACGTGCTCGCTCCCCGTGCTACAATGAGGCAGGCGAGCGATCACTCAGACCGAGCTTGCCCACCCACGGATCGCCAGCGAGGAGAGCGCGCATGATCATCGCCATGCAGGCGGACGCCACCCCGGAAGAGGTGCAGGCTGTCATCGAGAAGGTGAGCGAGGTCGGGATGCGGCCGCTGCCGCTGCCCGGCGGGGACCGCACGGTCATCGGCGTGGCCAGCGCCATCCCTCCCGACCTGCGTGAGGCGCTCACCGAGATGGTGCTCGCGCTCCCGGGGGTCGACCACGTCGCCCAGGTGAGTCGGGCCTACAAGCTCGCCTCCCGCGAGTTCCATGCCGCGGACACCGTGGTGGACGCGCGCGGAGTGGCGATCGGCGGCGCCGCGATCGTGGTGATGGCCGGCCCCTGCGCCATCGAGAGCCGGGAGCAGCTCCGGGCCGCGGCGCGCGCCGTGAGGGAAGCGGGCGGGCGCATCCTGCGCGGCGGCGCGTTCAAGGCGCGCACCTCCCCCTACGCCTTTCAGGGCCTCGGAGTCGAGGGTCTGAAGCTCCTGAAGGAGGTCGGCGGCGAGCTGGGTCTGGTGACGGTCACTGAAGTCATGGACCAGCACGACGTGGAGGTGGTGGCGGAGCACGCCGATATTCTCCAGATCGGCGCGCGAAACATGCAGAACTACCCGCTCCTTGTGGCCGTGGGCAAGAGCACCCACCCGGTGGTGCTGAAGCGCGGCGCCAGCGCCACCCTCGACGAGTGGCTCCTGGCGGCGGAGTACATCCTCAGCCAGGGCAACCCGAACGTGGTCCTCTGCGAGCGCGGCGTACACCCGCTCGACCGCACCTACACCCGCAATACTCTCGATCTCTCGGCGGTATCCGTGGTGAAGGAGATATCGCACCTGCCGGTGATCGTGGACCCGAGCCACGCCACCGGAAGCTGGAAGCACGTGCCCGCCATGAGCCGCGCCGCCGTGGCCGCGGGCGCCGACGGCCTCCTGATCGAGATCCACCCGGACCCCAAACGCGCCCTCTGCGATGGCCCCCAGGCGCTGAAGCTGGACGCCTTCGCCCGGCTGATGGAAGACCTGCGGCGGGTGGCGAGCGCCGTCGGTCGTGAAACATGACGAGCGATCTGGAGTCTAGAGACCGGTTCGCAACCAGGCGAGCCGTGACGGCGAATAACCGGCGATGACGACGGACGCAAGGGCGTCATAAGCGCCTACTATCTGTCATGCGTCGTCAGTTCGCACTGGGCTCCGAACTCCAGATCACGCGATGCCCCGCATCGCCGGGCAGGCCGCTACTCGGCCAGGTCGAGAGAGAGATTCACCCGGTAGGCGAGCGCGTCTGGCTGAAGCGTGGAGACCATCGAGAAGCTGCGCAGCGCCGTGAGCGCCGCCTGGACGCGCCGGGGATCCGGGCCGGCGGCGCCGGGCTTCTGCGGACGCCGGCTGTGGATCTGGCCCGCCAGGGGCGCCAGCTTGCTCAGGTTGACGAAGGCCACGGCGAGCACGCGCTCGCCGCCATCCAGCGCCTGGCGGTAGGCGGGCGCGGCGGCCAGCGAGTTCTGCCCGCCGGCGGCCAGGAAGAGGGGACTCTTGAGCGTGCTCGCCATGGCGCCCACCACCAGAAAATCGCCCGCGAACGTCCAGCCGGGAGTGACCGGCACGGGCGACTTGCCGGGCAGCGCGGAGTAGATGCGGCCCTGGGGGATGTTCTTCTCCTCGAACTTGAGCTGCATCCCCTCCGCCAGACTTGCCCGCAGCCTCTGCAGCGACTTGCCGAGGCCCGCCCGGTTCGTCGTCTGCACGTAGAGCATCAGGGGGAACGACGCGGGCCCGGTGGGCACGTCGTTGAGGACCAGCGCCCACTCGCCGCCGATGTGGCGCAGCAGGTCCGCCTCCGGGTCCAGCCCGGTCATCATCTGGATGCTCTGCCCCAATCCTCCCAGCATCTTCTGCGCGTCACCCTCCAGGGCGCCGAGGATGGTGCGCACCATCTCGATCGCGAACGGCACGTTGGTGTAGGAGAGGTAGAGAAGCGCGTTCGCGGAGGTCAGCTCTGCGGAGCGAGGCCGCGCCCCGGTCTGCGCCAGGATCTTCCGGCCGAACTCGTTCTCCGCGTTCACGAGGGAGATACCGTCCACGGTGATGCCCTGTGGCGAGAGAACCAGCCGCCCGCCCGAGCTCTTGTAGGCTGTCATCATGCTGCGCAGGACGCGGAAGTCGAACTTGGGGATCGGGGGCATCTTCGCCGCGGGGCCGCTCTCCGGCGGGTTCTGCACCGCGGCTTCGATCTGCGTCATCATCATCCCGTTGAGACGCTGCGTATCTACCCAATACCAGCCGGCGGCGGGACCCATCGCCGCGAGCCGGGCGCGCACCGCCTCGAACTCCGGCGCCGCCGCCAGGGCCGGAAAGCCGCCCGCAGTGGTATCAATCGCCTTCTCCAGCCACCCTTCGTCGGTGCCCAGCAGCAAGCGATCCGACAGGAGGGCGTAGCAGACGCGAGCGTCCTTCAGCTTGCCGCCCGAGAGCGCGGTGATCGTGGCGCCGTGGTACTCGCGCGGCGTCACCTGAGCGTTCTCCTGCTTCAGCCCCATCTCCACGACTCGGAGCAGGGCTGCGGCATCCTCACGGCTCCTGGCGGGGAACACCGCCACCATCGCCGGCGGCTGCTTGGGCGTCGGGGGATCGTCGCTGAAGGCGATGGCGACGCGGCCCTGGAAGGCCTGGTTGAACATCCCCAGCATCTGCGCGAAGCCGGAATTGGGACGGCTCCCCGGCTTCGCCGGCGGGGTGAGCGCTTTCACCGCCGCCGTGTTCTTCACCTGGTCCCAGAACTGCTGGATGTGGTTCACGTCAATGGACACGTAGGCCACGGAGCCGGCCGGCACGGAGCCGTCGGCAGGATCGCCTTGCTGCGCGCCGACGCCGGCGCAGGCCAGCAGCAGGGCAAGGGAGCACGGCAGTAGGGCGAGTCGGACCATCTTCATCGCGCAGGTCTCCTTGTCGAGCTTGGACTTCAGGCACCACTTGAGGGGCGAGTGGGCTGGTATCTCTCACGAGCATTCTACTACCTGGCGCAAGCTGGTGTCAACAGCAGGAACATCCACGCTGCGCGCCGAACCTCACCGCAGGAAGAGGCAGCACCCGAGCGCGGGCTGCCGGGGATCGTGAGCACCCATGGCGTCGTCGGATCTCAGCCACCAGCCACACCGCCGCTTCAACCCGCTCACGCGGGAATGGCTGCTCGTGTCCCCTCACCGGGCGCAGCGTCCGTGGCGCGGGAAGGTTGAGACCCCGCCGGCACCCCGGCGCCCACCGTACGACCCGGCGTGCTATCTCTGCCCGGGCAACACGCGCGCCATGCCCGAAGGCGCCACCGAAGCGCCCCGCAATCCCCGCTTCACCGGCACCTTCGTCTTCGACAACGACTTCTCAGCCCTCCTCCCCCACACCCCCACAC
>JACQGM010000222.1 GCA_016199585.1 Armatimonadota bacterium
CGGGAGATCGACCAGCCGCGCAACCTGGCGAAGAGCGTGACGGTGGAGTAGGCAGGGGGGAGTGTCTGTTCGTAGTAGCTGGCTTCGGCCGGCCAAGAGCCAGCTACTACGAGCGTCTTGTTCCCCTACGGGTCCTTTGGGCGCGGGTTGCGCCCCGCGCCCGGGAACGCGCCACCGATCTTGCTCCTCGCAGCTCATCAAGCGTGCCTCACGCGGCCGACCGGGGCTCCCATCGCCGCCCGGGGCGCCCCCCCCCGACAGCATCCTCGTAGATCGGAGCGGTTGCCCGGCGGAACGGCCTTTGACCTGGCAAACCGATGTATGCTATAATGCGGCAAGGAAGGGGGGCGGCCGGCATGCGCGTCCTCGGGATTGACCCGGGCCTGGGAACGACCGGCTACGGGGTGGTGGAGCTGACGGAGTCGGGCCTGCGCCTGTGCGAGGCGGGCACCGTGCGCACGCGGCCCCGCGACCCTCTGCCGGAGCGGCTGCGCGCGCTCTACGAGGGGATCTCCGAGGTCATCCGCGAGTGCCGGCCCGCGGTGATCGCCCTGGAGGGCCTCTACTCCGAGTACCGCTTCCCGCGCACGGCGATCCTGATGGCGCACGCGCGCGGGGCGGTGTGCCTGGCGGCGGCGCACCTGGACGTTCCCGTCGCCAGCTACCCGCCGGCCCAGGTGAAGAACGCCGTGGTGGGCGTCGGGAATGCCAGCAAGGCCCAGGTGCAGGGCACGGTGCAGCGCATGTTCGCCCTGGCGGATCCCCCCAGCCCCAACGATGTGGCGGACGCCCTGGCCCTGGCCGTCACCGGCTGCTATCGGCAGGGGAATCCCCTGGTGGTGAACGCACGATGATCGGATACTTGCGCGGGAATATCATGGACCTGGACGCGGAGCGCGTCCTCCTGGCGGTGGGCGGCATCGGCTACGAGGTGGCCCTCCCGGCCATCGAGATGCGCGCCCTCCGCGCCCGGCTCGGAGAGGACCTGCACGACCGCGAGCGGCTCCACAGCGTGGAAGTGGACCTCTTCGTCTACGAGCACGCGGCCGACCGCCAGCCGACGACGCTCTTCGGGTTCAACAGCCGGCTCGAGAAGGACTTCTTCCGGCTTCTCATCACGGTGGCCGACATCGGGCCGGCGACGGCGGCGAAGGCGATGGCGGCGCCCGTGGCCGAGATCGCCGCCGCCATCGAGCGGCGCGATGCGCGCGCTCTCAGCGCCCTGCCCGGCATCGGCAAGCGGAAGGCGGAACAGATCGTCGCCACGCTGAAGGGGAAGGCGCTCCCCTTCTGCCTGGCGCCGATTCCTGAGCTGGAGGAGGCTCCGCCCCCGGACCAGGCCCCGGAGTTCGTCGCCGACGTGCAGCAGATCCTCGTCGAGCAGCTCGGCTACCGCCTGCACGAGGCCGAGGCGATGATCGCCCGCGCCCTCCAGCGCCGGCCGGAGCTCTCCGAGGCGCAGGGGCTGCTGGAGGAGATATGGACCGGGGAACAGCATGTATGATGGTATATTATCATAGTATATGGAGACGTCCGTGGCAAGGGAACGCCTGATCACCGGTGAGGCCCAGCTCGAGGACGAGGGCGCGCCGTCACTCCGCCCCGACTCGCTGACGGAGTACATCGGGCAGTTGGAGGTGGTGCGGCCGCTGCACATCGCCCTGGAGGCCGCCCGTCAGCGCGCGGAGCCGCTGGAGCACGTGCTGCTCCACGGTCCCCCCGGCCTGGGAAAGACCACCCTGGCGCACATTATCCGGCGGCACATGGACGTCAACATCGTCGCCGCCTCAGGGCCCGCCTTGAAGCGCGCCGGCGACCTGATGGGCCTCCTCACCAACCTCAAACAGGGAGACGTCTTCTTCATTGACGAGATCCACCGCCTCGATCCCGCCATCGAGGAGTACCTCTACCCGGCGATGGAGGATTTCGTGGTGGATTTCGTGGTGGACCGGGGCGCGAGCGCGCGCATGCTCAACTTCAAGCTGCGACGCTTCACCCTCGTGGGCGCCACCACCATGGCGGGCCTCCTCACCGCTCCTCTGCGCGACCGCTTCGGGCTCGTCTACCGGCTGAACTATTACTCGCCCGAGGATCTGCGCGCCGTGGTCCTGCGCTCCGCGCGCCTGCTGGAGATCGGCATCGGCGAGGATGCCGCCTCGGAGATCGCCCGCCGCGCCCGCGGCACCCCGCGCGTCGCCAACCGCCTCCTGCGCCGCGTGCGCGATTACGCCCAGGTGGAAGCCGACGGCGAGATCACCCACGCCGTGGTGGATGCCGCCCTCCGCCTGGAGGGCATTGACGAAGCGGGCCTGGATGCCCTCGACCGCGCCCTCCTGCGCACCATCATCGATGTCTATCAGGGCGGCCCCGTCGGCATCGAGGCGCTCGCCGCCACCCTCAACGAGACACAGAGCACCCTGGTGGAGGTGGTGGAGCCCTACCTCTTGCAGATCGGCTTCCTGGCGCGCACGCCCGGCGGCCGCAAGGCAACGCTGGCCGCCTACCAGCACCTGCACGTGCCGCCGGGCACAGCGCCGGGGCAGCCGAGTTTGGGTCTGTGAGGGGCGACCGGTGGGATGAGCCTCGCGCCGTCACCCATTGACCATCCATAGCCATTTGGGTATAATGGATACCATGAGGCGCCGGACGCTCGCAGATCACACGGAACACAAACCCCTGCGCTAGGAGCCTGTCTGAGTAAGGCGTTTTTCGCCCGTTGCCATACGATATGTAGTGGCGCCTGCGTCCTTCCGACCCCACATGTGGGGCCAGATCGGGTTACTCAGACAGGCTCCTAG
>JACQGM010000245.1 GCA_016199585.1 Armatimonadota bacterium
CGCGCTTCCGGGCGCGCGTCCGCGAGCGCGGCCAGGGCATCGAGGCCGTCCTGTGGCACGGGGCCGCTCCCGGCCGCATAGAACCGGCGCCGGTCCTGAGTCGCGGCGTAGACCGGCTGCCCCAGGCTTCCCAGCACGAGGGCGCGGCGCGCGGCCGCGACCTCATCCTCGGAGCTTCCGGCCTTCTCAATGGCAGAGAACTCGTCGGCCAGCTCGCGCAGCGTGACCGGTCGAAACGCCTCATGGGGTGGGGGCGTCTCGTAGTCGCCCAGATACCAAAGTCTGCTCTCGTCCATGGCCCTTTCCAGTGACGCGCCCCCCGGCGGGGACGGCCGCAGGCGGTTGCCTCCTGACCAGGGGATTCGCCGGTCGGCGTCGGTCATCCTGCCGCCGCAGGGGCGAGATGGGAACCATCGTGGCGGCAGGGAACGCCCCCCCGCCGCCCGAATGATCTCTCCGGCACCCGGTCGCCACTCGGGAAAGGCAGGCTGCAACGCACGGTATGACCGAACAACCCCCATCCGGCCCCCGGCCGTGGAACCACCCCGCGCCCGCCTGGCCGCGAAGCTCACCCCCCCTCGCCTCCACTACGCCTGGGTGGTGCTGACCACCGCGACGCTGGTGGTGTTCGGGGCGCTGGGACTGGCGCGCTTCGGCTACACCGTCGTGCTCCCGGCGATGCAGGCCGATCTCGGCATGGACAACACGCAGGCCGGCGGGCTGGCCTCCGCCAACCTGGCGGGCTACCTCGCCCTGTCGGCCATCGGCGGCGCGCTGGCGTCGCGTCGGGGTCCCCGCCTGGTGATCGGCGCCGGGCTGGCGGTGGCGGGCGGCGCCATGCTGCTCACCGGAACCGCCCACGGGTTCACCGCGGCCGCCGCCTGGCGGGCGCTCACCGGCGTGGGCAGCGGCGCCAGCAACGTGCCGGTGATGGGGCTCCTCTCGGCATGGTTCGGGCGGCGCCGGCGCGGTCTGGCTTCCGGAGTAGCGGTGTCGGGGTCTTCTCTGGGGCTGATCCTGCTCGGACCGACGGCGCCGCGCCTCCTCGCCGCCTACGGTGAGGAGGGCTGGCGGGCCTGCTGGTTCGCCTTCGGCGGCATGGCCCTGGCGGTGGCGGTGGCGGCCCTCCTGCTGCTGCGCAACCGCCCGGCGGAACTCGGTCTCGCCCCGCTCGGCGCGGCGGGGGATGATCCCGGCCCCCCGCCTTCCGCCGCCCTGCCCTGGCGCGCGGTCTACCAGTCGCGCCCGATCTGGCACCTGGGGCTGGTGTACGTCGCCTTCGGCTTCTCCTACATCATCTACATGACGTTCTTCGTCAAGGGCCTGATCGCCGAAGGGGGCTACACTCCGCAGGCGGCCGGACGCCTCTTCATGGCGATGGGATGGTGCAGCCTCCTCTGCGGGCTGATCTGGGGCGCGCTCTCCGACGCCATCGGGCGCAAGCGCGTCCTGGTCCTTCTCTACCTGATCCACGCGGTCGCGTTCGGCACCTTCGCCCTCTACCCGATGCCCGCCGGGTTCACCCTTTCGGCGGTGCTCTTCGGGCTCTCCGCCTGGAGCATCCCGGCGGTGATGGCCGCGGCCTGCGGCGACGTGGTGGGGCCGCGCCTGGCACCCGCCGCCCTGGGGTTCATCACCCTCTTCTTCGGGATCGGCCAGGCGCTCGGTCCCAGCGTGGCGGGCGCCATGGCCGACGCCCGCCACTCCCTCCTCCCGCCGATGCTCCTGGCCGCGGGCATCGCCTCCCTCGGGGCGCTCGGCGCCGCCTTCTTGAAGCCGGCGGCGGCGAGCAGCGAGTGATCGGTCACCCGTGATGCGCCGTGACCGGGGGCTTCCGGCTTGACTGACGTCTCGGTGCCGGGCATTGGAAATAGCCCGTCTGGAGAGCGGTGCGGCGCCGCTGAGGAGCGGCCGGGCACATGGACATACCCGTCTGAGGGGCGGCGCGGCGCCGCCAAGCGCCCTCGCGGGCGCGGGGTTTCTTCCCGTCCGCGAGGACGGTTGGCCGCCAGGCCCCCGAGACGGGTGCGTTCATGCGCCCGGTGGCCTGCGCAGGTTGTTCCCTGACGGGTCTTGAGCGTCCTCCCGGACGCACGGGTGTTCTCCGTCCGCGAGGACGGTCGGCTGAAAGTCCACCAGACGGGTATTTCCAATGCCCGGCGGCTGAACGGGAAGCCCCTGATGGTAGACGGCTGCCCCGGGTGACGAGTGGTGCCCGGGCCCGGGGGATCACTCGTCACTCCTCACTCCTCCCGCGGCGTCGCTCGTGCCGCCAGCCCCGGAAGAGGGGGGCGTCACCCCCCCCCCGAATAAATATTACACAGAACTCGGGTGATCTCTTCCATCTCCACCGGCTTGACCAGGTGGTAATCGAAGCCCGCCTCCGCGGTGCGCTGCCGATCCTCTTCCTGACCGTAGCCGGTGAGCGCCACCAGCACGACCCCCTTCAGTTTCGGATCCGACCGGAACCGCCGCGCCACTTCGCAGCCGTCCATGACCGGCATCCCCAGGTCGAGGAGCACCACCTCGGGGTGGAAGTCCGTCGCCACCTGCAGCGCCTCCGGCCCGCTCGTCGCCGTGGCGATCTCGTGCCCCTCTATCTCCAGGGTGAGGCCGAGGATCTCAGCGCCATCGGCGTTGTCGTCCACCACCAGGATTCGCCGCCGCTGAACGGCACCCGTCTCCAGCTTCCGGGGCGCCGCCACCGGGACGGCTGCCAATGGCAGCCAGACGGTGAACTCGCTCCCCTGGCCTGGTCCCTCGCTCTGCGCCTCGACCCGGCCCCCGTGCAGCTCCACGAGTGAGCGGACCATCGTCAGCCCGATCCCCAGGCCCCCCTGCGAGCGCGCCACCGAGGTGTCGGCCTGCACGAAGAGGTCGAACACACGGGGCAGCACCTCGGGGCTGATCCCGATGCCCGTGTCGCGCACCCGGATCGCCACTTCGCGGTCCGCCGGCTCCACGGTGAGATAGATATGGCCGGCAGGGGGGGTGTATTTGGCCGCGTTGTTCAGCAGGTTGCCCACGACCTGGGCGATCCGAACCGGATCTCCTTCCACGTCCAGGCGGTACCCCGGCCCCGAGAAGCGCAGACGGTGTCCGGCTTCCTCGATGGTCGGCCGCGCGGCCTCCAGGGCGCTCTCAATCGCCGCCGTGAGCGACATCCGCTCTCGCTTCAGCTCGATCTTCCCGTGCGTCACGCGCGATACGTCGAGCAGGTCATCCAGCAGTCGGGCCATGTGCGCTGCCTGCCGGCCGACGATCTCGGTGGCCCGCCCCGGGCGGCCCTGTAGATCCTCCGTTCTCAGCAGTTGCGCCGCGCTGCTGATCGCCGCCAGGGGGTTGCGCAGCTCATGGGCCAGCATCGCCAGGAACTCATCCTTGCGCCGGTCGGCGCCGCGCAGCTCATCCGCCTGGCGTGCCGCTTCCGCATAGAGGCGCGCGCGCTCCAGCGCCAGGGCGGTCTGGGCGGCGATGGCGCTCAGGAACGCCATTTCCTCCGCAGCGAACTCCCGCGCGTCGGGGAAGCCCAGGGTGATGGCGCCCAGCACGCGATCCCACGCCTTGAGCGGGAGCGCCACGGCGGATCGCAGCCCGGCGCCCCGGAAGCCCGGCGCAGAGTCGGGGGAGACAGCCTCAAACTCGGCGGGAGAGCGTGCCGCGACGGTGCGCCCCGTGCGGACCGCCTCCGCCGCAGCCATCCGCGCGTCCAGGGGAACACGGCCCGCGCTCGGCAAGTACTTCTCATCCAGGCCCAAGGAGCTGCACAGAACCAGCTCGCGGGCATCCTCATCCAGGAGCAGAAGCCCTCCCGTAGCCGCACCGATGACCCTCGCCGTCTCCTTCAGCACTGCGCCGCCCACCTGCTCCGGGGTGAGCGCCGCCGAGAGGGCTGCCGTGATCTCGTGCAGGGCCCGGGTGCGCTGCTCCGCCTGCCGGCGCGCGGTGATATCCATCGCGATGGCAGCGAGGCGATTGCCCCCCAACGGGAATGCAGAGACGTGCATGTGCATCCGCAGCGTGTCGAAATATGCCTCGAACTGCACCGGCTCGCCTGTCCGGGCGACCTGGGCGTAGTGGGTCAGGAAGGGCTCCGGGGCGCGATCTAGGCCGTACAGCTCTGTGATGCGCCGGCCGACAACCTCCTCCGGTGACCGGTTGATAGCGCGCAGGTGGGCAGGATTGGCATCCGTGTAGCGCCAGTCATAAGGGTTTCCCCGATCATCGTAGAGGAGCTCGCCGACGAGCATCCCGCTGATCATGTTGGTGAAGAGAGTCCGGTACCTCTCCTCACTGGCGCGCAACGCCTCTTCCGCCTGCCGGCGCGCGGTGATGTCGCGGATGCTGCCATCTCGATAGAGCGGCCGGCCCGCCGCATCCCGGGTGAGGGCCATCCGGTTGGAAATCCAGTGGTAGGTCCCATCCTTGCCGCGCTGGCGGTATTCCGCCTCCGCCGTCCCGGTCTCTTTCAGGCGCGTCAACGCTTCTCGCATCACGGGAAGGTCGTCGGGGTGGATCATCGCCAGCGCCGCCTCGCTGTCCAGCGCCATCAGCTCCGCGGCGGTGTAGCCGACCACCGCCGCGCAAGAGGGGCTGATGTACTCGAAGCGTCCCGTGCGCAGATCCAGGCGGTAGACAACGTCCCGAGAGCCCTCCAGCACCGACCGGAAGCGCTCCTCACTCTCGCGCAGCGCCTCCTCGGCCCGCTTGCCAGGATCGCCGCCCGGGGCCGGATCCACGTCGGGCGCTGTAGCCGCACCCACGCCAGCAGCGCCCCTCCCGGAGAGCCGAGACACCTCCGCCTTCAGCCGGGTGTTCTCGCGTTCCAGTTCCTCGATCCTGTGGGTTGGGTCCATAGCCGCGCTCCTCGTCCCGTGATCAGGCGATTCGAGAGAGACGCCCGGCTTCCCCGCGGGCGCAGGGCGCCCGCAGCGCGTCCCGGCGATCAGTCGCCGGGTGGCCGTGCCTCCATCCGCCTGTCGGGGGGCCGGGGCCGCGCCCGTCCGCCCGGCGATGGATCGCCGGGCGTGCCTGATGCGTCTTGACGAACGAAACCGGTAATCGCGTCGAACCGGGCCGAGACGGAGCGACGGCCCCTACGATGACCAACGGCGTACGTAGGGGCGCTGCTCCGTCCGCGCCTGCACTAC
>JACQGM010000022.1 GCA_016199585.1 Armatimonadota bacterium
CAGCACCAGGGCGCGCAGCATGGCGGCCGCCGCGCTCTCGGAGAGGGCGGCGGCCGCCGGTGCGCTCCGCAGGCCAACACCGACCGCCACGGCCAGGGCGACGAAGACGAGGGAGCGGGCATGGGGCAGCGGCATGACGATAGTAAACCTTTCCAGTATCCAGACAGGCAGCGGCGGCAGCGCCCGAGGGGCGCTGCCGCCCGCCACCGGCAGCCACGGCGGTGCCATGAGCGCCCGGACTAGGGGGCGTCGTCACCGGGCGGCTGCGAAGCCGGGCTCGTGATCGTGAGGCGGCGCCGAACGCGCGTGCGGGCGCCCGACGGCCGTGTCTCCCTGGATGGCGAGGGCGCCGGCCGCGCGTGCTGCTCGACCCACGCGCGAATCGCATCCATGGTCAGCGACTCGCTCGCGACATCCAGGACCAACCGATAGCGCTCTTCCGGGCCGGCCTCCAGGCGCATGCCATTCAGCCGCAGGAAGGCTTCCAGGCAGAGCAGCCCGATGCGCTTGTTGCCGTCCACGAAGAGGTGGTTCAGCACCAGCGAGTACATCAGCACGGCGGCCTTGGCGGCGAGCGTGGGATGGACCTCGGCGCCGCCGAATGCAGCGCGCGGCCGGTTGAGCACGGCTTCCAGCAGACTGGCGTCGCGCAGCCCGGCGCGCCCGCCCGTTCGCTCAATGGTGCGCTGGTGCAGGTGGAGCACCTCCTGTGCGTTGAGGTAGCGGATCATTGCGCCACCCTCCTTAACACCGGTTCGTTCTCCGTGACCAGCTCGTCCGCCAGGCGCCGGAACTCCGCCGACACCTCGCTGCGGTGTGCCTCCAGCGCGCTGAGCACCACGTGCCGAACCCAGTCGGACACGGATTCGTGGCTCGCGCGCGCGAGGGTGTTCAGGGCATCCACGTACGAGTCGTCAATCTCAATCTCGTACTTCGCCATCTGTCTCTCCTCAACTCACGGCACGCTGGCCCGCCTGCCGTGAGTCGCGCGGGACGGTGAGCGAGTCCGCCTCCAGGATCTGCTCACGTGCCACTCTTTTCCCTGGCGCCCCGCCCGAGTCCTTCCCGGCAGCGCCACCCGAGGTGCCGACGCGCGCCAGGATGCATCAGTGGCGGGCGACAAACTCGCGCAGCAGCGTGTGGGCGTCGGTGAGGATGGGGACCCCGTGGGCGGGGAGCAAGGCGTCGAAGGAGTAGCGGAGCAGGCGCGAGAGGGCATGGCGGGCGCGGCGCGGCGCATCAGAGTAGCCCTCCAATGGCAGGCGGAGCTCGCCCCGCTCGCCGGTGATGACGACATCGCCGGAGAAGAGCGCGCCCTCGCCCCGCTCCAGGAGAAGAGCGCAGCTCCCGGGGCTGTGGCCCGGCGCGTGGATGACCCGCGTCTCCGCGGTGAGCCGGTCGCCATCGTGGATCGGCAGGTCCACCGGAGCGCTGGTGACGTAGCCCGCGTCGTCGGGGTGGATGGCGATCCGGAGGCCGAGGCGCTCGTGGAAGATCCAGGCATCCCCCACGGTGTCGCGGTGGGTGATGAAGAGGATCTCCGCGCCGCCCAGCGAGGCGATGTCGGCGAAGATGCCCTCGGTGGCCGGCGGGGTATCCACCAGGATATTCCCCTGCGGCGTGCGCACGAGGTAGCGCTTCTCCCAGCCCGGGCAGAGCTGGTAGACGCCCTCCAGCAGCATCAGCGGCGCGATCCGTTCCAGGGTCGGGACTCCGGTCTCCATACTGATAGTCTACCCAACCATCGGCGTGGGTATTCGCGCCGGGGGTGGGTATGAAGAATGGAGAGTGCGCACTATTCGCACTCCGCGCTTCCCCGTGGAAGGATGGAGAGTATGGCTGTGGAGATCTCTACCGGCAAGCTGAGAGGGCTGGTGCGCCTGGCCGATGACGCGGGGCGCTTCAAGATGATGGCGATTGACCAGCGCGGGTCGCTGCAGCAGTCGCTGGGGCGCGTGCTGAACAAGGATCCACTGGCGGTGGGCTACGAGGAGATCGCCCGGGTGAAGGGAGCGATCACGCGGGTGCTCGCCCCCCACGCCACCGCGGTGCTCATGGACCCGATCTTCGGCTACCCGGAATCCGTGCATGACGTCCCGCGCGCTGTGGGGGTGCTGCTGGCCTATGAGGAGACGGGGTATGACAAGGCCGGCCCCACCGGACGCGAGCGGCTGACGCGCCTGATCGAGGGGTGGTCGGTGGAGAAGGCGAGCGGCGCTGGCGCCGACGCGGTCAAGCTGCTCCTCTACTACCACCCCGACGCCAGCGAGGAGACGCGCGCCTCCCAGCAGGAGCTCGTGAGCGCCGTCGGGGCGGAGTGCTGCGAGTTCGACATCCCCTTCGTGCTGGAGCTGGTAGCCTACCCGCTCGCCGAGGGGGGCACCGACACCCCCGAGTTCGCCCGGCACAAGGCCGACCTCGTGCAGCGGAGCGCCGCTGAGTTCTCGAAGCCCGAGTACGGGGTGGACATCCTGAAGCTGGAGTTCCCCGCCGATCTCAGATACGCCCGCGAGTACTGCAGCGGCGCCTTCGATGGGAAGGACCGCCCGGCGCAGTACTCGGTGGACCAGGTGTTGGCGGTCTGCCAGACTCTGGACGACGTGTGCGGCCTGCCGTGGGTGATTCTGAGCGCCGGAGTGGGCATCCGCGAGTTCCTCGCCCAGCTCGAGCTCGCCGTGGAGGCCGGCGCCAGTGGCTTCCTGTGCGGGCGCGCCATCTGGAAGGACGCCGTGACCTACTACCCGGACGAGGGAGCGATGGAGCGGCACCTGGCCGAGGATGGCGCCTACAACTTCCTGCGCGCCAACGCCGCCGCCGAGCGGGCCCTGCCGTGGTTCGCGCACCGGCGCTTCGGCGGCTGGGCGAACATCGCCGTGGCCGGCCGGTCGCCCCTCTGGTACCGAGAGTACGGCGAGCCGCCGGCGCTGTTGACCGTGGAGGAGGAGACGATCACGGCCACCTCGCCGCGGTGACGCGGGTGGTTGGGTGGTTGGTCTTCTAACGATGGTTCGCGCGGCGCGCGCGTGCCTGGCCGCGCGTGCCCGGCGGTTGAAACCACGGGCAACAAGCACGAAGTCCGCCTGCGCGGACTGCAAAGCCGAGTCGGCGCAGGCCGACTTCGTGCGGGGGTCGCCCGCGACCTCGGTCGCCGGGTTCCCGGGAGAAACCACCGCTGTAAGGCTAACCACCCAACCACCCAACCACCCAGCCACCCAACCACCTAACCACCGTACAGCCGGAGACACCGCGCGTAGGCTGCCTCCCAGTCCCCAGAGGCGCGCGGCTGGAACGTCTCCACGTCGAACGAGCGGCGGACCACCGCGCGGGCATCCGCCAGCGAGCCGAGGTGCCCACGGGCGATCGCCTGCACCAGCACGTTGCCGGCAGCGGTCGCCTCCACCGGGCCTGCGATCACCGGGCGCCCGGTAGCATCGGCGGTGAACTGGTTCAGGAGGCGGTTCTGCGAGCCCCCGCCGACGATGTGGACCACCTCCAGGCTCCGCCCCCGGATCTTCTCCAACTGTTCCACCACCCGGCGGTACTTCAGGGCGAGGCTCTCCAGAGCGCAGCGGATCGTCGGGCCGGCGCCCGATGGCTCGGGCTGGCCGGTGCGGGCGCAGAAGGCGCGGATCGCCGCGGGCATGTCCGCCGGGGCCAGGAAGGACTCGTCGTCCGGGTCCACGAGGGAGACGAGCGGGGGCGCCTCGGCCGCCAGGCGGGTCAACTCGTCGTAGGAACAGCGCCTCCCCTCGCGCTCCCAGGCGCGGCGGCACTCCTGCACCAGCCAGAGACCCATGATGTTCTTCAGGAACCGGAAGGTGCCGCCGACACCCCCCTCGTTGGTGAAGTTATGTCGCAGCGCCCGCGCGTCCATCAGTGGCTCGGGGGTCTCCACGCCGAGGAGCGACCAGGTGCCCGAAGAGAGGTAACACCAGTCTGTCCCGAGGGCGGGCACGGCGGCCACCGCCGCGCCGGTATCGTGGCAGGCGGGGGCGATGACCGGGATCCGCCCCGTGCCCGTCTCCGCGGCCACCGAGGGGAGCAGACGCCCGACCGCCGTGCCGGGGGGCACGATGCCCGGGAGGATCCGCGCGGGCAGGTCCATCTTCTCCAGCACATCCCTCGCCCAGTCTCGCCGGCGTGGGTCGTAGAACTGGGTGGTGGTGGCGATGCTGAACTCCGACACCTTGCTGCCGGTGAGAAAGAAGTGGAAGAGGTCGGGCATGAGGAGGAGGGTCTCGGCGGCGTCGAGCAGCGGGGAAGCCTGCACGCGCATCGCCAGGAGCTGGTAGAGGGTGTTGATCCGCATGAACTGGATGCCGGTGCGCTCGAAGATCTCCGCGCGGGGCACGCGCCGGAACGCCTCCTCCACCATCCCGTCGGTGCGGCGGTCGCGATAGTGGTAGGGGTTGCCCAGGAGCACGTCACCGCGGCCGAGGAGGGCGAAGTCAACGCCCCAGGTATCCACGCCGATCCCCTGCACGTCGGCGCCGTGGGCCTGCACGCAGCGCGCCAGCGCCGTCTTCATCTCGGTGAAGAGGCGCAGCACGTCCCAATGCATGCTGTCGAGCACGCGCACCGAACCGTTGGGGAAGCGGTGGACCTCTTCCAGGCGCAGCCGCCCCTCTGCCAACAGACCGACAACCCCGCGCCCGCTCTCGGCGCCGAGGTCCATCGCCAGGAACTTCGCTGTCTCTGCCATGATACCCCCCGAGGGATCTGGGATTTGGGATTTGGGATTTTCGATTTCGGTGGGAGCCCTTCGCCGGCTGGCTCGCCGCGGAGGCCCCGGTCGCCTCTACAGCCCCCGTCCTGTCCTCCCCACCGGCGATTCTGTCATCCTGAGCCGCAGGCGAAGGATCTCCCCAAGGGCTCGCAAGGAAACAGAAGGATCGGTCTCCTGTTCGTAGTAGCCGGCTTGAGCCGGCTGAAGCCAGCTACTACGAGCACGCCACCCGGCGATGAATCGCCGGGCTGGGGAACAGCGCCGGATGAATCCGGCTTTCGCGGACGCCACGCCCACCGGCCCTCGCCCTCCAGCCCCATTCATGGGGCGCCGTTCCGCAGCCCGGCGATTCATCGCCGGGCGTGCTGCGGGCGCCCGTAACCTACCGGCTTTGCCAACCGGGAAGCCGAGTGGGCGTAGGCCGACTTCGTGGCGTCGTTGCACGCGACCTCAGTCGCCGGGATCCTGGGATAAGCCCATATGACACAAATCAAGCAACTTGGGCGATTGTCAAGTGCAATAGCTCGCTGGGCGAGGGGCCGCGTTTCCGCTTCACGATGCCC
>JACQGM010000246.1 GCA_016199585.1 Armatimonadota bacterium
CGTGCTGAAGCGACAGTGGCACGTCTTCCTTGCCCTGAACGCCCTGAAGCTCTATGAGTTGGAGGTGCGGGATAAGCCGGGCAGCAGCCCGGATGCTATCGCACAGAAGGAAGAGCTGCTGGCAGCCATCGGGCCCCTGGTGGAGCAGGTGGAGACCTGGGTTGCGCTAGGGCCCTTGCTGAAGCCGTACCTGGCGTTCCTTCGCGCTGAGATTGAGAGGGTGACGGGCAGCTTCCGGGAGGCCAGGAGCCTCTACCTGGACGCGATCAACACAGCGCACGAGCAGGGGTACACGTTTCTGGAGGGCCACCTCAACGAGTGCCTGGGAGAGTTGCTCCTGCAGAACGGCCAGGCCTGCGAGAGGGTGTACCTCTCGGAAGCGGCACGCTTGTACCGGAAGTGCCGCGCCGGAAGGAAGGAAGCGGATCTTCGAGAGAGGTACATTGATGACTTCGAGGAGGAGAAGGGCGCGCCGCCGCGCATCGAGGTGGATGCCCCCTCTACGAGCACGCTGCCCGACCTCGATTTCGACTACCTGATGAAGTCCTCGCTGGCGATCTCCGCAGAGGTGGAGCAGGATGCCCTGCTCAGGAAGATCATGCACGTGCTCCTGGAAAGCTCCGGGGCTCAGCACGCCTATCTGGTGATCGAGGAGGAAGGCAGCCTGTTCGTCCGCGCGGAAAGCCATATCACGGAAGGCGAAGCGGCTCTGAGCCTGAACCAGAACCTGGAGGAGGCGCAAGGCATCTGCAAGGCGATTGCCCGCTATGTCTACCGGACAGGGGAAAGGCTGCTGCTGAACAACGCCGCCCAGGAAGGCCCCTTCAAGGACGATGCCGATGTGCAGGGCTTGCAGCTCCGGTCGGTGCTCTGCCTGCCGGTGATCCGCCAGTCCAGGATGATTGGCGTCCTCTACCTGGAGAACCGCCTCTCCGATGACGTGTTCACCCTGGGCAAGACGCGGATGACCGAGCTGCTGACTCTGCAGGCGGCGATCTCGCTGGAAAACGCCCGGCTATGGAATGAAGTGGTGAAGGCCCATGAGCGACAACCTGGCGAAGGCCATCCTCATCGTTGACGACAACCCTACCAACCGCAAGCTGCTGAGGATGGTGCTGGCGGCGGAGGGCTACCGGATCTATGAGGCTTCTCACGGCGTGGAAGCCCTCACTCTGCTGGAGCAGCACCCGGTGGATGCAGTCGTCTCCGACATCCTGATGCCCTACATGGATGGGTTCCGACTGTGCGTTGCGGTGCGGAAAAGCGGACGGTTTGGCCGCTTACCCTTCGTAGTCTACACCTGCACGTATACCAGCCCCGGCGATGAGCGGCTGGCTTACCAGCTCGGCGCCGATAAGTACATCCGGAGACCTGGCCCGGCGAGGGTGATTCTTGAGGCGGTAAACGAGCTGTGTGTCCGTCCGCGAGTTGCAGGGCCGATACGGGCCGAGGAGTACGCCGAGCCGGGGGTGACAAAGGCGTACAGCGAGGCGCTCGTCAAGAAGCTGGAGGAGCGGAACGCGGAGCTGGCGCGAACCGCGTCCCACCAGGAGTCCCTGGTCGGGATCAGCCACCTCGCTTTGGCAAGCGCGGACCTGGGCACGCTCGTGGATGAGGTGGTCCGGCTGGTGACGCAGACGCTCAACGTCGAGTATTGTGGGTACTGGGAGGTGGTTCCGGCTGAGCAGCGACTGCTGCTGCAGGCGGGCACTGGTTGGAAGGCCGGGGTGGTGGGCCAGGCGACCGTGAGCGCGATCGCCAGTGATTCCCAGGCAGCCTACACTCTTCAGGCGGATCGGCCTGTAGTCGTGGAGCAGTTCCCCACGGAGCAGCGATTTCACGGGGCGCCGCTACTCTCTGACCACGGTGTCTGCAGCGGCCTGAGCGCCGGCATCCACGGAACCCACGCGGGCCTGGGCGTCCTGAGCATACACACGGCTACCACGCGCCATTTCGAACCAGATGAGGTGCTCTTCCTGCAATCCGCCGCCAACGTCTTGGCTGCCGCAATCGACCGCTTTCAAGCCGAAGAGGATCTGTCGGCTGCCAAGCGCAGCGCCGAAGAGGCCATGTCGGCCGCCCAGGAGGCGAACCAGGCCAAGGATCGCTTCCTTGCTGTGCTCTCGCACGAACTGCGCACGCCCCTCACACCCGTGCTGGCGCTAGTCTCCAGGCTGCAGAAGAGCCCGTCCCTGAGCGAAGAGATGCAGGCGAACCTGGACCTGATCCGGCGCAACGTGGAGATGGAGGCAAGGCTGATTGATGACTTGCTGGACCTTACGCGCATCATTCAGGGCAAGATCCTGCTTGACAAACGCGCGGTGGATCTTGCACCCATTCTCCATCGCGCGGTGGAGGTGTGCTGGCCCGATGCCCAAGCGCGCGGGCTGCAGGTGAGCACGGAATTGGGCGATACTCCTTGCTTGATCGAGGCGGATCCGGCTCGCATCGAACAGGTGTTCTGGAACCTGATTGCCAACGCAGTGAAGTTCACGGAGCGTGGCGGCGTGCGGATCCGCTGCTTCACCGAAGACGGGTGGGCGGTGACTGAGGTGAAGGATAGGGGCCGCGGCATAGAACCCCAAGCCCTGGGGCGGATATTCGATGCCTTCGCTCAGGCTGATCCGGCGGTTGTGCGGCAGTTCGGCGGCCTGGGGCTGGGGCTGTTCATCAGCAAATCGGTTGTGGAGATGCACGGGGGCACGATTGAGGCTCAGAGCGCGGGCCGCGATCAGGGAGCCACGTTCCGCGTGCGCCTGCCGCTGATGCCGGCGCAGGCGCCCCGGGCATCACCGGGAATTGGCCGCATCGAAGACGCAGGGGCGGATCGCCAGGCCGGCTGCCTTCGCCTGCTCGTCGTCGAAGATCACCCCGACAGCCTGGAGATGCTGCGCCTCCTACTGGAACTGCAGGGATACGAAGTGCAAACCGCTGGGAGCCTCGCCGCAGCGCTGGAGGCAGCCGGCCGGCAGGGGTTCGACTTCTTGATCAGTGACCTGGGCTTGCCGGATGGCAGCGGCCACGACCTGATGCGCGAACTCCGCTCGCGCGGGCACAAGATGCCGGGAGTCGCTCTGAGCGGCTTCGGGCAGGAGAGCGACATCGAGCAGAGCCTATCCGCGGGTTTCGCTGCCCACCTCACGAAGCCGGTGGATATGGACGGGTTGGTTGCAGCCATCGAGAAGGTGGTAGCGAGAACATAGGCAAGAGGGTCCACCAGCGATCAGCCCGTTCCCCCGGACGCTTCGCCGACGAGCGGGCCGCGGGCGCTGCAGGTGGCGACGGACTTCCGGCCGGAGGTAGTGCTCCTCGACCTGGGGATGCCGGTGATGGATGGCTGCGAGGTGGCTCGCCGCCTGCGGGGGGATCCGCGGTTCGCCGGCGTGCTGCTCGTGGCGCTGACGGGTTACGGGCAGGACGAGGACCGTGAGCGGACGGCGCAGGCAGGCTTCGATCACCACCTGGTGAAGCCGGTGGAGATGGATGCGCTGCGGCGGGTGCTGGCGTCACTGCCCGTGGGGGCATAGCCGCAGTCGTCAGCACCCGGGTCTCAAGAGGGTATCGGGGAACTGCCAGACTGTGCATGCCCGGGTATGCCTGGGGGCTCGCGGCACGCCCTGGCGGGACGTGCCTGACAAAGCACGAAGGACGGTGAACGGCCCTGAACAGAACCTCCAGCCGGCTTTGGCCCCCATCAGCCCGGTCGTTCACGGCCGGGCGTGCGCGGGGTCTTTCGATACACTCTTCATGCCCGGTGCCCCGGCCGTCCACCACCGGAGATCGATCACGAAGGGGCCGGAGTCAAACAGGAGTGTCACCGGCGCGCCGGGTGCGATCGGCATCCGCCAGAGCCGCCGCCGGAAGTAGTCCGGCTTGGAGGTGTTGCTGTTGCACCCGGTGACGTAGACCGCTGGTGTGCCCGACGCCCAGCCGCCCAACCCGTGCGCCATCGCATCCTTGTCAAAGCGCAGGCACTCCCATCGCGCCAGGCGCCGGGTGATCCCCGTCTGCGCATCGGCTACCCACAGGCTCTCGTGAAGGAAGATGCGCGGCTCCCCGGTCACTTCGCTGGCGAAGAGCGCCAGCCGGTCACCCCCGGGCGAGAAGGAGAGCGTCGAGCCGTACAACCCATCCTCGCTGGCCGTGGGGATCCCCTTCAGCGTGTGGAGCTGGTGCCCGCGGCGGTCCAGCAGGTAGCAGCCCTTGTCGTCACTCAGCGCCACGCGCCGGCCATCGGGCGACAGCGCCAGGGAGAGGATGCGCCTCGGCCAGGTGAAGAGCGTCCGGCGCTTCCCTGAGAGGGGGAGCAGGATGACGCGGCTCGCCTGCCCCTCCGGCTGCCGCGCCGCCAGGATCGCCTTCCCATCGCGGGTCCATGCGGCCAGAGAGATGCCCTCCACAGTGGCGAGGTCACGCGCTCTGGACGTGGCTGCGTCCACCACGCGCAGGAGGTCCCGGTCGGGCGCGCCCCTGGCCGCCGGCATTGCGCTCGAAGTCAGCAGCAGGTGGCCCTGCGGCGCCCAGGCCAACGGGCCCCACCGCGTCGTGCGCAACTCACGCAGCGTGCCGGTCGCGCGCTCCCACAGCCAGAAGTGGTCCTGGAGTCTGCGGACGACTTTCTCATCGCCGCTCAATCCGAAGCTGTCGCCCAACTCGGTGCGGGTCGCGCCCGTCCTGGTGTTCTGGATCACCGCGCCGCCGCTCTCGCGCAGCAGCAGGAACGCGCCATCGGCGGACGGCCTCACCACCATGATGCGCCCCTCGAAGGTGGCGGGCAGCTTCGCCGGCGAGAGGAGCAGCACCGGATCGCCGCCCGGAGGTCTCACCTCGTACACGTCCGCCCGGGCATCACGGGCGGTTCCGTCGAGCCTCACATATACCACGGCAAGGGGTGCCGCAGCAGCCGCGGCCGTGGCGATCAGGCACGCGAGCACGCCGGCAAGGCTGCGCGCCAGGCACCGAGAACGAGTGGTGGCAGGTCGGCAACGCATCTTGTGGACCTCCGTGCGGGCGCTGCGCACGCGCCCGTCTCGCATTAGACCGCTGAATGCAGGCGTTCGTTGCAGTTCTCTCCCCACGCTGGCCTTTGGTTGCGGCCCGGGGTGATTCCCCGGCAGGTATCCCTGCCTCCCGCCCCGAATCCCCCTCCCGATAGCCTGCAAGGGAGTACCCAGCCGTGAACGATGAACTGCGCTTCGACCGCTTCTTCCCCTACGCGGCGCTGACGCGCCACCTCCAGGCGATCGCCGCCCGCCGGCCCGACCTGGTGAGCCTGGAGAGCATCGGCAAGAGCTACGAGGGCCGCGACATCTGGTGCGCCACCGTCACCAACGCCGCCACCGGTCCCGCGGCCGAGAAGCCCGCCTTCTGGGTGGACGGGAACATCCACGCCACGGAGCTCTCCGCCTCGTCGGCCTGCCTCTTCTTCCTCAACCGGCTGGCGAGCGAGTACGGCAAAGACCCGGAGATCACCCGCTGCCTCGATACGCGCGCCCTCTACATCGTGCCCCGCCTCAACCCGGATGGGGCCGAGCTCTACTTTGCCGACCGGCCGAAGTTCGTCCGCTCCAGCGTGCGCCCCTATCCCTACGACGAGGAGCCGCTGGAGGGCCTCCGCCAGGAGGATATAGACGGCGATGGCCGCTTCCTCAGCATGCGCATCCCCGACCCGGACGGCCCCTGGAAAGCCCATCCCGACGAGCCGCGCCTGATGGTCCGCCGCGATCCCACCGAGGTCGGCGGCACCTACTACCGCCTCCTTCCCGAGGGGATCCTGGAGGACTGGGACGGCGTCACCATCCGCATCCAACCGAAGAAGGAACGGCTCGACCTGAACCGCAACTTCCCGGCGCACTGGCGCCAGGAGCACGAGCAATCGGGCGCGGGGCCGTATCCCGCCAGCGAGCCGGAAGTGCGCGCCGCGACCGCCTTCATCGCCGCCCACTCGAACATCACCGGCGCCGTCGCCTTCCACACCTTCAGCGGCGCGCTCCTGCGCCCCTCCAGCACGCAGAGCGACGAGACGCTGCCGGCCGAGGACCTCTGGACGTTCCAGAAGATCGGCGAGAAGGGAAAGGCGATCACCGGCTACCCGGCGGTCTCCGTGTTCCACGACTTCCGCTACCATCCGCGTCAGGTGATCACCGGGGTCTTCGACGACTGGGCCTATGACCACTTGGGCGTCTTCGCCTGGACGGTGGAGATCTGGAGCCCGCAGCGCCAGGCCGGCATCACCGACTACAAGTTCATCGAGTGGGGGCGCGACCACCCGGTGGAAGACGACCTGAAGCTCCTCAAATGGAACGATGAGGCGCTGGAGGGCAAGGGGTTCGTGGATTGGCACCCCTTCGACCACCCGCAGCTCGGGCGCATCGAGCTGGGCGGGTGGGACTCGCTGCATGCCCTGCGCAATCCTCCGCCACCCCTGCTGGAGAAGGAGATCGCCCTCTTCCCCGACTGGCTGGTGTGGCAGGCGCTCATCTCGCCGCGCCTGGAGATGCGCGGCCTGGAGGCCACGCCCCTGGGGCAGGGCGCCTACCGCGTGCGCCTCGTGGTGGACAACACCGGCTGGCTCCCCACCTACGTCACCAAGAAGGCGCTGGAGCGGAAAGTGGTGCGGGGCGTGGTGGCCGAGATCGAACTCCCGGAAGGGGCGACGCTCCAGACCGGGAAGCGCCGCGAAGAGATCGGGCAGTTGGAGGGGCGCGCCTACAAGGGTCCCTCCGTCTTCGGCGGCGGCTCCGACCCGACGGACCACCGCGCCAAGGTGGAATGGGTCGTCTGCGGCAAGCCGGGCGACGTGGTGCAGGTGACGGCCCGCCACGACCGCGCCGGGGTGGTGCGGGCGCGGGTGGAGCTGGGGTGAACCACGGGGGCAACGTATGTCGGGAATCCTCTACGCCATCACCGAGGAGCAGATGCAGCATCTCCTGGATGCTGGCGACGATGAAGATGCGGTGCAGAGTGTCCTCTATGAGGACATCGAGGAGCCGTGGGACCGGGACCATCTCTGCGATATGGACAAGGCATGGGATGGCATCCACCGCTGTCTCGCTGATGGCACGCTCTCCTGGCTAGGCGGCTTCTACCCTTTGAGCTTCTGCATTCTGGGGGGCAACCCGCTCTGCACTGACCCCGGCGAACCGGTTTCCCTCAAGACACCAGAGCAGGTGCGTGACATCGCGACCGCTGTTGCGGGGATCACCCGGGAGCGGATGCGCCAATTGTACCTTCCGCTCCGGCACACGGACTATCCGCGGGAGTGGTACGGCGAAGACGACTTCGACTACATCTGGGACCATTTCGAGTACGTGAAGGCTTTCTACCAGATGGCCGCCGCCGAAGGCCGAGCGGTGGTCTTCGCGGCAGGCGACTGAATGCACCAGACGCAGCGGCTCGGACGGACCCGACGGATCGCCGGACGAAGGTAGCGCCGAGTGCTGCGCCTCCTGCTCCCACGGCCGGATATTGCCACGGGTGGTGTCCTACACGCCCGCTCCGAACCGTTGACAGCGCGCCGCAAGCGGGGTAGAATGGGTGCGGCGCGGAGCGCCAACCGTGCCGCCACGAGGAGAGTTCCCGATGACACACCTGGCAGCCGATCCGAGGCTGGGCTTGGGCGCCTGTTGCCTCCTGCTCTTCGCCTCGCCGGTCTCCGGACAAGACGCCGACGCCTCGCCGGCCCAACTGCTGACGGAGGCGCAGGCTCTGGCTCGCGCCCTCCCGCTCGCGACCACCGGGTGGAGCGAGACCGTCGTCTGCGTCCGCGTGGCCAACGCCCTGCAGCGCCACGGCATGCTGGCAGAGGCGCTGGCCCTCATCGAGGAGACCTGCCGCCGCAACGCCAGGCAGCAGGTCGAGGCGGTCCGCGACGAGGCCACCATCGAGCTGTGCCGGCTGCTGGTGCTCCTGGGCGAGACGGGGCGGGCCGATGAGCTGGCGCAGACCGCGACGTTCCGCGCCTACTTCATGCCGGCGCGCTTCACGATGGCGCGCGCCGCCCTGGAGGAGATGGGCGATGCCCGCCTCGCCGAGTCGATCATCCGCCACCCGTCGCTGTTGCAGACGGACGAGCAGTCGCAGATCCAGGGCGGCGATCCCTGGCGCCGCGCCTGCGTCCGGCTCGCCGTTCAGATGGGCCGTCTCGACCTCGCGCGCCAGCTCATCGCCGCGGTGAGCGATCCCTTCTGGCGCTCCGGCGCCCGGGCCGATCTTGCCGTCGCCCTGGCCCGGGCGGGCGAGGCTGAAGAGGCCCTCGAGACGGCGACCGAGGCCCCCGATCCCTACATGGCGGTGATCGGGCTGGGGCGGGTGGCCGCGGCGCTCCCCGAGCCGCTCACTCCCGCGCTGGATGCGCTGCGCCGGGCAGCCGAACAGGTGACGGATGCCGCGGAGCGCGACGCCGCGCTCGGCATCGCGGTGAGCCGGCTGGCGGCGGCGAGCCGCGCGGAAGGCGCCGCCGCGGTCGCCGGGCAGATCAAAGATCCGATCGCGCGGCTGAAGGCGGAGTGCGAGTTCCTCTCCCGCGACCGGATCGCGTCCGTGCGCGAGGGGGTGGCGCGCTGCCCGGAGGCGGACCGAGCCCTGCTGTGGGAGGTGGTGGCGATCGCGTGTGCGCGCCGGGGGATGGCGCCGGAGGCATTGGATGCGGCTGGCCGCATCGCCGATCCCTGGCAGCGGTGCCGCGCCCTGGGCACCGCTGCGCGAGAGTTGGGCGATGCGGGCGGAGGAGCCGGGGCGGCGAAGGCGGCGGAGGCCGCCGCCGCCAGCGCGGAGGCTGTCGAGGACGCCGGCTGGCGAGTGCGCGCCCACGTCCGCGTGGCGCTCGATGCCGAGCGCGCGGGCGCCGCCTCATTGGCGGATCGGCAACTGGCGCTGGCCCGGAAGGCCCTGGAGCGGGTGATGGACCCCGATCTGCGCACCGGCCTGGTGACGGGCGTTGCCGAGGCGCTCGCCGCGCTGGGGCGCGGCCCCGCGCTGCGCGAGTTCGCGGCCGGCGTGTTTGCGGACCCCGCCGCGGCCAGGCGAGACAGCCCGCAGAAGGCCGGCTCCTCCGGCTGGCGTCTGGCGGCGCGCGACCGCCTGCTCCCCCTGCTGGCGGCGGCGGGCGAGTGCGACCTCGCCATCGCCGAGTGCGAGCGCGCCCTGCCGGGATACCGGGAGGAGTTCCATCAGCCGTCGCTGCGCGCCCTGGCCCACCGGCTGGCGCAGCGGGGCCGGCTCGCCGAGGCGAAGGCGCTCGCGGCGAAGCTGCCGCCGATGTGGCGGGCCGATGCGTATGCATCCCTCGCCCTGGCGCAGCTCCCACCGCCAACGCGGCCCCCGGACCCGGAGCGGGCAGTGGGCATCTCGCTGCACGGGAGCTGGAGCACGTGGATCGCGCGCCTGGAGCGGATCGGCGTGCGCTGGGACCTGATGCCCTACACCGCGCCCTCCGTCCTGGGCGCCGAGGGGCTGAAGGCGAGGTACATGGCCCTCGGCTATCCCGGCACCGACGACCACCGGCTGGAAGCGGGGGCGTCCGGCTCGGAGAACCTGCGCGACTTCCTCTACGGGGGCGGAGGCCTGCTCGGCATCTGCGCGGGCGCCAACCTCACGCAGTGGCAGCGCTCCACCGAGTGCGACGCCCTCTACATGCGCGGCCAGGGCCCGCACCAGGTGCAGATCCGCAAGGCGCACCTCGTCTCCCTGGGCCTCCCCCCGGTCGTCACCATCGCCCGGATGAACGGCCCGATCCTCATCCCCAGGCCCGGGTGCGAGGTGCTGGGCTGGTACGACCGGATCGAGCAGTACGCGGCGCTGGTGGCGCAGGACTACGGCTACGGCCGTGCAGTGGCGTTCAGCCCCCATCCCGAGAGCGCCAGTGGGTTCGACCCGCGGGGATGGCTCTACACCAACGCCTTGCGGTGGGTGATGGCGGGAACGCCGTAGGCCGGCGGGAACCCGGCGACCGAGGTCGCGGGCAACGACGACACGAAGTCGGCCGGCGCCGACTCGCCTTTCGAGTCCGCGCAGGCGGACTTCGCGGGCTTGTCGCCCGCGACTTCCAGTCGCCGGGCACGCGCGAGGAGACAGGATGGCTACCATGACTTCGAGGGAAAGACTGCTCACGGCGTTCAACCTGGGAATACCCGACAAGGTGCCGGTGGCGCCCCGCCTGGATACCCGATGGCTCAGGAACGCCGGGCCGGCACTGGCCGCCGAGATCATCGAGCGGACCGACATCGTCGTCCACGTGGATCTCCTGCCGGACTACGCGCACTACTTCGGCGAGGAGGCCCGGCGCCGGTGCATGACCCGGACAGAGGACCAGAGGCGCTACGAGGAGATCGAGACCCCCCGGGGAACGCTCCGGCGCGTGCTGCAGTTGGAGCCCGCGATGATGGACTGGGCCCGGGAGCACTTCTTCAAGAGCCCGGACGATGTGGAGAAGGCCCTCTCCATCCCGTTCACCCTGCCGGCGATAGACTTCTCGGAGTACTACGAGTGGGTCCGGCGGGTGGGCGACAACGGCCTCGTCGTGGCGCACATCCCGGACGCCCTCTGCTGCCCGGGCCTCTGGTTCTCACCGGACGATTTCGCGATCAACGCCTGTGCCCTGCGCACGGACCTCGTGAAGGAGCTGCTGGCGAAGGTATCGCGGAATACGCTGGCGATCACGCAAGCCTGCATGGAACAAGGGGTGCGCCACATCATGATCTCCGGCGCCGAGCTCACCTCGCAGACGCTCATGGGGCCGCAGTGGTTCTCGCAGCTCGTCGCTCCGTACGACGGGCCGCAGATCGCCCTCGTCCGCCAGCACGGCGGCACCGTGTGGTATCACTGTCACGGCAAGATTCGCCTGATCCACCGGGAGATCGCCGCCATCCGGCCTCATGTTCTCACGCCGTGCGAAAAGCCGCCCCAGGGCGACATCGAGCTATGGGAGATGAAGGAGAGCATCGGCGAC
>JACQGM010000224.1 GCA_016199585.1 Armatimonadota bacterium
ACCACCCAACCACCCAACCATCTAACCCCCGCCCCGGGCCTTTCGGTCCATCACGCGGCCATCCGGGCCCTCCAGCTCCAGCACCAACGGCATCTGGCCGATGGCGTGGGTGGAGCAGGAGAGGCACGGGTCGTAACAGCGGATGGCGGCCTCGACGCGGTTGAGCATCCCCTCGGTGAGCCTCGATCCATCCACGAAGGCCTTCGCCACTTCGTTGACGGCGCGGTTCATCGCCCAGTTGTTGTGCCCGGTGGAGACGATCAGGTTCACCTTCTCCAGGCGGCCGTTCTCATCCACCCAGTAGTTGTGGATGAGCGTGCCGCGCGGGGCTTCGACGACGCCCACGCCCGCGGCGTTCTTCACCGGCCCGAGGGTGATCGTCTCGCTCACCGTGATGTCACTGTCGTCCAGGAGCTCGCGGGCGCGCTCGGCGGCGAAAAGGCCCTCGATCACCCGGGCCAGGTGGAAGAAGAGCGAGCCTTCCACGGCGCCGCCGCTGCCGAGCGCCTTGAACTGCTTCCACTCGGCCCGGGCCAGCGGCGTCGAGATGCCCCGGCACAGGTTCAGTCGGGCCAGGGGGCCGACCCGGTAGGTTCCCGCCGGATAGCCCAGCTTCCGGTAGAAGGGGAACTTCAGGTACGACCAGTCCTCCACGTGCTCGCCGATGTGCTTCAGGTAGTCGGCCGGCGCGAAGTCCGGCTCCCAGGGCTTCAGGTCCGGCCCGAGCAGGCGGATGCGCCCGTCGTAGAGCTCGAGCTGCCCCTTGCCGTCCACCAGGCCCATGTAGCCGGACGGGAACGTGGCGAAGCTGCTCATCAGGCTCTCGTTCTGGGCGGCATAGCCCTTCACGACGGCCACCGCCTGTTGGAAATCGCCGACGACCCTGTCGATGCCCCGGCGCAGCTCCTCGCGGTCGGCCGCCGAGAGGCCCTTGTTCATGCTGGTGGGCGAGGCACCGTCGAAGGGATGGATGCGCTTGCCGCCCAGCTTCCGGATCACCTCCTGGCCGTACTTGCGCAGACCCACGCCCTTGAGCGCCAGCTCCGGGTTGGCGCCGATGACACCCACCACATTGCGGATGGCGGGGTCGGCATCGAACCCGAGGAGCAGGTCGGGCGAAGCCAGGTGGAAGAGGTGCAGCGCGTGCGATTGGATGAACTGCCCCATGTGCATCAACTCGCGCAGCAGCCCGGCCGGCCGGGGCACCTCCAGGCCGACGATCGCGTCGCACGCCTTGGTGGACGCCAGGTGGTGGCTGACCGGGCAGATGCCGCAGATGCGCTGGGTGATCAGGGGCATCTCGAAGAAGAGCCGGCCTTCGCAGAACTTCTCGAAGCCCCGGAACTCGTTGACGTGCATCCGGGCCTCGGACACCTTGCCCGCGTCATCCACGCGGATCGTCACCTTCGCGTGGCCCTCGATGCGCGTCACCGGCTCTATGGTAATGGTGTTTGCCATGCTAATCTCCTATTCGCGTGGAGCCGGGGGCCTGTGAGGATGTGTGGGAGTGTGGGGGCAGTGCTCCCATGCTCCCGAACTCCCATACTCCCATGCGCCCACACTCCCATGCACCGCGAAGCTCAGTCATAGCGCAGGTTATCGCCCACGGGCGCCGGTATCCGCCCGGCCAGCAGTTCCTTCAGCGCCCATCCGATGGCGGCGGCCGACGGGGGGCAGCCCGGCACGTAGCAGTCCACCTTCACCACCTCGTTGGGGGCTTTCACCTTGTCGAGGAGCGTGGCGAGCTCCGGGTCGGAGGGGATCTTCCCGTCCACCGTGCCGGGGGTATCCACGTAGCCGGCGCGCAGCACCTCCTCCTTGGGGAGGAAGTTGCGCATCGTGACGATGCCGCCGAAGCAGGAGCAGTCGCCGATGGCGAGGAGGATCTGGCACTTCTCGCGCAGCTCCTTGAGCACCTCCTCGTTGGCCGTGTTGGCGACGGCGCCCTCAATGATGCCCACCGTCACTTCGGGCGGGTGTTTGAGATCGGTGATCGGGCTGGACGTGATCTCCACGGCATCCAGGATCGCCACCAGCTCCTCGTCCAGATCCAGCAGCGACATGTGACAGCCCGCGCAGCCGGCCAGCCACTCGGTCGCTATCTTCACTTTCGCCATTCGGATATCTCCTTCTCACTGGCTCAGCGCTGCGAGCACATCCGCCTCGTCGCGAACACCGGCAGGGGGTGCGACCGCCGGGCGGAGGGATACCTCCCGGCCCTGGGCGTTGACCATCGTGCCCGCCTTCTCCGTCCACACCGGGGCGGGCAGCACCACGTCGGCCATCTCCACCAGGGGAGAGCGATAGCTGGCCTGAACGGCCAGGAACCCGATCTCGTCGCGCTGCGGCAGGAACCGGTCGAGCATCTCGGTGTCGTCGCCGGCCATGATGAAGGCCGCCTTGACGCCCTTTGCCACGGAAGCGCCGCCGTTCAGGCCCGCCTGCGCCGCCCCGCGGCTGTTCCCCTTCGGAGCCAGCGCCAAGACGCGCGGCCAGCCGTCGCGCGCGCTCTGGGCCGCCGCGGCCAGCGCCTGCGGCACCGCCGTGACAGGCGCCCCGACGACGAACACCGCGCGCTCGGCGCACGCGATCCGCTTCAAGCTCTCGCTGCCGGCCGCCGTGAGGGTGGCCAGCGCCCGGGCGACCTCGTCGCTCCCGGCCGGCACCACGACGCACGCCTGCTTCTGCAGCCGGCGCGCCGCCGAGCCGACGACGATGAGCGCCGCCCCGTGCTGTTCCACCGCCTGGCTGACCGCGAACTCCACCACCTGGTGGTTGGCGCCCGCGTCCTCGCCGGCCAGGATGATCAGGTCGGCCTGGCGGATATCCTGCAGCGTGGCGGCGGGGTAGCCATCGGGCGAAGCCGCCGCCCCGATGGCGCCGACATTCGGGCTGTCCAGCTTCTGCTGGAAGTAGCCGCGCAGCGCGGCCAGCGCCTCGTTGCTCGCCCGCGCTGATGCGACCGCCGCCACCGCGCCGGCGCCGCCCGCTGCGGCTGCCGCCTCGATGCCGGCGCGCAGGGCCGCCAGCGCCTCATCCCACGATGCCGACGCCAGCTCGCCCCCCTTCCGGACGAGCGGCTGCAGCACGCGCTCCCGGTGCCCGTTCAACGACTCGTAGCGCCCGCGCCGGCACAGCAGGCCGCCGTTCTCCGGCGATTCCACGTCGCCCTCAACGCGCAGCACCTGGCCTGAACGCGCCACCAACTCCACCGCGCAGCCCAGAGCGCACTCGGGGCAGGAGGACTTCACCGTCGTGCAGTCCTTCTCTCGCCCGCGGTAGGCGGATCGCCGGTCGAAGAGGGCGCCTGTGGGGCAGACCTGTACGCAGGCGCCGCACGAGACGCAGCTCGAGGCGGAGAGTGGCTCGCCGCCATCGGCGGCCAGCAGCGTCTCGATGCCGCGCTCGCGCATTCCCAGGCTGTGGGCCCCCACCAGCTCGGCGCAGACACGGACGCAGCGCCGGCAGAGCACGCAGCGGTTCTGGTCGAGCGCCAGGTAGGGGTGCGAGGTATCCAACTCCATCTTCGGATAGAGATTGGGGTAGCGCACGCTGTCCATCCCGTGGCGATAGGCCAGGGCCTGCAGCTCGCAATCGCCGCTCGCCTCGCAGAACATGCAGTAGTGGTTGCGCTCGGAGAAGAGGAGCTCCAGCGTGGCGCGGCGCAGCGACTGAATGGCATCGGATTCGGTCTTGACGATCATGCCATCCTCGGCGGGGGTGGTGCATGCGGTGGTCAACGCCCGGCCGCCCTGCACCTCCACGACGCACATGCGGCAGGTGCCGACCTCGTGTACGCCCCCGTAATGACACAACGTGGGCACGTAGATGTCGCTGCGCTCGCACACCTTCAGAATGGTGTCGCCGCGCTCTCCCTTCACCTGCTTGCCGTTTATGGTCAGACTGATCTCGCTCATCGGCACACCTTTCGCAGAGCGATGTGTGGTGTAGGTAGCACGTGGAACGCGCTAGCCACCCTTCACGCGCTCCAGATCGCAGCGCAGGCAGCGGCGCGCCTCGGTTCGCGCGTCGCGCTCCGACAGCCGCTGCTCCACCTCGCGGAAGTTCCCCTGGCGCAGCGGGAGGGCCAGCACCGGGGGCTCCACCCGCGCGACGGCCACGTACTGCTCCATGTCGTAGGTGAGGTCCATCACTCGGTAGTCGGGGAACTTGCCGTCGGCCGCCGGGTGCCGGCCGCGCAGGTAGTTGTCCACGTAGGAGGCCACCTTGTTGCCCTGGCCGACGGCGGCCACCACGGTATCGGGGCCGGTGGCGATCTCGCCCGCCGCGAAGACGCCGGTCATGGCTGTCATGCCGGTGCCATCCACCGGCAGGGTGCGCAGCCGGCTCGTCTCCAGGCCCAGCTCAGAAGCGAAGGGAGTCAGGTCGGGAAGCTGGCCGATGGCGGGGATGACGACTTCCACGGGGAGGTCGAACTCGCTGTCGCCGGCGGGTATCGGCTTGCGGCGGCCGGACTCGTCGAACTCGCCGAGCATCATCCGCTGGCAGCGGATGCCCTCGACCCAGACGCTTCCCAGGATCTGCGAAGGCGCCACGAGCACGTGGAACTTGACCCCTTCTTCCTCAGCCTCGAGGATCTCGCGCTCGAGGGCGGGCATCTCCTCGCGGGTGCGCCGGTAGACGACGTGCGTCTCGGTGGCGCCGAGGCGGATGGCGGTGCGGGCGCAGTCCATGGCGGTATCGCCACCGCCGATGACGGCGACGCGCTTGCCGCGCATGTCGGGCGCCTCGCCCAGGGCCACATCGCGCAGGAAGTTGACGGGGGAGATGACGCCGCGCAGGTGCTCGCCGGGCACGTTCATGCGCCGGTTCATGTGGGCGCCGATGGCGATGACCACGGCGTCGTAGGGCGCGGCTCCGTCCTGCGCCGGGTCACGCTCGCGCAGATCCCGGATGGTAAAATCGCGGCCCAGGCGGGAGTTGAGCTTGATCTCGACGCCGGCGCGCACGATGTTGTCGATCTCGGCCTGCAGGATCTCGCGCGGCAGGCGGTAGTCCGGGATGCCGACGGTCATCATGCCGCCGGCCACGGGGAGGGCTTCGTGGACCACCACCTCGTGGCCCCACTCGGCCAGGCGGAGCGCGGCGGTGAGGCCGGCCGGACCGCCGCCGATCACGGCCACCTTCTTGCCGGTGGCCGGCCGGCGCTGTGGCGTCCAGGGCCGGGTGATCTCGTGGTCGGCCATGAACCGCTTGATGAGGCGCACCCCCACGGGGGAGTCGATCTCGGCGCGGCGGCACTTCTGCTCGCAGAAGGCGGGGCAGACGCGCCCACAGATGGCCGCGAAGGGGTTGCGCTCGCGATGGACGGAGAGGGCCTCGGCATACTTGCCCTCGCCCACCAGGGCGATGTAGGCCGGCACGTCCACCCCGGCGGGGCAGGCGTTGACGCAGCGCGAATGGACCAGGTCCGGGCAGCGGCCGGCGGGGCAGCGCTTGTCGCGGATGTGCGCGAGGTACTCGTCGCGGAAGTGGAGCAGCGTGCTGCGCACGGGGCTCGGGGTCAGCTTGCCCAGGGCGCACAGCGACCCGTCGGCCATCACTCGCGACAGGTCGTCAATCAGATCCAGGTCCTCTTCGCGTCCCTCGCCGCGGGTGATACGGTCGAGCACGTCGAGGAGCTGCTTGCCGCCCACGCGGCAGGGGGTACACTGGCCGCAGGACTCGGCGGCGGCGAAGGTGAGGAAGAACTTGGCGATCTCCACCATGCAGGTGTCTTCGTCCATCACGATCATGCCGCCGGAGCCCATGGTGGCGCCCGCCGCCGTCAGCGAGTCGTAATCAATGGGGGTGTTGAGCATCGTGATCGGGATGCAGCCGCCGAGCGGGCCGCCCGTCTGCACGGCTTTGAACTCGCGGCCGCGCTGGATGCCGCCCCCGATGTCGAAGACGATGTCGCCCAGGCTGATGCCCATCGGCACCTCGACGAGGCCGACGTTGTTCACCTTGCCGGAGAGGGCGAAGACCTTGGTGCCCTTGCTCCGGTCGGTGCCGATGCTGGCGAACCATTCCGGCCCCCGGGTGAAGATGGGCGAGATGTTGGCCCACGTCTCAACGTTGTTGATGTTGGTCGGCTTGCCCCACAGCCCCGAGTTGGCCGGGAAGGGCGGGCGGTTGCGCGGCTCGCCGCGCTTGCCCTCGATGGAGCCGATGAGCGCGGTCTCTTCGCCGCAGACGAAGGCGCCCGCGCCTTCTTTGAGGTGCAGGTCGAAGCTGAAGTTGGTGCCCAGGATGCCGTCGCCGAGCAGCCCCAGGTTCTTCGCCTGCTGGATGGCGATGCGCAGGCGCTGCACCGCCAGGGGGTACTCCGCACGGCAGTAGACGTAGCCCTCGCGGGCGCCGATGGCGTAGGCGCCGAGGGCCATCCCCTCCAGCACGCTGTGGGGGTCGCCTTCGAGGATGCTGCGGTCCATGAATGCGCCCGGGTCGCCCTCGTCGGCGTTGCAGATGAGGTACTTGAGCGTGCCCGGCGCCTTGCGGGTGAACTCCCACTTCAGCCCGGTGGGGAAGCCGGCGCCGCCGCGCCCGCGCAGGCCGGAGCGCTTCACCACGTCAATCACCTCTTCGGGGGTCATGGACGTGAGCGCCTGGCCGAGGGCTTCGTAGCCGCCGCGCGCGATGTACTCCTCGATCCGCTCCGGGTTGATCACGCCGCAGTTGCGCAGGGCGATGCGCATCTGCTTGCCGTAGAAGGGGATAGTGTCGTAGGTGGGGAGGCGCTGGTGGCTTGCCGGCTCCTCGTAGAGGAGGCGCCGCACCGGGCGCCCCTTCGTCAGCGTCTCTTCTGCGATCTCCGCCACGTCGTCGGCGGCCACCCGGCAGTAGAAGATGCCGTCCGGGTAGATCACCACCGTGGGACCCATCGAGCAGAAGCCGCGGCAGCCGGTGCGGATTACGCGGACCTCATCCGCCAGCCCCCGGCGCGCGATCTCCGCCATCATTGTTCCGGCGACATCGCCCTGCTCGGAGGCTTTGCACCCAGTGCCGCCGCAGATCGCCACATCGGCCCGGAACCTAGGTTCGGTCATTCCTTCCTCCTGTCGGCCAACGTTCAAGGATCAGCGTTCAACGTTCGGCCACTTCCCGACGTTGAACGTTGAACGTTGAACTTCGAACGCTGAACTCACATATCAATGATTCGGCCGATCACCCATTCCTCCACGGGTCGGCCCTCGACCAGGTGATCCTTGATGATCCGGGGAACCATCTCCGGGTTCACCTTGCCGTAGGTCACGCGGCTTCCCCCTGCCTGCACGATGTCGAGCAGGGGCTCCTGGGCGCACATGCCGATGCAGCCGACGGTGGTGACCTGGACCTCTATCTCCTGGCGGGCCAGCTCGTCGAGGACGGCGCGCATCACCTCGCGGGCGCCGGCGGCGATGCCGCAGGTGCCCATGCCCACGATGATCTTCGTGCCCGTGCTCTCGCGCACGTGGATCTCCCGGTGCGCCTCCTCCTTGAGCCGCCGGAGCGCCTCCAACGACGTCAGCGCCTTCGTCTCGCTCATAGAACGCTTCCTTCCTCGTTCAGCGCCAAACGCCCGACGCCGAACGTTCAATGTCCAATCGCTTGCAGCCGGCCCAGGCCGCCGATCCCCTCCGCCAGATGAGCCCGGAGCCATTGCGCCACGGCCGGGTGCGATGGCGGCAGGTCTCCGGCCGCTTCTTTCAGCAGCGAAGAGTTGAAGGTAAAGCACCGTCCATCCACCTCGTGGTGGTACTCGAACGCGATATCGGGAGCCGAGAGGATGGCGGCGACGATCGTCTCCGGCACGTTCCCCAGCGGCTGGCGATCAATGTGGCTGTGCCGCATCCATCCGCTGACCGTGGTGCCCTCCCCGGGGCGGGAGCAAACCTCCACGTCGCCGCCGCAGCGGCGCGCCGCCGCGGCGAAGAGCGGCAGCCCCAGACCGACCCGGCGGGTGGTGCGCGTGGTGTAGAAGGGATCGAGCGCCCGGCGGGCCGCGGCTTCGTCCATGCCGCGCCCGTCGTCCGAGACGCGAATGCTCAGGCGGTCGGCCCGGGAATCCTCGATCACTGCCACACGCACGCTGCGGGCTCCTCCCTCGATGCAGTTGTAGACCAGGTCCAGGATGTGCTCGCTCAGCTCGCGCATCGCCGCTGCTCAGGCCGTGGCCGGTGCCCCCGGGCGCGTCTCCGGCGGCGGCATCTCCACGGCTCCCGGCGCTGCCTGGCGGGCCTCCTTCAGGAGCTGCTCCACTTTCTCTACGGTGGCGCGGCCCATCACTTTGCCGTTGACGACCGCCACCGGCGAGATCGCGCAGGCGCCCAGGCAGTAGACTACTTCAAGAGTGAACTCGTAGTCGGATGTGGTTTCCCCCGGCTTGATAGCCAACTGCCGCTGCACCATCTCAATGGCCTTGCCGGCGCCGCTGACGTGGCAGGCGGTGCCGTCGCACAGCCGGATGATGGTGCGGCCGCGGCGGGTCAGGTAGAATTGGGAGTAGAAGGTGGCCACGCCGACGACATCGGCCAGGGGAACGTTCAGCCGGTCCGCGATGTGTCCCAGCACTTCCTTCGGGAGGAAGCCGTAGGTGTCCTGGGCCTTCTGCAGCACCGGGATGAGGGATCCCGTCTGGCCCCCCATGCTGTCAATGAACGCGTTGATCTGTTCCAGATCGGGGCTTTGCGTCACTTCCGCCATCTGCATTCCTTCCAGAAGGTTGCCCTTGAACAGGACAACAGACTCGTGTGTCCCGCACCTGGCGGCCCTCAAGGCCGCGGCAGGCGAGCGCCAACTCGGGAACGGTTGGCGCGGCCATCAGGAAGCGGCTGCGCGCCGTGCCCAAGGCGTCGAGGCGATGGGCGTCGGAGCCGCGCAGCACGCACCGTCCCTCCAAGGACGCAAGCACGGATTCTGGGCAGCGCGGCGACACCTCGACGGCGGGGACATCCAACCCCGCCGGGATGAAGCCGAGAACCCCGAGCAGCCCGTAGGCGGGCCGATCCACATGGGAGGGAATGGAGATCCCCCCCAGGGCCGATACCCTCACCACCACTTCATCGAGTGACAGGGAGGTGGCGGTCGCGAGCCGGCGATCCAGGACGCCGCGCACGCCGTCGTCCGGCCCCACCAGCGCCTGCACCCCGAAGTGCCTCTCGTCGTTGGGAAGGTCCGGGAGGCGCGCGTAGACGACATCCTGCCACCGCAGGGCCTGCGTCAACGAGCCGAAGAGGGCGAGCACATGCACCTCCTCAACGGTTTCCACCTCCATGCCGGGGATGACGGCCAGTCCGGTTCCCCGCGCGGCTTCCATCACGGCCCGGGCATTCTCTACGGAGTTATGGTCCGTGATGGCGACCAGGTCCAGTCCGCTCTCTCGGGCGCGAGCGACGATCAGGCTGGGCGCCATGTCGTACTCGGCGCAGGGCGATAGCACCGTGTGCACGTGCAGGTCGCCCGAGAAGACCGTCAGCATCGCGCTCCCCCGGCGCACTCGTTGTCGCAGCAGGCTCTCCGCGGGCGAAGAACGGGGATGCGCTGCCTGCCGGGCAGGCAGCCCCCGCTTCCGCGGGCTTCCCCCGCCGCCCGGGCCTGCCCCGGTTCTCCAGATTCCCCCGCGCCGCTTCGTGAAAACGTTCACAACCGCATAGAATATATCACCACCCCACCAGGCCCGTCAATTCGGGGAATGTCTGATTCTTTCAGGGCAAACGGTTGCTGCTTCGCCGGGAATCAACTGACCGGATCGCGTCCGGCTCGGTGAAAACCCCTAACCAAAAGCAGCAGGAAGCCCGATTCCCCCGCCTGGCCCGCGGATGGTAAGATAGGAGACTGGCGCGGGGCGCCAGGGCCGTTCCCGGCCAGGCGTGGCCTGCGACGCGACAGGAGGCCTTGCCCGGCATCCGCCGGTGGGTGCCTCCCGTCAGGGAGCCGTCGGTGAGATCGTACTCGGCGGACCTCCACGTACACTCGGTGCTCTCGCCGTGCGGCGACTGGAGCATGTCGCCGGCGAGCATCCTGGCGCGCGCCCGCGCCGTGGGGCTGGATCTCATCGCCATCATGGATCACAACATGGCGGAAAATGGCGCGGCGCTGCGTGCGGCAGCCGCAGGTTCCAGCGTGTCCGTCCTATACGGCATGGAGCTGGAAACCGCCGAGGAGGTCCACGTTCTGTGCCTCTTCGACTCCTTGAGCGACGCCCTGGCGTGGCAGGAGGTCGTCTACCGCCACCTGCCCGAGGTCGCCAACGATCCGGATCGCTTCAGCGACCAGGTGGTGGTGGATTGGGAGGACAACGTGGTGCGCACGGAGATGCGCCTTCTCGCCAATGCCACCGACATCCCCCTCCTCGACGCCTTCGCTATGGTGGAAGCGCGCGGCGGCCTCCCGATCCCGGCGCACGTGGATCGCCGGGCACACTCGCTCGTCAGCCAGCTCGGCTTTCCCCCCAGTGAGCTGCGCCTGGCCGCTGTCGAGTTGTCTCCTTTCGCCCCGGAGCGATTCATGGAGCAGCAGGCATGGCAGCGCCCGATCCCGGCGGTCGCTTTCTCGGACGCGCACTTCATCCACGAGGTCGGGCGCCGGCGGACCATCTTCCGCGTCGCCAACCCTACGGTCGAGGAAATCCGGCGCGCCCTGCGCGCGGCTGATGGCCGCTCGGCCTGGATCAGTGATAGGTGAACCTCTGGCCGTCCATCCGAGATTCTCCCGGAATCCATGCCCCTATACGGAGGAAACCCCGATTGATCTTTCTGGGTAATCCCTGACGCGAATGAGGAACTATCCCGATAGCCAATACATCCCTGGTCGTGCCATAATACTCGTGAAAGGGATCACAAGCATGGAGACATGCACGGAGAACGTGCTGTATCAGCAACTGGACAGCGTGATGGCGCACTACAATCGCTCCCCGGATGCTCTGATCCAGGTGCTGCACCAGGGGCAGGAACTCTTCGGCTACCTGCCCGACGAGGTGCTCCGCCACATTGCGCGCGGCCTGAGACTTCCGATCAGTAAGGTCTACGGCGTCGTCACTTTCTACTCCTTCTTCACGACGGTGCCCAGGGGGAAGCACACCGTCATGGTCTGCCTCGGCACCGCCTGCTACGTGAAGGGGGCGGAGCGTATCCTGGCGCGCCTCAAGAAGGAGTTGAACGTGGACCTGGGACAGACCACGCGCGATCACCTCTTCACGCTCTCGGCGGCACGCTGCGTCGGCGCGTGCGGCCTGGCGCCGGTGGCGATGATTGACGACGATGTCTATGGCAAGCTCACGCCGGACAAAGCTGTGAAGACACTGAAGAAGTATCGGTGAGGGACGTATATAATGCCAATCATATAAATATATGATTGGCATTATATACGAGCTTCTGATGGACGAGATCGCGCTGCACATTCTGGACATCGCGATGAACGCGGTCACAGCGGGAGCGCGGCGGCTGGAGATCGCGGTCCACGAGGACCACGAGCGCGACCGCCTGGAGGTGCGCGTCGCCGACGACGGCAAGGGGATGGATGCGGAGCAGTTGCGCCGGGTGCTGGAGCAATTCGCGAGCGACAAGTCGGGCCGGAGGCATCCGATTGGCCTGGGCCTGGCCCTGCTGGAGCAGACGGCCGAGGCGTGCGGGGGGCAGATGAGGGTCGCATCCCGGCCGGGCCGGGGCACGGAGGTCGCCGCCTGGATGCGATTGAGCCACGTGGATCGGCCGCCGCTAGGAGACCTGAAGGATACGGTGTTCGCCCTGTGCGTGGGCGCCCCGGATGTGGACATGGCGCTCACCTACCGGCGCAACGGCTGGACGGCGCGCTTCGGCAGCGCGGCCGTCCGTCGGGAGCTGGGACCGGGACAATCGCTGCAGAGTCCGGTCGGACTGCGCGCGGTGCGCCGGGCGCTGTTGGGGGTGCCGGACTCGTGAGGTAGAGCAGAGATGAAGCTATCCGAACTGCAAGAGTGGCGAGAGCGTGCCGCGCGGGGCATCAGCGTCCGCGGTGAGCAGAAGGACTGGCGGATCGTCGTCAGCATGGGAACCAGCGGCATCGCGGCGGGCGCCCGCGAGGTGATGCGTGCCCTGATGGATGAGATCGAGCGTCAGGAGCTGGAGAACGTCGAAGTGGCGCTCACCGGCAGCCTGGGGATGGACGACGTCGAGCCGGTGCTGCGCGTGGAGCGCGCCGGCGAGACGATCGTCTACGGCAACCTCGACCCGGATGCGGCGCGGCGGATCGTGACGGAGCACATCCGCCAGGGCCGGAAGGTCGAGCGCTACGTGATCGGCCTGCCGAAGGAGAAGGAGTAATGCCCGCCTATCGTTCGACGGTACTGCTCTGCGCCGGGGGTGGCTGCATCTCGTGCGGCTGTCTCCCCGTGCGCGAAGCGATGGAAGCCGAGCTCAAGCGCCGGAACCTGGCCGACGAGGTGCGCGTTGTGCAGACCGGCTGCGTCGGCTCGTGCGACCTGGGCCCGGTGCTGATCGTCTACCCCGACGAGGTGTTCTACCAGAAGGTGAGCCCGGGTGACGTGCCCAAGCTGGTGGACGAGCACTTCCTCAAGGGCCGCGTCTTCGAGCGCCTGCTCGTCAAGTCTGCCGAGACCGACAACCTGATCGCCACCCAGCGCGAGTTCGCCTTCTTCAACAAGCAGGTGAAGATCGTCCTCGAGAACTGCGGCGTCATCGACCCGGAGAACATCGAGGAGTACGTGGCGCGCGGGGGCTATCTCGCCCTCGGGCAGGTGATCAGCGAGCGCACCCCCGAGTGGGTCATCGAAGAGCTGAAGAAGAGCGGGCTGCGCGGCCGCGGCGGCGCGGGCTTCCCCGCCGGCACGAAGTGGGACTTCGTGCGCAAGGCTCCCGGCGAGCGCAAGTACGTCGTCTGCAACGCCGACGAGGGCGACCCGGGCGCGTTCATGGACCGCAGCGTGCTCGAAGGCGACCCCCACCGGGTGCTGGAGGCGATGGCTATCGCCGGCTTCGCCGCCAGCGCCGACCAGGGCTACATCTACGTGCGCGCGGAGTATCCCCTGGCTATTCGCCGCACGCGCCGCGCCATCCAGCAGGCGCGCGAGGCCGGGTTCCTGGGGCGTAATCTTTTCGAGTCCTCCTTCTCCTTCGACATTGACATCCGCGTGGGCGCGGGAGCCTTCGTCTGCGGTGAAGAGACCGCGCTGCTGGCATCCATCGAGGGGAAGCGCGGCATCCCCCGGCCCCGCCCGCCCTTCCCGGCCGTCTCCGGCCTCTGGGGCAAGCCGACGCTGATCAACAACGTCGAGACCTACGCCTGCATCGTGCCGATCATCACCCGGGGCGGCGATTGGTATGCCTCCATCGGCACCGAGAAGAGCAAGGGCACCAAGGTCTTTGCCCTGGCGGGCAAGATCCGCAACACCGGCCTGGTGGAAGTGCCGATGGGCACCACCCTCCGCGAGATCGTCTACGACATCGGCGGGGGCGTGCCGAATGGCCGGAAGTTCAAGGCGGCGCAGACCGGCGGACCCTCCGGCGGCTGCATCCCGGCCGAGCACCTCGACATCCCGATGGACTACGAGAGCCTGGCGAAAGTCGGCTCCATCGTCGGCTCCGGCGGCCTGATCATCATGGACGAGGACTCGTGCATGGTGGATGTCGCCAAGTTCTTCATGGAATTCTGCACGGACGAGTCGTGCGGGAAGTGCCCCCCGTGCCGCGTCGGCACCCGCCAGATCTACGGGCTGCTCGATAAGATCACCAAGGGCGAGGCACGGATCGAGGACCTGCACCTGCTCGAGGAGTTGTGCGGCATGGTGAAGGAGAGCTCGCTGTGCGGCCTCGGCCAGACGGCGCCCAACCCGGTGCTCTCCACGCTGCGCTACTTCCGCGACGAGTACCTGGAGCACATCGTTGACAGGCGCTGCCCGGCCAAGGTCTGCCCCAGCCTGATCCGCTACAGCATTGACGAGGCGGCCTGCACGGGGTGCAGCCTTTGCGCCCGCAACTGTCCGGAAAACACCATCTTCAAGGTGGAAGACCAGAAGAAGTACCGCATCGATCCCGCGCGCTGCGTCAAGTGCGGCGTCTGCTTCGATGTCTGCCGCTTCGGGGCGGTGGTGAAATCATAGGGTCGTATATGTCGCATGGGTCCGATGGGTCGTATCAGAAGGGACGCGATGAGCAGCGACATCACTTTGACGATTGACGGGCGTGAGGTGAAGGGCCGGGCCGGACAGACCGTGCTGGACGTCTGCAAGGAGAACGGCATCCATGTCCCGACGCTCTGCCATTTCCCCGGTCTCTCGAACGTGGGCGCGTGCCGCCTCTGCGTGGTCGAGGTGGATGGGAGCAACAAGCTCGGCACGGCGTGTACCCTGCCCGCCACCGACGGCCTGGCGATCCGCACGGATTCTGAGGCCCTCTTCGCGCGCCGCAAGATGACCGTGGAGCTGCTCTTCTCGGAGCGCAACCACTACTGCCCGATCTGTCCGATGAGCGGCGATTGCGAGCTGCAGGACCTCGGCTACCGGTTCGGGATCGATTCCATCCGCTATCCTTTCCTCTTCCCGGCGCTGGCGCTGGATGCCTCGCACCCGCACATCGCCATGGAGCCAAGCCGCTGCGTCCTCTGCCAGCGGTGCGTGCGCGTCTGCAGCGAGAAGGTGGGCATTGGAACACTGGACTTCCGCGAGCGCGGCATCGCGCAGATGATCTCCGCGGACGCCGGGCTGCCCCTCGGCGACTCGAGCTGCGTCTCCTGCGGCGCTTGTCTGCAGGTCTGCCCGACGGGCGCCATCTTCGCCAAGAACACCGCCTACCAGGAGCGGGCGGCTACGGCCGGAGGCGCCCACAACGCCCTGCGCGTCGCCGCCACCACCTGCGCCGGGTGCAGCATGGGCTGCCGCATCCAGGTGAAGGTCGTCGCCGACCGCATCGTCGGCATCGAGGCGGACCTCGATGCCGGCGACCCCGGCATCCTCTGCGAGAAGGGACGCTTCTTGCAGGCTCAGGACCGCCGCCGCCGCGTCCGCACCCCGATGGTCCGCCGCAGCGGCCGCCTTGAGGAGACCGACTGGGAGACGGCGCTGGCGCACGTGGCCGGCCGGCTGGGGCACATCGCCGGCAAGCGCGGCCCCGGCGCCGTCGCCGGCATCGCCTCCCCGGCGCTGCCCAACGAGGTGCTCTACGCCTTCCAGAAGGTGATGCGCGCCGGCATCGGCACCGGCAACGTGGATGCCTTTGACGGCCGCGACCTCCGCGTCACCCGGGCCGCCACCGAAGGCCTGGTCGGCGCCGGCGTGCGCGCCAAGGTGGAAGCCCACACCGATGACCTGGACGAGGCCGACCTCTACCTGGTGATCGGCGCCGACCCCGGACGGACGCACCCGACGGTGGCCGCCGCCATCCGCCGCGGTGTCTACCATCGCCGCGCCCGGTTGATCATCGTCAACCCGCGCCGGACGGAGCTGAACGACCTGGCCGACCTCATCCTCCGGCCGCGGCGCGCCAGCGACGGCGTGCTCCTCAACGGCATGATGCAGGCGATCGTCAGCGATGGCCGCTCCGGCAAGCGCGATCCGGGGGCGCGCGCGATGGCCGGCCGCGGTGCCTTCGTGAGCACCCTGGAGCGCTACACGCCCTTCGCGGTGGAGACTGAAACGGGCGTGGCCGGCGAGGACGTGGTGCAGGCCGCCCGGATGTACGCGCGCGCAAAGCGGCCGGTGATCCTGTACGGGCGAGGCGTCAGCAAGCAGGACGACCCGCGGCTCGTCGCCTCCCTGCAGTCGCTGGCGCTCCTCACCGGGCAGGCCGGGGCCGCGCGCTTCCCGATCCTCGGGCTGCGCCGCTCCGCCAGCAGCACCG
>JACQGM010000226.1 GCA_016199585.1 Armatimonadota bacterium
TCCAGGCGTTCATCCGCATCGGCGAGGAGCACGGCCTCGACTTCGGCCTCCTGCGCCACGCGGACGCCATCAACCGCGGCCGGGTGCCGGCCATCCTCCAGAAGCTGAGGCGCGCTCTCTGGATCTTGGATAACAAGGAGATCGCCATCCTGGGCCTGGCCTTCAAAGCCAACACCGACGACGTGCGCGGCTCGCAGAGCCTGGCCCTGGCCCGCGCGCTGCTGGAGAACGGCTCGCGTCTCCGCCTCTACGACCCGCACGCCGAGGCGCGCGCCCGGGAAGCGCTGCCGTCCTCCGAGCGCGTCGCCTACGCTCCGAGCGCCCTCGATGCCCTCCAGGGCGCCCACGCCGGAGTGATCGCCACGGCCTGGGAGGAGTTCCGGTCGCTGGACCTGGCCCGGGTCGCCCGGGGAATGCTCACGCCGATCCTCGTGGACGGGCGGAACCAGCTCGATCCCGAGGCCGCCCGCGCCGCCGGGCTGGAGTACCACCCGGTAGGCCGGCAGCCGATCCGAATCCTTTGAGGGATCGCGGCGCGGGCTGTAGGGCGCGGGCTCCAGGGGCTGTCAAAGAATGCGATGACAGCGATGGTCTGTTGGCGCTGGCCCCGGGCCTGTCCGCGTCCGGCAGGATGCTCGGCGGCGCCGCGCCGCTCCCGAGACGGGGTGCCTTACCCACGGCCCGGCTCCTTGCAGGAATCCCCCCCGCCCGCAGCGCACCTACCTATATGAGCGACATCAAGCTGCAAGTGGCGCTCGACTTCCTGGAGCTGCCCCGCGCGCTGGCCGTGGCCCGCGCCGCCGCCGAGGGCGGGGCGGACTACCTGGAGGCGGGCACCCCGCTGATCAAGTCCGAGGGCCTCGACTGCGTCCGCAAGCTGCGCGAACTCTTCCCCGACAAGACGATCATCGCCGACCTGAAGACGATGGACGCCGGCAAGATCGAGGTGGAGGCCGCCGCCCGCGCCGGCGCGAGCGTCGTCACCGTGATGGCCGGCGCCTCCGAGGCCACCCTCCACGAGTGTGTCGAGACGGGCCGCCAGTACGGCGTCGCGGTCGCCGTGGACCTCCTCGGCGTGCCCGACCCGGTCGCCGCCGCCCGGCGCGTCGCCGCGATGGGCGTGGACTGGCTGGATGTTCACTGCCCGATTGACGCCCAGATGCGCGGCGAGGACCCCCTCGCCACGCTCAAGGCGATCCGCGACGTCACCCACCTGACCCTGGCCGTCGCCGGTGGGCTGAACAGCGAGTCCGCCGCCGAGGCCGCCCGCGCCGGCGCCGACGTGGTGATCATCGGCGGCGCCATCACCAAGGCGGTCGATCCCCGCCGGGCCACCGCCGACATCCGCCGGGCGATTGACAGCGGCGAGGCGGTGGCGACGGACCTCTTCCGCCGCGTCACCGCCGGGAGCCTGCGCGAGGCGCTGGCGAAGGTGCATACCAGCAACGTTTCCGACGGCGCCCACCGCCGCCCCTGCCTGCCCGGCCTGCGCCCTCTCTCGCCGGGGCAGCTCGCCTGCGGGCCCGCCGTCACCGTGCGCACCCTCCCGGGCGACTGGGCCAAGCCGGTGGCCGCCATTGACGTGGCGAAGCCGGGCGAGATCATCGTGGTGGATGCCGCGGGCGTGCCCCCGGCGGTCTGGGGCGAGCTCGCCACCGAGAGCGCCGTCGGCAAGGGACTGGCCGGCCTGGTGGTCCACGGCGCCGTGCGCGATACCGCCGACATCCGGCGCCTCGGCCTGGCGGTCTGGTCCACGCACGTCACCTCGCACGCGGGCGATGCCAACGGCGTCGGGGTGATCAACGTTCCGGTCGAGATCGGCGGGCAGCGCATCCTGCCGGGGGATTGGATCCTCGCCGACGACGACGGCGTGATGGCGCTCCCCCGCGCGGAAGCCGTGGAGATGGCCAACCGCGCCGCCGACGTGCTGGAAGCCGAGAACCGCGTCCGCCAGGAGATCCGCGACAACAAGACGACGCTGGCGCAGGTGGTGAACGTGCTGCGCTGGGAGAGGAGAGGCGGGCCGAGTGTTGGATAGAGACGCCGTACGCATCGCCGGGAGCGACCTGCTCCAGCGGATCTCCGACGTGATGGAGCGCGTGGACTGGGCCAGCTTCCTGGACCTGGCGGAGATGCTGCCGCGGGCGCGGCGGACTTTCGTGACCGGGGCGGGCCGCAGCGGCCTGGTCGCCCGCAGCTTCGGGATGCGCCTGATGCACGCCGGCCTCACCTCGTTCATCCCCGGCGAGACGATCACTCCTGCCACCGGCGCCGGCGACCTCCTCGTGGCGATTAGCTGCACCGGGCAGACCGGCTACACCAGCTACCTCGCGCGCCGCGGCCGCCAGCTCGGCGCCCGGGTCGTCGTCCTCACCGCGGACCCCAACTCGCCCCTGGCGGCGCTGGGCGACCGCGTGGTGGTGATCCCCGTCGCCGCCGAGAACATCGTGCTGCGCGCCGCCATCTTCGAGCACGCCGCCAGCCTCTGCCTCGACGCCGTCTTCAACGTCCTGAGCGAGCGCCTGAAGTTGGACATGGAGGCGTTCCGCCAGCGGCACGCGAATCTGGAGTAGGGCGGGGCCGCCCGGTTCGCCTCGCCAGCCGTCGTCCCCTTGCCTTCGCGCGCTTCCGCGCCTCGCCGCACCCCTGTTCGTGCTGAACTTCTCCTTGCGCGCCGGTGTCTCGTGCGGTAGAACAACACGGAAGGGGCTTCGATGACGCCGACCGACCGGGAGCTGATGGGCCGCGTCCGCGAGCGCGACGCCACCGCGTTCGAGGTGCTCTTCGCCCGTTACCGCGACCGCATCCGGCGCTTCCTGGTGAACAGCATCCACGATGACGCTGCCGCTGAGGATCTGGTGCAGGACGTCTTCCTGCGCGTCTGGACCCACGCCGCGCAGTGGGACGGTTACGGGCCGCTGCGGGCATGGCTCTTCCGCATCGCCACCAACCTGGCGCTCAACCACCTCCGCTCGGTGCGCCGCCGCCGCGAGCAGCCGCTGGACGTTCCCCCGGACCCGGAGGACCCCTACGAGGAGAGCCCCGCGCCCGGCTGGATGCTGGACGCGACGACGCTGGGTCCGGCGGAGGCGCTGGAGCGCTCCGAGCGGCGGCGGCGGCTCCGCCGGCTCATCGCCGAGCTGCCGGAGGAGAAGCGCACGGTGATCCGCCTTATCCACGAGGAGGAGATGAACATCCGCGCCGCGGCGGGCGCCCTGGGGGTGCCCGAGGGCACGGTCAAGTCGCGCCTGCACTACGCCCGCAAGCAGCTCGCCCGCGGCTGGCGTCGCATCGAGGCCGAAGAGGAGGTCAACTGATGGTACACGCATCTTGGGCGCCCTGGCACAAGGAGTCCTACGACCACTTCCTGAACGCGGCCCTGCCCGAGCTCCTGGCGGAGCGGCTGCCGCTCGCGGGCTATCAGGTGGAGGACACGGGGCCAAATGCCTGCCAGGTCCGTATCGCACTCGCTGCCCCTTCGGGTGAGGTGGCGGTCGGCTACCCCGAGATCCCCCGGCCCGACGAGGAGGGCCTCTTCTACTTCAGCGGGAAGGCCCGGGTCGTCGTGCCCACCGCCGCACACGAGGACCTCGCGACCGCCGAGATCCGCTGCGTCGGCGAGCAGATCCTGGCACTCTTCCGCGAGCGGCTGGGTGAGGCGCCCAAGGATCTTCCCTGGGAGGCATCCCTGGCGCGCTCCTGGCTGCCCCTGGATGCCTGGGTCCTTGGCTTCCTGCGCGAGACCGCCCAGTGGCTCGACGACACGAACGCCCTCTCGCGGATCACCCACCTGCGCCGCCTGATCGTCCCGGAGCGGCAGCGCGTCGTCACGCCGGGGCAGTTCGGGCGCGTCTGCCCCTTCGAGACTCCGGAGGGCCCCAACATCGGCCGGGCCTTCAGCATCGCCGTCGGCGCCGCTATCCGCGACGGGATGCTCGTAGTCCTTGACGAGAGCCCCGAGGCGGCCCTCGGAGTCACCGCCTCGATGGTGCCCTTCCTCGAGCAGAACGACCCCAACCGCCAGTTGATGGGCGTGAACATGATGCGCCAGGCGATGCCGCCAGCCGGCCCGCAGCCGGAGGTGGTGGGAACCGGCCGGGAGGGCATCGCCGATCCCGTCACGGCCGAAGCGGAGCCCGCCCTGGTGCAGACTGGCCGCGAGCCGGACGTGCCGGGCATCTGGTTCGGTCGCAATCTCCTCACCGCTTTCGTCTCCCTCGGCGCGGAGACCTACGAGGACGGCATCGTGCTCAGCGAGTCGTGCGCGGCGCGCCTCGGCCACCCGAAGCCGATCGAGCCGGGCGACAAGCTGAGCAACCGTCACGGCACCAAAGGCGTGGTGAGCCGCATCCTCCGCGACGATGAGATGCCCCGCCTCCCGGACGGCACCCCGGTGGAGATGGTGTTCAGCTTCATCGGCCTGCACACGCGGCAGAACTTCGGGCAGATCCGCGAGGCGCTGACGGGCCGCATTGCCCGCGCCGAGGGTTGCCCCGCCATCGTGCCTCCGTTCCACGCGCCGACTGAGGCGGAGCTGCGCGAGCGTCTGGCGCGCGCCGGGCTGCCGGAAGACGGCATGGAGCGCCTTACCCCCGGGCGCGGTGGCCCGGCGATGGAGCGGCGCTCGATGGTCGGCTGGGTCTACTGGCTGCGCAACGTCCACGTCGCCAGTGAGAAGATCCACGCCACGGTGCAGGGAGGCCGCCCACAGCGCCAGAGCCTCCTCGACTACCAGGCCCTGCGCGCTGCCGGCGCCGTGGAGACGATCCGCGAGCAGTTCAACACCCGTGCGGCGGAGCGGGAAGGTGCCGACGCCCTTGCCGCCCGCGCTGCGGCGGGGCCGATCACCCAGGCGCCGCCGCCGGCGCCCGCCTTCGCGGAGATGGTGAAGCGACTGGCCGTTGGCGGGGTCCGGGCGGAGCTGGCCGATGGCAGGCTGGCCTTCCGCCTGGCCCCGCCCGAGGGAGACGTCATCCGCCTGGCCCGGCCGGTGCCCCATCCCTGGCTGCGCGGCCATGAGCTGGACGCAGTGGGCGCCACCATCGAGGGCGCCGAGCGCGCGGCGCTCATCCAGGCCAACGACCGCCTCCGGCGCACGCTCGACAGCGGAGCGCCCTCCGTGCTGGCAGAACGCGCCGCCGCCGACCTGGAGACTCGCGCCCGCGAGTTCCTCGCTTCCCTGCTGCGCCCCGAGCACCTGCGCCCCCATGCCGCGGTCCTCTTCAGCGCACGCTCCGTCGTCGCCCCCGGGTACGACCTCGGCATCGATCAGGTTGGCATCCCGGAGGAGATGGCCTGGACTCTCTTCGGCCCGCTCGTGGCCCGGGAGCTGGGGTCGGAGGACGAGGTGCGCGCTCGCACTCCGCGTGCCGCCCGCGCCCTCGACGAGGCGATGGCGCGAAGCTGGGTGGTCGTCAACCGGGCACCCTCCCTCTCATCGACCTCCTTCGTGGCCTCCCACCCTGTGCGCCGGCCGGAGAACGCCATCCGGCTGCACCCGGCGGTCTGCCCGCTCCTCAACGCCGACTTCGACGGCGACCAGGTAGCGGTATTCCTGCCCCTCACCGAGGCGGGCCAGCGCGAGGCCGGCGAGCGCATCTCCCTCGCCGGGCACCTGCGGCGCGACCCGGCGGTGGTGGCCCTGGTGTACCCGCGCTGCGAGGCGCTGTGGGGCCTGGCGTGGCTGAGCCGGGCCCCGGGGGGCCAGGAGGAGATCGCCCACCTGGCCGGGACCGACGTGCCGATGCCGGAAGGCTTCCTCACTGCCGATGCTCTGACGGGTGCCCTGACGCGCCTTCTGGAGCGCGAGGGCGCCAGCCCGGTGCTGGCGGCCGTGGAACGCTTGCAGGCGCGCGGCTTTGAGGTGGCGCGCCATTCCGGCGCCTCGATGAGCCCCTTCCCCGGAGAGAGCCTGGCGCGCCCGCCGCAGCCGGAGAGCGCTGCGCCGGAGGCGTGGTCGGCCTACGCCGAGGAGCTGGCCGACGCCCTGGCTGCGCGGAGCGACATCGACAGCCCCGACCTCGGCCCGCAGCTTCTGGCGGTGAAGAGCGGGGCACGGGGGCAGATCGGGCAGCTCGCGATCCTCCTCGGTGGGCGCGGCTGGCTTCCGGACGCCTCGGGGCGCGTGGTGCCGATCCGCCACGGCTGGCCCGAGGGCCTGACGCCGGAGGAGCTGTTCGCGCAGGTCGCCGTCGCGCGCACGCGCCTGGGGGAGATGCACGTGGAGATGGATGCCGCGTTTCGCGGCGAGGGCAGGCAGGCGCCGATGGGGTTCGGAGCGCTCGCCCGCGCGATGCGCGCCACTGACCCGGGCGCTATCTTCGCCCGCGCGGCCGCCGCCGGCGAGGTGGACCCCCTGGCCGACCCGGACAGCCGCCTCTTCGTCGGCCTGGCGCTGGAGTGACTGGGTGACGGGGGAGGGGATGCGGTTACTGACGCCGTCCTCAACGTCCTGAGCGAGCGCCTGAAGTTGGACATGGAGGCCTTCCGCCACAGGCACGCCAACCTGGCGTCGGACTCGCCCTGATGCTCAGCGTCCTCTGAACCGCAGGGCCTCTGCTCTACCAACGAGTAGAACCTGCGAGCGCCACGCTGACTACCGGGCATTGGAAATACCCGTCTCGCGGACCTGCGGCCGACCGTCCTCGCGGACGGGGCATCCATCTGCGCCCGGGAAGACGCACAGCGGTCCCGCGCCGCTCGCCAGACGGGTGTTTACAATGCCCGGCCGGTCTTTGGTTGGAGCCCTGCCGCGCTGCGTTCCCCGCTCGGCGTCTCCGGGCGTTCTCGCACGCTCTCTCAGTCCCGCTCGCGTCCCGTGACGTTCCGCAGCTCCGTCTTGAAGAGCGCCCAGAGGAACCCCGTCCTTCGGGGGTCGTAGCGGCGGCGCACCCGGTCCAGGATCTGATCAATGGTCGCCTCGCCGAGGCCGTCCACCATGCGGCGCAGCTCCTCCATCTCCACGGTGGTGGAAGGATCGATCTCCTTCAGTGTCTGGGAGATGCGCAGGGCGGGGTCGTCCTGGCGGGCGGGCCAGAGGGAGAGGCCGTCCTTGCCGCGCAGCACCGTGGGCATCGGGAAGCGGACGAAGACCGGCTGCTTGAAGTGCGGGTGGCGCAGGAGCAGCTCGCCCTTGTCCAGGGCGGAGAGCTTATCCTTCACCGTCTCGGAGAAGACGCGGTAGGCGGGCGCGGTGAGCTCCTCGGCGTCCATGCGCCCGTAGAGGGAGGTGGCGGTGTTGCCGACGACCTCATCATCCACCTTCGAGCGGAACTGCTGGGCGCCGAAGAGGACGAAGCCGATGTAGCGGCCGCGCGCTGAGATCTCGATCAGCGTCTGCTTCAGCAGGCTCTGCCCCAGGCGCGGCGCGAACTTGTTCAGCTCGTCCACGAAGACGATGACGTGCTCGACCTTCATCTCGTCGCGCTCTTTCAACTGGCCGAGGCGCCCGATCACCTTGTGGAACACCAGCTCCTGCGCGCGCGTGTTCAGGCCGGCGACGTCCACGACGAAGATGTCGCGGTTCTCCATGGCGTGCAGGGGGATGTCGCTCCCCTCGGGCACGCGCCCCCGGCTGATGAGCCCCGGGCAGCGCATCGGGATGTTGGTGAGGCGGTTCCGCATCTTGCGGATCGTGGCGATGTGGTGGCTGTGGTAGGTGTCTTTCCCGCTCCCCTCCGTCTCCTCGATCACCTGCGCTAGTTTGGCTTCCAGCTCCTCGAAGGAACAGGTCACGTTGGCGTCAATCCACGCTTCGCGGATGTAGGCCATGAACGCGTCGGCCTTCTCGTCCATGTCGTCGCGGCCGAGCAGGGAGTGGACATCCCCGACAATATCTTTCAGACCCCAGGTGAAGGGGCGGACGTTGGCGCGCGCGTCCGGGTGGCTGCGGGCGGAGTTGAGGGTGAAGCCGTCGCTCTTGTAGGGGGCGAAGATGCGCACCTGCTCGAACGGCTCCGGGGGGAGGTGGAGCGCCCCGTAGCGGCGGAGGTCCTCATCGGACATCATCTTGATGCCGCTGAGCCGGTAGAGCTGCTGCAGCTCGGGGTCGGCGGGCCGGTTGGGATGGTCGAGGAAGAGGAGGTCGGGACCCTTGACGTTGAAGCAGACGACGGCGATGCGGCGCCGGGAGAACGTGAAGAGGGAGCGGAGGAGGAACTCGATGTAGGAGGTCTTGGTGGCGAGGCCGGAGACGCCGGTGATGTTGAGGTGGGCGCCCTCCATGCCGAGGAGGAACTCCTCGTCAATGTATACCGGGGTGGTGGAGCCGTCGCTATTGGAGAAGAGGCCGGCGGGGATGCGGCGCCCCTCATCGATCTTCTCGGCGAACATGGCGAACTCGATCCCCTCGCGGGTGGGGAAGAAGACGTCGCCGGGAGGGGTGGGGCGCATCCGCTCGGCGCCGTTCCGCAGTTTGGTGCGCAGTACCTTCGCCTTGAAGACCAGGATCTCGGCCAGCGCGCTCGGGGCGCGCACCTCCACCTGGCCGAAGTCGTGGGCGACGTAATCGTCCATGAAGGAGCGGAGGTCGGTGTAGCGCTGCGGCTCGTCGAGGACGCCGAAGGTGATCCCCTCGTGGCTGACGGCGGCGACGATGGAGCCGATCTCGATGTCAATGTTGTCGCTGCGCGTCCAGAAGTAGAACTCGGCGGCGGTGGCGGGCCGCGACTCGGTGGCCACCACCTTACCGATCACCCCGGGCTTGATGTAGCGTTCGATGAGTTCCTGCATGGAGATACCCCGCGTGGTCAGTGAGTGCTATCGCTCTCTTTCGCGGGGAGGGGGGTGGGATCCTGCGCCTGGCGCGTCGTCAGGCCGGGCTTCCCGGTGCGCGAAGCGCACGAGCACGACGACCTCCCCCGGCGCGGCGAGGGTCGGGCGCAGGAGGAAGGCCGCGCGGCCGCCCGAAGGCAAGTCCACCCGGTCGATCAGGGTGCGGCCTTCGTAGGTGTTCCCTCGCTTCGTGCCGCTGATGATCGTCACTTCGTCGGCGATCCGGTCGCCCCCCTCAGTGGCCGCGACGCGCGCCCGGCGCGGGGCCGGCGCCTGCGGGCGGACGACTTGCTGTTCCGCCGGCGGGTCGTCTCCCTGCTCTCACACCGCGTCCGCTGGATCGCCCCCCGTTGGCTCCTCCGATTCCTCACGCAGCCGGGTGATCTTCACGCGGGTGATGCGCCGGCTGTCGGCTTCGGTCACCTCGAAGCGGAGACCGTCCTGGTCCACCGTCTCCCCCACGGTCGGGATCTTGCCGAGGAGGGAGAAGACGTAGCCGCCGAGGGTTTCGCTGTCCTCTTCGGAGAGGCGCAGGCCGAGGATCTCATTCACGTCGTCGAGCGCCATGCGCGCGTCGGCCAGGGCGACGTCGTCATCCATGATGGAGACTGTGGGCTCGTTCTCCACGTCATACTCATCGGTGATCGGGCCGACGATCTCCTCCAGGAGGTCTTCCAGCGTAATCAGGCCGGCGGTGCCGCCGTACTCATCCACGACGATCGCCATCTGGTGCTGGCGCCGCTGGAACTCGGCGAGGAGGTCGTCCACCTTCATGTTCTCGGGCACGTAGTAGACGGGGCGCAGCACGTTGGCCTGGCGGATGCCCACCTCGCGGACGCCGTCGCGCACCACGCGCAGCAGGTCCTTCGCGTGTACCGTGCCGACGATGTTGTCCACTGTCTCCTCGTAGATCGGGATGCGAGTGTGCCCGGAGGCGAGGACCACGTCGAGCAGGTCGTCGAGCGAGCGGCCGGCTTCGACGCAGACCATGTCAATGCGCGGCACCATCACCTCGCGCACGACGATGTCGGTGAACTCGAGGACGGAGTGGATCATCTCCGTCTCCGCCTCCTCAAGGACGCCTTCCTTCTCGCTCTCCTCGACGATGTCCTTGATCTCCTCTTCAGTGAGGGAGACAGCGGGGGCGCCGCCGGGCCCGCCGAAGGGCCGGGTGACAAGCGTGGTGATGCGGGTGAGCACGAACACGAGGGGATGGGTGAGCGTGGCGAGCGCCTCGATCGGCCCGGCGACGATGAGCGAGAGCCGCTCGGCCTGCTGCAGAGCGATCTGCTTGGGGATCAACTCGCCCAGGAGGAGCTCGAGCAGGCCGACGGCGAGAATGGTGAGGGCGAGGCCGACGCCGAGGGCGTGGTCCGCCAGCCAGGGGAGATCGCGGCGTGCCGCGACGCCCGCCAGCAGGGCGGCCAGGCGCTCTGCCGGCACGCGCGCCGCGATGGCGGCGATGAACATGCTCGCCAGGGTGATGCCGATCTGCACCGTCGCCAGGAACTGGGTGGGCGCCTCGACGAGGCGGAGAGCGGGGCGCGCCGCGCGCGTGCCCTCCTCGGCGAGCTGCCGGAGACGAGTGCGGCGCACTGTCGTCAGCGCCACCTCGGCGGCGGCGAGGAAGGCGATGATGAGGACCATCGCCAGAACCGCAGCGATGGTCTCCCAGGCGATGGCGCGAGCGTGTACCGTGGGCCGCGATTCCAGGAACGCGGGCACCCCGACCGCGTAACTGGCGGCCGCTCCGGCGACGACCGCCCACATCAGCCGCAGCGAGGGGCGCGCCCCGCGCGCCACCTTGACGGCATCTTCTCCGATATTCCGGGCGCCGAACACGGCCCCGGATGCTTGCGCGCCTCCGGCGCCCGCGCGAGCGATCGCTCCGTTCGGGCGTTTACCCGGAGGTTCCGTCGACTCCAAACGTTCCTCCTCGGCGAGAGATCCAACTTACTCCCGCCCTCCCGCAGTCTCTGGGACGATCCGCGATACGCAATGCGTGATCCAGCCACACCTTACAGGTTACGCATTACGCATTACCAGGACCCCCCGGGTGGCTGCGGGCTCCTCTCATGGCAGCAGATGCACCAGGATGACCGGCAGGCAGGTCCCCAGCAGCGCGCCGTTGAACACGGCGCGGAAACTCTGCAGCCCGCGGGCGACGCAGGCCTGCGCCAGCACCAGCGCCAGCAGCAGCACCAGGATGCCCGCCAGCACCTCCTGGTGGACCAGCCACACGGCCAGCGTGGCGAGGGAGAACCCGACCGCCGAATACCCGCTGATCGGCGTTCGCTGGCCGTCGCTGTCCGATCCAAACGCCTTCAGGGCGAGCAGGATCACCAGGAGCACGATGATCTCGATGACGGCCACCCGGCCGGCGGGCATCGGCGCGGCGTAGCCGCGAGCCACGACGGTGCGGATGCGGTCGCTATCGAGGAACAACAGAAAGCCCACCACGACCGCGTTCACCGAGGCGATCAAGACGGCGCCCGCGGCGACGTCCTTGGCGTGCTTCGCCAGCGGATGGTAGTTCTGGGTGACCATGTCAATCACGGCCTCCACCGCCGTGTTGAACATCTCGGTCATCAAGACGAAGCAGACGCTGAAGAAGAGGACCAGCAGCTCCGTGCGGTTGAGCTGATAGACCTTGGCCAGCGTCAGCACCAGCACCACCATCAGGAAATGGAAGCGCATGTGCCGCTGCGTGCGGAACACGTGTACCACGCCATCAATGGCGTGGCGGAAGCTATCTATCAGTGAGCTGCTCTTCATGGCGACCGATCCAGGTAAGCCGTCCCCGCCAGCGCCGCGCGCTCCGCAAGGCGCATCCGCTCCGCCTTCTCCGGTTCCCCGTGGTCGTAGCCGACAAGGTGCAGCAGACCGTGCGCCAGGAGCAGCGCGGCTTCCTGCTTGACCGAGTGCCCGAACTCGCGGGCCTGCTCGCGGGCCATCTGCACCGAGATGACCACATCGCCCAGCGCCGTCTCCTCGCCCGGGGGCGCCGCCCGCAACGCCTCCGGCGTCGCCTGAGAAAAGGCGAGCACGTCCGTCGGCGCATCCACGCCGCGGTACTCCCGGTTCAGCGCCCGCATCGTCTCATTGTCGGCAAAGACGATGGAGGCCTCCACCGACTCCGGGAGGCGCTCACGCCGCAGCAGGTCGCCGACGATGGTCTCTATCTCCTTCCGCGTGAGCGGCGCGCGCGGGACACCCATCCGCTTAACTGTTACTGATGGCACGAAGCTCCTGTCCTTCCGCCGTCAACGCTTCGGGATACTTGATGCGCGCGTGGTGGATGCTCTGCAGGATGCGAGTGAACGCGGCAGCGATGCGTGAAAGATCGGAGAAGGTGAGGTCGCACTCATCGAGCTGTCCGTCGGCCGCTTTGTCCTTGATGATCTGGGTGACGATGGCCTGGATGCGCGCGGGGTCCGGGCGATCCTGAAGGGCGGCGCGGGTGGCGCCTTCCACCGAGTCGGCCAGCATGATGATGCCGGCCTCCTTGGTGCGCGGGCGCGGGCCCTCATACCGGAACTGCTGCTCGGGCACCGGCGACTCGCCGTCGTTGGCGAGCACCGCCTGGTGGTAGAAGTACTTCACCAGGCCGGTGCCGTGGTGCGACCGGATGATGTCCACGATCGCCGGCGGCAGCCGATACTCGCGCGCCAGCTCCACGCCATCCTTGATGTGGCTGGTGACCACGAGCGTGCTCAACGTCGGGTTGAGCCGGTTGTGGATATTCTCCACGGTCTGGTTCTCAACAAAGCAGTAGGGACGCATCACCTTGCCGATATCATGATAGTAAGACGCCACGCGGGCCAGCAGCGTGTCGGCGCCGATCGCCTCGGCGGCAGCCTCGGCCAGTTGGCCCACGTTCAGGCTGTGAACATAGGTTCCCGGGGCGTCTTGCAGCAGCCTGCGGAGCGCCGGCTGGTTCATATCCGCGAGTTCCAGCAGGCCGACCTGGGTGGTAATGCCGAACGGGCGCTCCAGCAAGGCGACTCCCAACCAGGTCACCAGGCTTGAGAAGACACCGGAGCCGATGCCCCAGGAAACCCCGGTGAGCAGATCCGGCAGCGTGTCACCGCTGATGCTGCCCAACACCCACACGGTCAGGGCGTTCGTCAGGCAGAGGATCAGCAAGGAACGTACCACATCGCCCCGACTGCGGATGCGCGAGAACGCGTAGACGCCCACCAAGCTGCTGACCAGGGCGAGCGCGGTGAAGCGCAGGTCGTGGTTGGTAGTGAGGCCGACGAGGAGGCTGAGGAGCGCGGCGGTGACGACGGCCAGCGACGGGTGGAGCAGCACTGTGAGGAGCATGGCGGCGGTGCCGACGCACAACATGCCGAAGTAGCCGCACTGGAGGGTATCCAGCTTGATGCCGAACCCCGTGCCGCCCACCTTGAACGCCGCCATCGCGCCGACGGCGACGAGCGCCAACAGCCAGAGGAGGCGCAGGTTGTCGTGGATGGGACGATGGAAGCGGTAGACGTAGGCGCCGGTGAGTCCGACCAGGCTGGCGATCAGGAGGGCGAGGTAGAGACCCGTGGCCCAATCGAAGCGCGGATGGCGCAGGCCGAGCGCGGTGAACTTGTCGAGGTGCGTCTGGGTGACCGTCTCGCCCTTATGGATCAGCGGCTCACCCGGGAGTATCTGTCCGACGACCGGTTTCGCCAGCCCCTCGATGTGACGGCGCGCGGCATCCGTCTTCTCGCGGCTGAAGGTATGGGTAGGGCGCAGGGCGTGCCGTCCGATGGCGCGCACCAGGTCGCGAAGCTCGGGCCGGAGGCGGAGCGCATCGGCGCGGGCGGTGATCTCCCGGCCGGCCTGATCCATGTCCTCGGTGCCCTCGCGGATCCCGGTCGGCCGCCGCATCGCCGCCGCGACGATCTGGCGCGTGCTGGCGCGGAGGCCGTTCAGGCCGGGACCGTCGGTGCCGAGAGCGACGCGCAAGCCCTCCTTCGGGAGCTGCGGCCCCAACTCGCGGGCGACCTGCTCCGCCAGTCGGTCCACCCGGACGTCTACTGGCGATGCCGGCGTCTGCGTGCGCGCCAGATCGATGCGCGCGAAGACCTGGTTGACCATCGACTCCGAGAGAGCCATCGCGTAGGGGTCGAGGTCGTACTCACGGGCGACACTGCTCAGCAACTGCCAGCGGAGATTGCCGGTAGCGACGGTATCCATGTAGGAGGCGGCGCGGGGGGCCCGGATGTCCCTGGGGCTGATGTCGCCGATCTCGAGGGAGACTCTGTCCGGGACGAGGTGGAGCACGGCGAGGGCGGTGAGGACGACAGCGACGACCAGACCCAGGGTGAGGCGATGGGTCTCAACCGTGCGCAGCCACTGCTTGAGCCGCCGCGCCGCAATCCTGCGATAACGGGTAGGGCGCCCGGGCTTAGCGGATCTCAACGTTCTCCGTCCTCTATCTGGCGAGGAAGTAGCTCTGGCGCGGCGGTTCGTTCCGAGACGGGATACACCGGGTGCGGCAAGGGCGGGAACGCTCTGGCCGAGAGCCACGCGGTCCCGTCGCGTCCCTCAGATCCGGCGAGGAAATGGCCCCGCAGCGAGCCTCGAACAGAGCGTTCCACCTGCCAAAGGTTAGCGGGAAGCGTCTTCGGCGGCCTTGATCTTGCGCCTGCGCGCGGCTTCCGCGCGCCGCCGCCGCTCGCTCGGCTTCTCGTAGTGCTCGTGCCGTCGCGCTTCCTTGAGCACTCCGGCTTCCTGGATCTGCTTCTTGAACCGCCGCAAGGCACTATCGAGCGACTCGTTCGGCTTCACCGTCACCTGCGCCATCTCGCATCCCTCCCTCTGCCGGCCGAAACGAGGTCGATTGGCTCAATCTCGTTTGCACCCGTTCACTGGACCCAGGTTTGATTATACTTCAACGCCGGGGGGTTGTCAAGGCAGCGTGAAGGCTCGCCGTCCGCTCGAAGAACACCCGCACGGGTGCGGGAGTGGTGCGGCGCGGGGCGCCGTGGCGCCCCGCGCCTGATGATCGCCCGTCCGCCGGCTGCGAGTTCAGCTTGACATCAGCCCGGGGTTGCGGTATAGTGAGGATGGGTAGATGCAGCGCGGCCGCTGCGCGCCGACGATGGCGAGGGGCGGCGGGTTCTTCCTTCATAAAGGGGGTGGGGCGATGGCCGTTTGAGAGCACCCGAGGGAGCCGCAAGGGTTCTCGAACCGGCCTATGCCTGCCCGAAACGCGTGGGAGTTCGGGAGACAGGTCCCGGGCTCCCTTTTCTTTTCGTCGGCTGGCGTCCGGCGTCGTGCGCGATCCTGCCCGAGCGATGCCTCGCACGGATACGGTGGAAGGAGTGGAGGATGGAACTGAGATCTCTGTCACACGCTGAACTATCCCTTTACCTCGAGGCGAGAGCGCCGGAGATCCGAAAGCTGCCGCCAGACCACCGCGACGCCATCGTCCGCATGGCGGTTCGTCTTGTCGGGCGCGACGTCGCCCCCCGTTTCATCCTCGCCGCGGTGGACAGCACCGCCCGGCTGCTGCAGAAGCCGGTGATCCAGACCACTTCCCGGCCGCCTCTCCCCGAGGCCGTCGAGAACCCGCCGTTCGAGGCGCACCGAGCGGCGGCGCGCAAGCTGGCGGAGCACACCCGCGCCGCGATCCGCGAGGCGCACGCCGCGCGGCGGAGCAACGAGGTGCGGAAAGTGCGCGGGATGCTGCGCGGTATTGACCGCGGCCAGCTCTGCGAGGCCCTCGGTGATGAAGGGGAGCGCCTTTGCCGCGAGATCGACGGGGCCCTGGCACGGCTGGTGTGGCCGGTGCGCCGGGGCAGACCCCGCAGCCAGCGCGCGCTCGTCTAGCCTCAATGCCCGCACGGTGGGCGCCAACATCGGGCTGAAGACGGTGGGCGGGATCCGCTCCGCCGAGTTCGCCCTGGAGCTGCTGAACGCGGGCGCGAGCCGCCCGGGAACGGCTTCCGGCGTGCGCATCCTCGAGGAGCGCGAGGCGGCGATGGAGCGGAAGGAGCCGGCGGGCGCCCGGCGGAAATGATCCGGTGGAGTGGAGGGACGGTTGCCGCTGCGTGTCTATACGACCGGTGCGCTCGTGCTGCGCCGGATCAACCTGTCGGAGTATGACAAGATCCTCACCCTCTTCACCGAAGAGCGGGGCAAGCTGAGCGCCGTGGCCAAAGGCGCGCGCAAGCCGGTGAGCAGGCTGGCGGGGGCCACGGAGTTGTTCGCGCACGTCCGGCTCCAGCTCGCCGTCGGCCGGTCGCTGGACGTGGTCACCCAGGCGGAGACCGTGGACGCCTTCCAGCTCATCCGCGATGACCTGGGCCGGATCGCCTACGCCTCGGTGATGGCCGAGCTGCTGGATCGCTTCACCGAGGAGCGCGACCCGCACCCGGACCTCTTCCGGCTGACGCTCGGATCGCTGCGGGCGCTGGCGCACGCGGCCCATCCCGATCTGCAGACTCACTGGTTCACACTGCGCCTGCTGGCCGGCGTCGGCTACCGGCCGCACCTGGAGGACTGCGTGGTGGGGCGCGAGCCGGTGGCGGGACCGGGCCCGGTCGCATTCAGCCCTTCTCACGGCGGCGTGGTGTGCGGCACCCACCGGCGGGGCAGCGCCGATGCCATTCCGGTTCATCCGGATACGCTCTCTCTCGCCGGCGCCCTGATGCGCCTGGCACCCGAGCACGAAGCGGCGCTCGCCCTGCTCGCTCCGCACGCGCCCCCGGCGCGGCGCCGCGAGCTGGACCGCCTCTTGACCGCCCATATCCAGCACCGGCTTGAGCGCCCGATCAAGAGCCTGGACTTCCTGCGCGAGGTACAGGCCGTCTACGCCGCTACCGCTCCGCGATGAGCGCGGCGACGCGCTCGCGGATCTGGTCGCGAATGGCGCGCACCTTCGCGAGCGGCTGATCCTTGGGGTCATCGAGTCCCCAGTCCTCGCTGATGAGGAACCCGGCGGGGCAGGAATCGGCGACGCCGCACCCCATGGTGATCACGCGGTCGGCAGAGCGCCCCATCTCCGGCGTGAGCCGGCGAGGCTGCTCGCCGCTCAGGTCAATGCCCACCTCGCGCATCGCGGCCACGACGGTGGGATTCACCGCGTCGCCGGGCTGCGTGCCGGCAGAGAGCGCGGTGATGCCCCGCCCCGCAGCCATCTGATTGAGGAACGCTTCGGCCATCTTGCTGCGGCCGGAGTTGTGAACGCACACAAAAAGCACCTTCTTCACGGTTTTCCCTCCTCTTCTCCCCGCCTCGGCGCCTTCCGATCCGGCGCGGCGCGCCCACGCGGCGTCACGAAGCCGTTCCAGGGCGGCCCACTCCTCCGGGGCCACGTCACCTTGTGTCAGCAGCGGGAAGAGCCGCAGCAGCTCGGGCCAACGGCCCTCCCCGGCACAGTAGTGGATCCACCCGGCGACAGCCGCCGCGTTGGGCCGGATCGGCGGCCGACCAGACCCGCCCGTTTCCAGCGCCCGCTGCACCGCGCGGTCGGCGACCCGGAGAAGGACTTCATCCATCGCCGGCGCCGCCGAGTGGGGTCCGTCTGCAGACTCCGGGCCATCGGCGGCCGCGCCCGGCACCTCACCGGGGAGGTGCCAACGCCCCGCCACCCGTGTCAGGCCGCAGCGGAGGAAGAGCGCCTCCAGGTACGGGATGCTGACGCGCTCGATGGCGATGCCGGCGTTCAGGAGGCCGCGGACGGCGAGAGAGTGGAGGAACCGCGCGCGGCGGTGGTCGGGTGGCGGCCCGGCGCGCAGGTGGGCGACGACGGCGTTCAGGGCGAAGGCGTCTACGTCCTCGCCCCCGCGCGGGGCGGCGGCTGCGGTCGCCCGCCTGCGGAGATTGAGCACCACATCGTAGCCCGCCGCGCCCGCGGCGGTGATCTGCTTGAAGGAACGCTGCTCCTTGTCCAGCGCCACGGCGCTCGCCAACTCGAAGCCGGCCCCGACGGCCGCATCCTGGAGGGCGCCCCAGACACGGTCGTCGGTGTTGTGGAAGATGACGGATGCCCAGCGATCCGGCTTCAGCACGCGGTGCGCCTCGGCGAATGCCTCGCCCATGCTGCGCGAGTAGTCCGCCAGGGTATGGGGGCTGCCGCGCTTGCGCCGATGGATGACCGCCTCCTGTTCCGGGTCGGTGAAGCGTCCCATCCATGCCTCCCAGATGAGGCTGAGGTCGGAGTAGATGAGGTTCTCGCCGAAGGGCGGGTCGGTGAAGACGTAATCAACGGTGCGGTCGGCAAGGGGCGAGAGATCGGCGGCGCTGCCCAGACGAACGAAGACGGCGCCGGGGGGTGCGCGCCGGATGTCTCCCTCATAGTAGCGGCGGACGGCCTGGAGCTTCCGTGCGAAAGCGGCGAGGACGTTCTTCTCGCACGAAAGGGAGGGCACGTAGAGGGTGCCGGGGATGTTGCCCGTCAGCACCGGACGCCGCCCTCCCTTGAAGATGATGCCCGTCATGAGCGTGGCGTGCTTGGCGCAGATGGCGGTGAAGACGAACTGGAGCGCGCCGCGCAGCCGGTCGTCGCCGACGGCGCCGATCTCCCGCCACAGGCGCGCGCAGGCCCACAGGTTACGCTTTGTATAGAGATCGGCTACAGAGTAGATCCCCAGGCGGCGGTAGTCGCGCTCGTACCAGAGGTCAATGTCGCGGTCAAGGCGGGTCCGCGGATGCCAATAGGGGATGGGCCGGCGCTCGATGTCGTCCAGGCGCGCCTGGTCGGCGGCCGTGGGCGGGCACTGGTGTCGCCCGCACGCCGGGCGCGAGCAGAGCGTGCTCACCACCACCGGGGCGCGCCGCAGCCAGGGCAGCTCGCGCTTCCGGTGGCGCCGCCCGCACGCAGGGCAGCGCACGGTTCCCAGCACCTTGCCCGCCGCGTGGTCCACGCCGGCCTCCCAGAGGAGCAGCTCGCGCCCGCACCCGGCGCACGCGAGGAGATCCGACCAGATGGTGTACTGGATGGTGGCCGGCGCGCCGCACCGCCCGCAGGCGGTGCCGTAGAGCCACTCGAACTCGGCGCGCACGGCCTCGCAGACTCGAGCTGCTGCATCGGCGAGCGCCCCGGCATCCACCGGCGTGCAGTAGTTGGCGGCGATGTGGCAGGCTGCGGGCGAGAGGTCGTTCAGGAGCGCCCGGCGCGGCCCCGAGGGGCAGAGGAGCGCCGCCACCCCCGTCATGCCGGAGCCGCAGAAAGGGTCGAGCACCAGGTCGCCGGCCTGGGTGTAGTGCTCCAGGTAAGGGAGGATCCCCTGTGGCGGCACCTTGGTATGGTAAGCGTGGGCGTCATAGATGCGCCCGCTGCGGGCGGCGCGCACGTCGGCGGCGAAGGGAGGGCGGCGATAAGAGCCGCCCTCCCGGTCCTCACACCGGCAGCTCGCCTGAAGCCAGGCTTGCAGGTCATCCGTGGCGGTGATTTGGTTCGCCATCCGCGCCTGGATGCCCCCTCCTCGCGGGGCGGGTTCCCGTGCCGCCGGGGTTTTTGGCGCCCACGCTGGCGGCGAAGGTCGGGCCGCTGATCACCCGCTAACAGGGGTTGCGGACCACCTCTCCCGTCTCACACGAGCGCCGCGCGGCGATGCAGAGCGCGAGTGCCCGGCGCGACTCCTCGCCGGTGGCGGTGGCCGGCGCCCGCTTCGCGGAGACGCACTCCGCGAAGTGCGCCACCTGCCGCTGCATCGCCAGGGGGAAGGAATCCTCCTCGGGGGTGTAGAGCGCCTGCGGGATCCCGCCGGTCTCGGTGAGCGTGAGCGATGGCTCCGCCTGGGCCGCCGCCTGCGTCCCCAGGCCGTGCAGCATCGGCGCGGACGGGGAGAAGCGGTACTCGATGCTCCCCTTGGTGCCGAGAACGCGGAAGCCGATGTCCAGCATCTTTCCCTTCATCATGAAGGAGGCCTCCACGAAGCCCGTGACCCCGCCGGGGTGGTCCATCACCGTGAAGACGTGGCTGATAGCGCCGTCCTCCGAGCGGGCGCCGCGCGCCACCACCGCGGTGGGCGTGCCGAAGAGCCAGCAGTAGAGGTCCAGGTCGTGGATCTGGAGGTCAATCACGGCGCCGCCGCTCAGCTCGGGGTCGTGGCGCCACCCCTCGGCGCCCGTGGTGCCTTCGAGCAGCGCCACCAGGCGTCGGCCGCTGATCAGCAGCGGCTGGCCGATCGCGCCCGCGGCGATCGCCTCGCGCGTCTTGACGCACTCCGGCCAGAAACGCAGCACGTGGCCGACCACCAGGAACCGTCCGGCGCGCTCGGCCTCCTGGAGCATCGCGTCCGCATCCTCGCACGTCAGCGCGATCGGCTTCTCGCACAGAACGTGCTTCCCTGCCCGCAGCGCCCGCACCACGAACTCGCGGTGCAGGTGGTTGGGCACGCAGATGTCCACGCCCTCGACGCCGGGATCGGCCAGCAGCGCCTCGTAGCTCTCATAGACCGGGGCGCCGCCCAGCTTCGCGGCCAGCTCCTTCGCCTTCTCCGGGCGCGTGCCCGCGGCGAGACAGAGCCGAGCGTGCGGCACGCCGGCATAGGCCCGGGCGTGGACTTCCCCGATCTCGCCGATCCCGACCAATCCTATCTTCACCTCGCGCATCTCTTCACCTCCCCAAGATTCGATCCATGCTCACCGACGTGTGCTTCAGGATGGTGTCGCCGTAGAACTTGTACGGGAACATCTCGGCGATGACGAAGCCATCGTAGTGGATCTCGCGCAGCGCCGCCATCACCTCGGGCCAATTGACGTCCCCCTCCAGGAGGTTCACAAACCCGTCAACGGTTCCCACCGACTGCCGGAAGTCCTTGAAGTGAACATCCTTGATGCGGGGGCCGAGGATGCGGATCCACTGCTCCGGGTAGCCGAACTGGATCAGGTTCCCGGTATCGAGCAGCAGTCCCACCCCCTCGCTGCCCACTTCATCGAGGAGGCCGCGCACCTCCAGGGGGCTGAGGAGGAACCGGTTCCAGATCGGCTCCAGGTTGGCGCTGACACCCAGCCGCTCGGCGGTAGGAGCGACCGCCTTCAGCCCGTCGCGGGTGCGCTCGTAGGCGATGTCGTAGCGCACGGTCTTGGCGGCGGGATTCCAGGGCAGGCCCACCCAGCCGGGAATGACCAGCACGCCGCGGACACCCATCGCCGCCGCGACTTCCATCGCCCGCGCGATCGTCTTGCAGCCCTCTTCGCGCACGGTGGGGTCGTCGTCGGTGAGGGAGTAGGAGAAGGGGGCGATCTCCAGACTGGCGAGACTGACGCCCGCCCGTTGAGCGCCGGCGGCGATGCGCTCCGCCACTTTCAGGTCGGAGGCGAGGGAGAAGTAGCCCTCGCGGTCAATGAAGAGCTGCACGCCCTCGAAGCCAGCCTCAACGGCCTTGTCAAAGCAGCGGAGGAAGTCCTCCTCCGAGGCAAGCCAATCCGCCCTGCCGAGGAAATCGGGGTTCTCCGAGAAGGCTCGGATGACAATCGCTTTCTTCACGGCTGTCCTCCTGGTCGCACGCGAGTTGTCCCCGCGCGGTGATACTTCTCTCTTCCCTTCAGAGGGGCCTCTCTCCTCCCGGCACGTCCCATCACAAGCGGTGGGGAACAGGATGGTGGTCGGCGGGTGCCCGGTTGGCTCCCGGCGGTTCGAAACCGCGGGCAACGACGGCGCGAAGTCGCCCTGCGGCGACTCTTCCGCGATCCGCGCCGGCGGACCTGGTGCCGTGGTAGCCCGCGACCTCGGTCGCCGGGGCGTGTGGGGCACGGGCCGACCACAGTGTTGTTCCCCACTGCACCACAAGGCGCTGATCGCGCAGCGGCCGCGCTCGGTCTCGACGAACAAGGCCGGTCATTGCGTTCCCGGCGCGGCACGGCGGTCGCGCCCTACGGGCCTGTTGGGCGCGGGTTGCGCCCCGCACCGGAGAACGCGCTACCGGTCCAGCCCGTCACCACCGATGAGGCGCCCACCCTCCAGGTGGCAGACACGGTCGGCGCCGTCGAGCGGGAAGGCGCCGTGAGTGGCGACGACCAGGGCGACCCCCCGCTCATGCACGGGCGCCGTCAGCAGGCTCACGATCTCGGCGGCGGTTTCGGGATCCACGTCGCCGGTCGGCTCGTCGGCCAGAATCACTGAAGGTTCGTTGACCAGCGCCCGGGCGATGGCGACGCGCTGCTGCTGGCCCACGCTCAGCTCCGCGGGGAGGTAACCCAGCCGGTCCTCCAGGCCCAGCGCCTTCAGGAGACCGGCCGCTCGGGCGCGGCGGGCGCCGGCAGGCACGCCGGCGTGCATCAGCGCGGCTTCCACGTTCTCCCGCGCCGTCCACGACGGAAGGAGGTTGTGGCTCTGGAAGATGATGCCGATGCGCCTCCGCCGCAGCGAAGCGAGGGCGGAGGCGCTCAGCGCCTCCAGGCGCTCGGATCCGAGGAGGACGCTCCCCGACGTGGGCCGCTCCAAGCCGCCCAGGAGCCCGAGGAGCGTGGACTTGCCGGCGCCGCTTCGGCCGCGGATGACCACCACCTCGCCCGCGCGCACGGCGAGATCCACGCTCCCGAGAACGCAGACCTCGCGTCCGCGCGTGATGAAGCACTTCCGCAGACCACGGCACTGGAGCAGGGGATCGGGGGTCATCGTCACCTACAGCCTCCGCAGCGCCTCGGCGGGGCGCTGGCGGGCCGCGAGGAGTGCGGGGAAGCTCCCGGCCACCACGCCCCCCAGGAGAGCGAGCGCGAAGCCGGCCCCCAGCAGCACGGCCGAGACGCCGATGGTCCCCGGGGCTTCGATGCCGCTCAGCGCCTTCAGGGGGGCCAGGCGGAGGAGGAGGAACGCGGCGAGGCAGCCCAGCAGCCCACCGGCCACCGCCTGGAGGAGGGACTCGGAAAGGATCTGCAGGACGACGCTGCCGTCGGTCCATCCCATCGCCTTCAGGATGCCGATGTCGCGCCGGCGCTCGATGAGGGATGCGAGCTGCGACTTGAGCGCCAGGACCACGGCGCAGGCGCCGATGACCAGCGTGAGCAGCCAGGCGGCGCCCTCGTTCATCCCCATCACCTTCGCCGCCGGCTTCCAGCAGGCATAGGAGGAGACCACCGCGCCCGGCAGCAGCCGCTTCACACCATCCATCGCCTCCGCCTGGCGGCGGGAGCTGACCACTTCCACCAGCACGGCGCTCACCTCGCCGCGCAGCGGGGCGACCAGGCGCCGGCCGATCAGCGCGGCGGCGTCCGGGAGCGCCATGTAGAGGTCGGCCTTGGCGGGACGAACGCCGGGGTTCACGATGCCGCGGATCGGAAAGCGCGCGCCGGCGATCTCGACGGCGGTGCCCGGGTGCAGGCCCCGCGCCCGGGCGAAGGCCTCTTCAGCCATCGCCCCGCCGGATTCGTCCGGGTTCAGGAAACGCCCCTCCACCACGTCCGAAGGCGCGCAGCACGTGGTGCCCACGGCGGCGGCGTGGCTCGGGTCGAAGCCTCCGACGGTGAAGGTCTGCCCGCTCGCCGGGTCCTGGAAGCGGAAGAGGAGATAGGGGGAGGCCTGCTTCACGGCGGGGAGGCCGCGCACCTGGTCCACCAGGCCGATGGCGAGGAGGCGCGTGGGGGCCCCGTTGACGACGAAGCCCTCGTTCTCCGGGTCGCGCAGGCGCCCGGCGCACTCCTCGGCCGAGGTCGGGGCGAAGGCCATGAAGTGCGTGCCGGTGCTGGCGAGCACTTCTCCCGTAGCTTCCCTGGCGAAGACGAGCAGCGAGGTGATCACTCCCATCATCGCCACCGCCAGCGCGTAGCCGGCGACGTTCGCGAGGGTGCGTCCCTTCCGGCGCCACAATTCGCGCACCGCGCACTCCATCAGGTCTCGCATCGTGGTGCGACCTCAGATCCAGGCAGGCGCTCGCCTGCTCCTCGGGGTGGGGTTGGGCAACACGCGGGCATTATACCCGTTCGGGCGGCGTGGAGTCAAGGGCGCTCCGACCCCGTAATCCACCACCTGTGGCGAGACGCGGCGGCGCGGGGCGGGCGCGAACACGCCGTGGCCCCTTCAGGCGCCTGCGCCTACCCCCGGCCCCTGCCTGCGCGTGCCTCTCCCGGTCAA
>JACQGM010000227.1 GCA_016199585.1 Armatimonadota bacterium
ATGTAGTCGTAGCCGCTCTCCTCCAGCATCTTCCGGCAGCAGCGGCGCCCCGAAGAGGCGGAAGCCGGTCAGTTCCACCTCCTCGGCGGCGGGCACGTCCTTGCCCGCGATGCGCGCGAAGCGGCGGGAGAGCTTCTCGGCCTCCTCGGCGGTGAGGCGGCCCAACTCGCCGATCACCTCATGGCGCACCTTGCCCTGGTCGCGGAAAGCACGAACCAGGCGGTAGTAGGTATAGGCTTTCCGTTACAAATCCGGGGTTCTCGGCGTTGCCAGGGGCGGAAACTGAGGAATCATGCGCCTTCCCGGCAGGACTCCCCCCACCAACTGTCAAACTTGGGCTAGACTGGTACGGGAGGATCGTTGACGAGATGGCAAGGAAGCGGAAGCCGGGAAAGCCGGTGCAGCTCGCAACACCGAAGTGGGACGCCGGCAGGAAGGAAGTGCGCCGCACGCGGGTGCGGGCGGGCGGAGCGCCCGGTTCGGGTGGACCCGTGTTCGCCATGGAGGCGCCTCCGGCCCTGCCCTTCGGGATGCCGGGAGGACGCACGCCCGACCGGCGCGCCGGGGAGAAGTCCATAGCCGACATGCACCGCCTGATCCGCGAGCGGGAGTTCAGCTCGGCCGACGAGGCGAACGCCTACATCCGTCAGTTCACCGGTCCGGGCGCCATGGCGATACCTTCGTCGGAGCCGTCCACGCCCCTAGAGCGGGCGCAGCAGATGACGTGCGAGGCGTTCGGCGCCTCCGGGAAGCGCCGGGTGGAGCTGGCTCGCGAGGCGCTGGCGATCTCGCCCGATTGCGCCGATGCCTACGTGCTCCTGGCGGAGGAGGCCGCCACCACGGCCGAGGAGGCGTGCGACCTCTACCGTCAGGGGGTGGAAGCGGGCGAGCGCGTCCTCGGCCCGGAGATGCTCGAGGAGGAGGAGGAGGGCCATTTCTGGGGGATGCTGGAGACGCGCCCCTACATGCGGGCGCGCGCCGGCCTTGCCCGCTGCCTCTGGCTCCTGGGCCGCCACGACGAGGCGACCGCCCATTGGCGCGACCTGCTGCGCCTGAACCAAGGCGACAACCAGGGCAACCGCCACTTCCTCATCAGCGCGCTGCTGCAGGAGGGCCGGCGGGAGGAGGCCCGCCAGCTCCTGGCGGCATACCCGAACGAGGTCTCTACGACGTGGCTCTACTCCCGGGCACTCCTGGCGTTTCAGGAGGAGGGCGCCCGCCGGGCAGCCGCGCGGCGGCTGCGGGGGGCTCTGGAGTTCAACCCCGCCGTGCCCGACTTCCTTCTCGGCCGGCGGCCGCTGCCGGAGCAGAACGCGCCCTACGCGACCCCCGGCGGGGAGGAGGATGCCGTCGTCTACGCCCGCGACGCCCGGCCCGCCTGGGAAGCTACCGAGGGCGCGCTGGAGTGGCTTGCGAGCGAGAGCGACTACTCTACCGCCCCCACCTCGTAGGCCGTGCTGCCCAGGCCGGCGAGGGCGCACTGGCGCACCTGCTCGTACGGGTCCTTGCCGTGGATCCGCTGGAAGAGATGGCCCTCTTCCCCCGGTGGGCAGAGCTGGTCGGGGAGCGTGCCGGGGATCAGGTTCTCGGCGCGGATCATGTCGAGCGATGCCTGATCGATGGAGACGATGTCGTCGCTGGCGAGGATGCCGACGTCGGGCACGAGGGGCGGGGTGGAGAACCCCCAGCAATCGCACAGGGGCGTGATGTTCATCAGCACGTTGATGAAGAAGGCGCAGTTCGCCTCGAAGGACTTCAGCACCTCTTTCACCACGGCCGCCATGCCCGCCTGGAAGAGCCGGAACTTCTCCTCCGGCTGCTCCATGGTGAGCGCCCCCTCGGCGCAGGAGCGCGTGCAGTGCATGCAAAATCGGCAGTGGTGCTCGGTTATTCGGAAGCGCCCCTCCTTGTCGAAGCTCGCGGCGCCGGCGGGACACCCGCTGACGCACTGCTCGCAGTGGCTGCACAGCTCGGAATCCCAGTGGAAGTGGCCGCTCATCAGGGCGTGGATGGCGCCCCGGGTCTTGTAGCTCACGCACCCCATGCCGATGTTCTTCACCGCCCCGCCGAACCCGGTGTGGCCGTGGCCCTTTCCGTGGCTCAGCACCAGGAGCGCATCGGCATCCACGATGTTGCCGCACAGATCCACGCTCGGCAGCCCCTCGACGGCGGTCTCGCGGGTGTAGAGGTAGCGGTCGTGCTCGCCGGCGGCGCCGACCACGCGCGCCCCCACGACCTCGGGCACGTAGCCGCGCGCGACGGCGTCGTCGGTCGAGAAGGAGCCATCGGTGAGGAAGGGCTTGCCGCCGGCGTTCCGCACGGCGTCCACCACCATGCGGACGAAGAGGGGGTGAATTGTATAGAACCCGATGCTGCCGCCGACGTGCATCTTGATGGCGACGCGCTTCCCCTTGAAGCGGGCCTCGAAGTCGCACTGTGCCAGCAGCCGCCCGAACTTCGCGGGCAGCGTGGCGTTCCGGTCCAGTCGTTCGACGTGCGCGGAAGAGAAAAGGACTCTGCTCATGCTCAAGCCTCCGGGGTACCTTATTGGACGCCCGCGGGCGGGGCACCTGCCCGCGGGCGCAACGACGCCTTCCGGCTGCTCCTCCCGGGCGGAGTCTATGCGTCCCCTTCCCGGGCGCCGGGGGCGGCGGGGAACCGGCGCCCCCTTCAACGCACCTTGAACGTCACGTTCCTCTGCTGCAGTACCTTCCCCTCGTCCGTCTTGTACTCCACGATGAAGCGGTATTCCCCACGAGGGTAGTCCTGGGTACTGAGGCCCTTCTTCAGGGGGACCGCCTCGTCGGGGTCCAGGGTTGTCTTCCCGAGGATCATCTGGATGCAGGCGATCTCGCCCCCCGCCGCGTAACTCCCGCCGGATCGGATGATCTGCTCCGAGATGCCGGGGATGGTGCTGTCGGGACCCAACCGCTCCACCCACCGCTGGATGGTTCCCACCAGGTGGAACGGGCGGGAGTAGCGGCGGTTCTCCGGAACGGACAGCGTCGCCTTCGCCCGGTTCACCAGCCGGTAGCTGAAGGTGATCGTCTCTCCCGACTTGACAACCGCCTTGTCCGCCTCCGGCCCTTCCAGGCGCAGGGCGGCATAGATCGGTGCCATCGCACCGTCGCGTTCTCCGGCTGCCGGCTCGCCCGACCGGACGGGGGCCGCGGTGGTGGTCGGGGCGAGCGACGCGGACGGCCCGAGCGTCGCCCTGCGCGATGGGGAAGGGATGCTGAGCCACGTGACCAGCCCCCCCAAAAAGAGCGCGGTCCCCAGGAGACCGGACGCGATGCGGCCACCCCTGCCCGGCTCAATCCGGATCTGGGTGCTGCATCCCCCCGCGATCCCCAGGAAGACGACTGCGGCGATCAACAACACGACCGCCGCGGCAACCATCGGAATCGCACGATACGCGACCTCCATCTTGCTACCTCCTTGCCCCGGATCCCGCGGACCTGCCGGCCACCGCTGCGCCTGGGTCTGCGCTTCCCGCGCGCGGCTGAGGCACGCCCTTCTCCGGGGCCGTCAGGAGGCCCCCTGGCAGCCAGCAGAGACGCGATCTACCGCCGCTGGGTAAGTGGCCGTCCGCTGATTGGCCGGTTGTTCGACAGCGTGACCGGGGTTCCTCTACGGGACTGCCGTGATGCCGTGAAGGTCCGGCACGGGCGGTCACGCCGACGCCATCACCCCGGGACCCGTCACCGCCGCGGCGCGCCATCCTCCACCACCGGAGCCTGCGGCGCCCGGAAATCGGCGGTGACACGCCGCCCGCCCGCCACGTAGACCAGCCGCTCGATGTCGCGGCTCTCGCTCCCTATCGTGATCTCCTCCAGTTCTCCTTCCTCTTGCAGCAGCCAGCACCACTCTCTCAGGGCCCGGACATACTCTGGATAGGCATCGAACGGGTGCCACTCGAAGGCGCAGTACTGCGTCCGCAGCACGGGGGAGCACGCCAGGAAGAGCGCCGCCTTGATGTCATGGGGGAACTCGCCGCGGTGGTGGAACATGTGGGTGGGCTTGCTCCCCGCCGTGATCCGCCCGCGCAGGCTCTGCCAGAAGCACTCTCCCGGCATCCGTATCTGGCGGAAGTCCTCACACACCATCGCATCCGCCGATGCCAACGCCGGAGGCACGGCGCGGCTGTCGTTGACCCGATACTCCTTGCCGGGGAAGGACTTCACGGCGGCCCGGATGTCCCACAGGAAGTCGGTGGTTGCGTTCCACCACTCGTCGTCGCCGTAGTCGTGCGCGTGGGGCGCGGCGCACTTCCCGAACGCCGGCACGGTCACGGGCCACACATCCACGTAGCCGCCCGCCAGTCCGGGGTAGCGCTCGAGCATGTAGCCGATGAACTCCAGTGCCCAGGCGCGCAGGTCGGGGCAGCGCGGGTCGAGCGACGGGGACCAGCCGCAGCTCGTCTTGATTCGGCCGTCGGCGTCGCACTCCGGCTCCTCTCCCGCGAACCAGTTGTAGTCCGCCGGGAACCGCTCGTTCAGAACACGCTTCCGTTCCCAGTCGCCCGCATCGCGGTACTGCCACTCTCGGAACCGGGCGACGGCGTAAGGGCTTCCAGCCGCCGAACCGGTGTAATGGAAGGGGTTGATATAGATGAGCGGGCGGATGCCCCGCTCTTTGCAGATGCGGATGGCATCGCTCAGGAACCGGACCACGGGCTCCTCGTCCGCTCGCGCCGGATTCCAGAACTCCCGCTCGTGCAGCGTGCCCACCCCGAACGGCTCAATTACGAGGCAGCGCGCCCCGAGGCGGGCCATCTCCGCCGCATCCGCCCGGAAACGCGCCTCCGCGCTGCCGGCAGCGGGGTACGACTTCGCCACAATGTACCACATCAGCCCGGATTCGGGGCGCTCCGGCCACAGCCCTTGCGCCGCCTGGTAGCGCCGCACCCCATCCACCAGGTTCGCGCCCTCCACCACGAGCCACTCCCGCGTGGATCGGCCCTTCTCCGTGCCGTCCAGGAAGGTGAACACCACCGCCCCCGGCTCGATCGCGAGGCCGACGCCCCGCTCGTGGCCGGCCACGCACCCGATCGTTGTGGCGGGCTGGTTGGACCCCGGGTTGAGGAGCGCCACCAGCGGCGCTTCCCACGCCGCCGTCTCCAGCGGGAGGCCCACGCGCGAGGGCAGGCCGTAGTAGGCGAAAGTCATCGGCCGCGCCAGGGGGTAGACCGGCGGAATGCCCATGAGGTGCGGCACGTAGGCGAGCTGTCGGCCGCTGGCGAAGCGCACTGCGAGCTTCCGCCGCGTGCGCGCCGTGTTCGTCAGCTCCAAACGGAAACGCCGCCCGTTGGCGACCTCCTCGGCGCGCAGCTCCGCCAGCGCGCCCTCGAAGACCCACCGGGAACCCTCCGCGCGGAGGGACTGTTCACCGCCCAGGGTGACGCTCACCAGAAGAGCGCCCGACTCGGAACTCATCGCTTGCCTCCTGATCAAAGGGTTGGATTGCCAGCCGCATCCTGGCCTCAACAGACTGAGCGTGTGTTTCGCGCCCACCGGGTGGAGTCCTTGTCGCGGCCTCTCCAGACGGGCGCCTGATCCTACAACGATGGTTCATTCCGGGGTGCCGGCGACCGAGGTCGCGGGCAACGACGGCACGAAGTCGGCCTGCGCCGGCTCGGCTTCCCGGTCGGCGAAGTCGGACTCTACGTGCTCGTTACCCACGGCTGCAACCTCCGGAGGCGCTGCCGGCCTTGGGGGGAAGTGCGGCGCCATCCGTCGAAGGATCCGGGAGAGCCCTCGGTAGCGGCGGGGGAGATAGGAGCGATGATAGTGAAGCTGAAAGACGAATGGACGGTGCTCCTGGCCGCGTCGGCGGCCGGTCTGCTCCTGATCCGCGCCGAAGGCGCCCCCGCGGAGACGAGACCGAAGATGAGCGATACCCAGGCTATCGAGTTGGCGCGCGCCTATATCGCCGACGAAGATCCGGCGAACCGCGCCGAGATCCTGAAGCAAGTGGAAGGATGGAGCGAGCGGCTGGATGACATCGCGCTCGCGCTGCGCCCGGTGCCGCCCCCGAACGCGCCCACGGGGTACATCCGCGCGGATAGGTTCACGGTGCCTCGTCTGCGCGCCCGCATGGCCCGGATCCTCCCCACCAGGGAAGGTCCCGTGCTCCTTCACAAGGAGGAGAGGTTCCAACCCGCTCCCGGTGAGGAGTACCTGAACTGGGTCTACGTGCCGGAGACCTACGACCCTGGCAAGCCGATGGGCCTGGTCATCCAGATGCACGGCGGGGGCGGGGGCAACGCGCAGGTCTCGGCGAGCCACTACCTCGAGAGCGATGGCTACGCCATGAGGGACCTGCTCCACGGGCGCGACTTCATCACTGTCTGCCCGAGCACTCCGCCGATGTACTACGATAAGTGGTCGTTCCCCGAGAGTGAGATCCAGATCCAATCCATCATCGAGGAGTACTCCACGCGCTACCACATTGATCCGGATCGGGTCTATCTGATGGGGTGTTCCATGGGGGGCATCGGGAGCTGGTGGCACGCGTTCCGCGAGTCCGACCGCTTCACCTTGATCGCTCCGATGGCGGGAACGTGGCGCACGGCCTACTTCCCCGGGCTCCGAGGAACGTTCCTCTACCTGCTGAACGGCGCGTTCGATCACCACACCCACGTGGACTTCCATCGGCACGCCCATCGGCGGCTGACGGCACTCGACATCCCCCACTTTGACGCGGAGTACACCGGGGCGCACGCCCGCGCCCTCGGGCGCCCTCAGATGGAGGCGCTCTTCGAGTTGATCCCGCTGATGAAGCGCGATCCCTACACTCCACACGTGTGCGCCATCTCTCCGTACATCCCGACCGGCGTCTGGGGCGGCGGCGAGTCCGAGAGACGCCGGTATCCGTCCAGCCCGCACAGCTTCTGGGCCAGCGTGCTGGAGACGGGACCCGATGGGGTTCCCGTGGAGTGCGCGGTTCGGAACGAGAGGAACGTCCTCACTTGTTTTCCGCTACCCCCCGGATGAGGTTTGACCGGACGCTCGGTTGGGGCACAACCTACCCAGGGGGTGAGGAG
>JACQGM010000229.1 GCA_016199585.1 Armatimonadota bacterium
CCCTCTATCTGCTCGACGAGCCGACCACCGGCCTCCACTTCGCCGACATCGAGAAGCTGCTGGAGGTCCTGGGCCGCCTGGTGGACACCGGCAACAGCGTGGTCGTGATCGAGCACAACCTGGACGTGATCAAGGTGGCCGACTGGATCATTGACATGGGACCCGAGGGCGGCGAGGGGGGCGGGCGCGTGGTGGCGCAAGGCCCCCCGGAGACGGTGGCGGCGTGCGGGGAGTCGCACACGGGGCGGTTCTTACGGAGGGTGTTGGGGATGGATGGGATGGAGTAATGGCGTAGTGGGGTGGTGGGCGCTGGGGAGACACCTGCTGCCTGCGTCGCTAGCCGGTAACAGCGGCCGGGAAGCGCGGGAGGTGATGTGATTGGCGCGCCTTGATTGGCGTCGGTTGTCGGATGACGAGTTCGCCGAGTTGAGCGGCCACTTCGTGTACGACCGGTATTGCGTTGACGTCGAGTCCTATGGTGGGTGGAAACGCGGGGAGATGGGGCGCGACCTGGCTTTCGCACGCCAGGGCGGAGGAGCATCGGCCGTTGAGCACTGGGTGGTCCAGGCGAAGCGATGGACGGCGGATTACAGTCCTGCGAGGTTGAAGCGGCTGATCGCCGATGAATGGGGGAAGTTCAAGCGGAATGGAATCCAGTGCACTGACTGGCTGCTGATCGCCTCACACCCACTGGACAGTGTGCGTGACTGGTTGCGGGATGAAGGGCGGAAGAGGGGCCTCAGGGTTACCGCGGTTGATGTCGCCCAACTCGAGCAGTGGCTCTACAAGGAACGACACGATCTGCGCCGTGAGTTCTTCCGGATGCCTGTCGAGCGGCACTCCTGGGCGAGCCTGATGGCGGTCTGCGGGAAGGCTCTTAAGGATCAGCTTGCCGTCTTGGGCCGCCGCTACGACCCAGACCAGTATGTATCGCGTGCAGCGTTGCAGGCGCGCTTCTCCGATTTCCTGCAAGGTGGGGGCAGACCCCTGTTCCTCCTCGTGGGGCCTGCGAAACACGGGAAGACCACTCTCACTTGCCACCTGGCGGAAGCTACCAGTCGGCAGGCGGCTGTAGTGCTCGTTCACGCTAATAGCCAGATACCGCAACGGGATGGGCTCGAAGCGCTTGTATCAACCCTCCTGGGGTACGGAGAGCAGCCAAGCGAGAACTACGTCCGCGATGTCCGTGACGTTCTCAGGGTCGTCAAGCAGAATGGCAGGCAGTTCCTGGTGTTCGTGGATGGCGTTGATGAGTGCGATCCAGCGGGTTGGGCGCAGGCGATACAACAGTTCGTCGTGCGGTTCCGCGAGGAACCGATCAAGGTGCTCATCACATGCCGTGACATCTCATGGCAACTGGCATCCCCCCATCTTCTCGATCATGACTCCTTGGTCTATCTCGGGCCGGACGAGCCGTTCCATGCCATCGGCCGGTTCTCGGATGAGGAGCGGTCGTCAGCAGCGGCCAGGAACGGCGTTGATGAAGCTGCCCTGCCCCCGCACATCATTGAGGTCCTCGGCCACCCATTCGCCTGGCAGCTATTCCTGAGCCTGAGTCGGGATGCACGACGGACACTACTGGATGACCCTGCCGCCGGCCTGCTCGGCCTGTTGGACCTCTTCTGGCACGCGCAGATCAAGGACGCGTCCATTCGGCTGGGCCTGCGCATCGATCAAGAAGCCTTAGAGCGCACTCTGGTGGTGGTGGCGGGCGAAGTAGTGCGACGCCGGAGCCACCTGTTGACGCGAGAGTGGCTTGGCAACCTTGATTTCCCGTGGCCGGGGGCCAAGGACCAACTCGTAGATGGATCCCCAAGCTCCGCTTTCACCCAGCTAGTCGATTGTGGCCTGCTCCGACGTGGGGAGGGAGGCGGGCTGGGACTGGCAGACGAAGTGGAGGAGCTGGCAGTTGGGCGCCACATCATTTCCGAACTCGAAGCTCAGACCGCTGGCGCGGACGAAGCATACCAGTACACTCACGGCTTGGTCGAGCGCACCTATCCCTTCAGCCCCGTTCTTGGGGGGATGGCGTTGGCCATCCAGCTGCTGCTTCGTAGTGGAAAGGTGGCGACTGCTGAGGGCATCATGGGGCTCTTCCTTGACACCCACCTGATCCCGAGCACCATCTTCGGGTACGTCGGTGATGGGGCGGTCGCCTACCTGTCCCGTCTGATTGAGGCTAGCGACCCTCGTGCGTGGTGTGCCCGCGCGGGGCTGAGCGCAGTCGGGAGCACGGCGGCCATAGAGAAGTTCGTGCAGATGCTGAGTAGCCAGGATAGGACCGTCCAGGAGCATGCGGTTTGGGGCCTGGGAGACATCAGGCACCCGGCCTCTGCCGCCGCGCTGGTTCCGATGTTCGGTGGGGCCGCCAGCGAAGTCGGATCTCAGGCCTCGGAGCAGCTCTCCTCTGCCCCCAGCATCCACTACTCTGTCCACAAGGCGCTCTGCCGGGTAGGCGCACCTGGGATTGACGCGGTTGTGCAGGGCCTGTACGACGAAAACGCCGAAGTCCGAGAAGGCTGTGCAGATGTCCTGGGCGCGCTGGCCGACCGCGAGACAACACCGCACTTGCGGGAACACGAGAAGGCGTCCCGCGGGAAGCCGCGGGAGCACGCCGCTGTCCTCTGGGCGCTCGGGAGCGTGAGGGACGCCGAGTCCGAGGCGGCCATCGTCGAGGTGCTGAACACATCTGCCGAAGGGGTGGAACTGCGTGCGGCTGCGGTGGCTGCCGGCAGGATCCGGAGCCGTGGGGCAGTGCCAGGGCTCCTGCGCTTGGTACGAGACCGTCTGCTCCCCAGTTGGTATGAGCAGAACGAAGCCATCAACGCACTGGTGACCATAGGGGGTGAGGATGGCATCCAGGATCTCTGTGCTCTGCTCGCCGAGGATCTGGATGGGCCGACGCGGCGGTTCGGCGAACGGGAGTGGGCGTGGTATTGCGCTCGCGTTCGCACCCGATCCGGTCTCTGTCTGTTGCTCCGCGCGATTGGAACTCCCTCCGCCTGGGGATCCGATGGCTGGCGGCGACGCGAGAGCATTGAGGAGCTCTCGAAGACCGCAGACCCCGCATTGCTGGGTGCTCTCCGCAGTCTGACAGACGAAGAGCCGGATCTCTGGAGAAGGGCTGAGGAGCAGTTGGTCCGCGTCTGCCGCCGTCAGACGGGAAGCACCGAGGGCCGAACCGGGTGGGAGAGCCACGAGCGGCAGCATGCAGCAACGGCGCTCGTCAAGATGCACAGCAACCTTTCGGTTGAGGCGCTATCCGCAATCGTCGGCAGTCCGCTGTCGGAGGACCTCTACGCCAGGGAATGGGCCTGTGAGGAGCTGGGTCTCCTTGCGGAGGTATCAGCGGAGCCTGCTCTGCTGGCTGCGCTTCAGACTGGGGACCAGAGGACACGCCGGGCGGCGGCTGTGGCGCTGGGCACGTGCGGCGGCCAGGCGGCGCTGTCTTCGCTCTTGGGGCTGTCGGCCGTGGAAGATGATGACTTGGTGCGCGGTGGCATTGGTGAGGCGCTACCGGCGGTGGCAATTCGGCTTGACCAAGTGACGACACTGTTGCAGCATCTGCCTGCAGCCACGGAGAAGGCGCGCGCCATCATCCTGTTCGCTTTGCGAAGGCTTGTGGAGTCATCAGGCGTCGATCCCTTGCGGGATGCCTTGTGCCTTCTTAGCGACAGGCAGCGCCTGGTTGGGTATCTGCAGGGCGCCTGCACCGCCGGGGTGCCCGCCCCCGTGGAACTCGTCGGTTGGCTTGGACTGAAGGAGTTCACGTCGCAACTGGAGCAGATCGTGCTGGAGGGCAGCCCCGTTGCGGCTGCAGCCGCGGTGTGGGCGCTGGCGGTGATGGGGTGCCGTGGTGTCGCGGGTGCGTGCAGACAGCGCCTTATGGGAGAGTCAGAGGAGGACACGCGTGGAGCTCTGGTGCGGGGCCTCGGCGAGATCGGTAGCGAGGGCGATGTGCCGCTGATCGCCAGATCGCTTCACCATCGTGTCGGACGGATGCTTGAACGCGCCCAGGCCGTTTCCGCGCTGGGCAGGCTTGGTGGTGCAGTCGCAGCAGAAGCGCTCGTGGGCTTTCTCCGAGAGCATCAGCCGCAGGCCTTCATCCTTGGGGACAAGCAGGAGGCGATTCGGGAGTTGGGCAGGATCGCTCCAGACCGAGTGGTTGCATTCGAGGCAACGTTCCCATCGGTCTCCGAATGGCCGTCGGCGTATCGGGAGACACTGGCGGGTGTTCTGAGCACAGTCCCAGGCGAGGGTGCTACGGAGAGCTTGATCCGCCTCCTGGGTGATTCCGACCACGAGGTGAGGGCCGCGGCGGTTCGTGCTCTCGCCCGGCGCTCTGCTCCGGCCGCAGAGGAGGTTCTGCTCCGTCTGGCCAACGGCACCGATGAGGAGCGGCTCGTCGCGGCGAAAGCCCTTCGGTGGATCGATACTCCTGCAGCACGCTGCTGCCTGGACCGTTTGCAGCAGGACCGCCTCAGAGACATCCGCAGGGCCGCCGATGGCTCCTGCCGGCGTTTGGATGACTGGCGTCAGACTGATCCCCTCCTGCAACTGCTTGGGGGGACTGACGGACTCACGGCGGCGGCCGCGGTCAGCGCCCTGGGCAGCGTTGGGGACGAGGCTGCACTCGATGGGCTACAGGCACTCGTCGAGCGCCACCCCGGCGATCCGGTCGTTTTGCTGCGCGCTCGTGCGGCGTGGGACCTCATAGAGAAGAGGGCCAAGAAGCTGCAACTTGAGGCGAAACGCGAGGCCGAGAAGGAACAGGGCTAGTGCGGGCCCGTCGCACAGTCGCGAGTTGGCCCCCGCAGGCCCGGTACGGCGCCAGCGTCTTCTGGACGCGCCCCGGCCTCACGCTCGGCGGCGATATCGAGGACTTCATCGCCTACTGGCAGGGCGAGCGCGACACAGCGGATCGCGGGATAGTGGAGGTCATCGTATGATCCCCAACGACGAGGAGCTGAAGGTCACCCGGGAGCGCATCCGCAAGTTCCAGGAGTGGCTGGCGCAGATGCGAAGGACGGCCCGCCCCGAGGAGTTCCAGGCACTGGCGAGTGGCTACCGTCTGGAGGTGGAACGTGTGCAGGCCGAGGTGATGGAGTACCTGCTGCGGCCGGTAGCGGCGGCGTAGGCTTACGGAACAATGCTCTGCCACGACTCGGCCGTGACGAACTGCGAGAGGTGGCCGGGGTTCGTCGTGGCGATGATGATCTCGGCACCCGACAGGCCCATGCTGAGCGCCTGCGCCGCCAGGATGACATCGCAGTCCAGTTCCCTCGGGTCCGCGGTGGGCGTTCCCCGCTGACGAGCCTGGGCCCACAGCGCGGCCGCCAGCCGCAGCGCCTGCTCGGATAGGGGGAGATACCGGTCGGGCTCGGCGTCTCCGAACGCATCCAGGCGCGCCAAGCCGGCGGTCTTCCCGGCGCGCGTGAGTTCCCGCCGCACCTCGAAGTCGGCAATGGCCGGCACGACCAGCCGGTGTCCGGCATCCGTTAGGACGAACGCCCAGCGGGCGGCGGCGATTGCGTGCTCGGTTCTCTTCGGCTGGGTAAGGGCCCCCAGCGGCCCCGCATCCAGGAGGATGGTCCGGCTCATGGAAACACAATCCTCGCCCCCGCGGCGGCACGAGTCTCGTTGATGTTACGCTTGAACTCTTCCCACTCCTCCTCGGCCTTGCGGATCTCCTCCGGATCGTCGGTTGCGTCCTCGTCCAACCAGCGAGCAAGCAGGTCCAGAGTGGCTTGCCCGGGCTTCGCCGGCGGCAAGTGCTTCGCAAGCAGCTTGCGCACGCACTCCTCGACGCCGATGCCCTGACTGCGTGCCGCCGCCGCCAGGCGCGCTTCCTCCTCGGGGGTCAACTCAACGGTCAGCGTCATGTGGCATCTCCCTCTCCGGCTCACCCCCATTTTATCCCGTGGCGCGCGCGGCGTCAACAGGGCGCAACGCGGGTGTGGTCACGGCGGCGGACTGGATCATCGACATGGTCCCCGAGGGCGGCGAGGGGGGCGGGCGCGTGGTGGCCCAGGGGCCGCCGGAGGCGGTGGCCGCGTGCGCGGCGTCGCACACGGGGCGGTTTCTGCGGAGGGTCTTGGAAGTATAGAAGTGAGGAGGACGAAGATGCGCTCGGAGCTGATTCCGATCGTTGATTGCCAGGGCTCGCCCCGGGAGATGGGGCGGCAATATGGCGAGCAGGCCCGCGAGGGGATTCGTCTCAACGTCGAGCTCTTCACCGGGAAGGCGTGGCGCAGCCAGTCGTGGGAGCGCCCGGCGGCGGCGATCCGCGGCCTGCTGGCACGCGAGATCCCGGACGTGGCGGAGGAGCTGGCGGGGATCGCGGAGGGCGCGGACATCTCCCCGGATCGCATCCTCCTCATGAACCACCTCGCGACGATCGGCGACGAGTGGACCGCAGAGTGTACCCCCCTGGCGGTCGGCGATGGCCCCGGCCCGATCGTCGCCAAGAACAACGACGACTTCGCGCACGCGCCCTTCCGGTGGGACCACGCGCCCAACTTCGTCGTCCGGCGCACGCGGCCCGACCGGGGCCTCCCGATGATCCAGGTGACCTACTCCGGTTGGCTGAGCGGGCTCGACGCGATGAACGCCGCCGGGGTCGCCAACACCCACGGCTCGGTCGGCTCGGTCTTCGACAGAACGGGGCCGCGGATAGACGTGCGCCTCTGGGGCTACCACCTGATGCGCACCTGCGCCACGACCCGCGCGTTCCTGGAGGGGATGCTCCGCGGCAGCCTCACCGGCAAGGGTTTCTCCATCGCGGTGGGAGATGCCGCGGGCGACACGCTCGTCGTCGAGGCCGCCTTGCCCCTTATTGCCTACCGCGACCGAGGCCGGCCCTTCGTCTACTCCACCAACCTCTACGCCACCGAGGCGCTCAAGAACGCCGACCGGCGCTCCGCCGCGGCGAGGCTGGTGTGCCAGTACCGCACCGGCTACCTGCGCTGGATGGAGGAGAACCGCCCGCCGCGGACGCTGGCCGACGTGCAGGCGGTCCTCTCCAGCCACGAGCCGTGGGCGCCCTGCCGCCACGGGGGATCCCACCTGTCGCACACCGAGTGGTCCCTGATCGCGCTCCCGCGCGCGCGCCGGGTGCTCGTCTCCAACGGCCCCCCCTGCGATGCGGACTACCAGGCGTTCAGTATCGAGGGACCGGGGCGGTGATCCCGCCGCGCCCTCCGGCTACCGGACCATCACCCGCTCCCCGGAGATGGCGGCCTCGTGGGCGGCCACCCCGGCGCGGGCGCTGGCGAAGGAGTCGGCGGTGCCGAAGTAGCCGCTCCCCTTCCCCTGGATCGTGTCGAGGAAATCCTGCAGCCCGGATACCGGCGGCCGCTCCGCGGTGAGCGGCTCCTCGCCGCGGGAG
>JACQGM010000238.1 GCA_016199585.1 Armatimonadota bacterium
CCCCGGTGCTCACCAGGAACGCCACAATCTCATCAAAGGAGTTACGCCCGGAAGGGGAGAGGGCATCGTAGTCGCCCTCGCGCGAGGCGGCCTCGACCTGCTGCTGGTTGTGGTGCAGCAGGACGAAGGGCGCCGTTGGTATCGGGTGCTTCCGGTCCATTCCACCAGGGAGTTCGCCATGCCCCAAGGCTGTCCCTTGTTAAGAACTGAAATCTGCGCCCCGCAATCGAGGTGGCGCCGCCAACCCCGATTCCTATCTACGCGGCCCTGCGGCGTCCTCGCGCGGGCATGTGAGGAATTGTTCTAGGGTTGCGCCATGCCATGACTCGGGCTATACTAGGCGTATGGGAGGCGGATACCAGTGCCAGAGCGCGATGCGTACCACGATACCGGCAAAGTGGATCGAGTAGAAGAGTACAAGGGTATCATCAGGCGCATCATCTCCGACTACGCCCGGTGGAAGCCCTCCTACGGGGAGGTGATCGTGGAGGCGATCTGCACCGACGAGGCCGGCCACTACGAGTTGATCTACTCGGGATGGCACGAGCACCGCCGTATCCACGGTACGGTGATCCATATTGACGTCCGGGACGGAAAGGTGTGGGTGCAGCACGACGGCACGGAGGACGGGGTCACCGACGAACTGACGAGGGCCGGGATCCCACGGGAGGAGATCGTCGTCGGGTTCCTCAGCCCCGAGGAGCGGAAGCTCACGCCTTACGCCGCCCTGCGGGAGGCATGACCGACGAGCGGCCCCACGTGCGAGACGAGGCACTCGACGACAGGAACGCGAGGCATGCCACTACCGATCCGCTACGAGCTGAACGGCCCCTTCGATCCCGAGGAGGTCAACCGCATCCACGACGCCGTGGGGTTCTCGGTGCGCGCGCCCGAGGTGGTGGCCGGGGCCCTGAACGGCTCCGGCGCGTACGTCATGGCGCGGGATGGTGACCGCCTCGTCGGCATGGGGCGGCTGCTGTCTGACGGATACCTCTTCGGCTACATCAACAACATGGTGGTAGACCCCGCCTACCAGGGCCGGGGCGTCGGCACGCGCATTCTGGAGATGCTCCTGGAGGAGGCAAGGGACCTGGAGATGGTCTTCCTCTACACGAACACCGCCGACGACTTCTACCGCCGCCATGGCTTCGAGCCCTCGGAGAAGCGCCTCTACGCGCGCCGGCAGCCACGGAGCCGCCGGGGCCAGACACGGCCGCAACGGAAGCCGGGCGCATGAACACACCCGTCCGGGGAGCGGCGCGGCGCCGCTCCCGCGTCCGAGCGGACGCGGGAGCGAGTATATGCGTGGCCCGTCCGGGAGGACGGTTGGATGCGCCTCGCAGCGCACGTTTCCGAGCAGCCCGCTGGAGTGAAGTGGCAGTTTCCGTGTAGGGGCCCGTGCGCGCCCGGCCGCGACCGACCGCCCTCGCGTGCGGCGAAGGCACCGGCGATGCCTTCGCCGGCACTCGCGCCGCCACGCCGTGCCCGTTCACTATTGGATGTCAGGCGACACTGTAGGCGGTCACCTTCTCCTCGTCCACCGCCACGCCCAGCCCGGGGGCCATCGGCACCCGGATCCTTCCCTCGCGAAAGACGAGGCGCTCGGTGAGGATGTCATCGGCGAGGCCGTGGTAGGTGGTGTCGTTGGGGCCGCTGAAGCTCGGTGTCGCGGCGGCCACGTGCGCCACGGCAGCCGTCTTCAGACCCATGTCGTGGGCGCAGTGCATGAGACAGGGTACGCCGGCCGCTTCGGCGACCGCGGCCACCTTTCGCACCCCCAAGAGGCTGCCGACCACGGGGAAATCGGGCATGAGCACGTCTCCCGCTCCGGCGCTCAGGATGCGCAGGGCCGCCGCGGCATCGCGCACGCCCATGTTGATGGCAAGGGGCAGACCGATCTCGCGGCGGAAGCGAGCCATCTCGTCGAGGTGCTCGATGGAGCAGGGGTCCTCGAACAGAGTCACTCCCAGGTCCTTCATCCCTCGGAGGAGGGGATCCGCCGCTTCGGGAGAGTAGCCGGCGTTGGCGTCCGGGCGCAGCGTGGCCCGTCCGCGCGCCACATCCATGACGGCGGCGGCGATGCGCAGGTCCTCCTGAACGTCGCGCCCCGCCTTGGTCTTCAGGTGGCGGAAGCCCCAGCGCTCCATGTAGGCACGGGCGGTATCCGCGCACGCCTCGGGGTCCTTCAGGCCCATGCAGGCGCAGAAGTCCACCTCCTCGCGCAGCACCCCGCCGAGGAGTCGACAGAGAGGAATGCCCGCGGCCTTGCCCACCACGTCCCAGAGCGCCATGTCCACGGCGGAGCGCACCCCGTTGGCGATGCCGGCCGCCACCATGAGCTTCTGGTGCCCCTCGAGGTCCGCCGGGTGAAGGCTCTTGAGGAGCGCCTCCGGGTCGGGCGTGAAGGAGCCGCGACCCTCTCCCCACCCGGAGAGGCCCTCGTCGGTATCCACCCGCACGATGAGGGAGCGGGCGCCGGTGGCCGGCCCGGTCCGCACCATGTAAGGCCCCAGGGGAGGCTCATAGGGAATGAACACTTGCCAGGCCCGGATGCGTGTGATCTTCATTCTGCCTCCAGAGATGCCGCCCGCCGCCCGGTTCGCACGTTCGGAAAGGGATTCAGGGTGGAGCGGCGCACCGGCGGCGACGGGGATCGCTTTCGTACCAAGGGTTCGCCGAGTTGCGGGCGTTTCCCTTGCGGAGCGGCGATCCGGGCGGAGAGCCGGGCGTCGTGCGCCCCCTCGCCCCCGGGCTCCGGCCCGCGCCGCGTGCGTCTGCTCCCGTTCCGGCGCGGGGGGATCCCGCGTCCTACTGGCTGCGGGTGGGCGACATCCACGTCTCCGCCTTCGCCCGCTCGCAACTCCCATCCAGCGCCGGCTCCAGCAACCGCAGCGCCGCGATGCGCCGGGCGATGTCGATTACTTCGCGGACCTCGGCCGGTTTCAGGGGGCGGCCCAGCAGCGGCCGCTCCCGGTAGCTGAGCCACTTCTTCATCACCTGGTAGCCGCCGATGGTGTACTCCCAGACGCGCGCCGGCACGTTCTCCCAGCAGGCCACGTCGTTGAGGGAGATGTCGCAGGTCGTCTCGCCCAGGAGGGTCAGCGCCGCGGCGGGGTCCAGACCGAGCGCGGCGGCCCCGGACTCCAGCGCCGCGCGCTCCTCCGGGGTGTAGTCGCGGGCGACGGCCTTGCCCCGTGCCGGCATGGTGACGCCCCCTTTGCCGGCGTGCCCCCAGCCGGCGGTGACGCTCAGGTCCTGGTTGGGGTCCAGGCTGCCGCCGCCGACGCGGGTGATGCGGGCGATGACCGGCATCTCCGGGCGAAGGGCGCCGGCCGTGACCCCGGGCACCGGCGTCTCCGGGTCGAGGAGGGCGGCCACCCGGCGGCCGAGGGCGGCGGAGGCGAGGAGGGCGTCGCGGGAGGCGGGAAGTGGCACGCGCGGCCAGTCCTGGCGGAGTGCGCCGGCGTTCTCGCTGCGGTAGGCGGGCGCGTGCAGCACCGCCAGGGTGTGGTAGAAGAGGTCGGGCGGCTCCGCGGCCACGTCGCGCAGGTAGCCGGCGGCGAGGATGCTCAGGTTGGCGGCATGGCCCTCGAAGAGAGGCGTGTGGCGGCCGCCGTTGCGGAGGAAGAGGGGGAACAGATTGGCACCCCGTTCGTCCACGTGGCGGGCACATGAACGCGTGGAAACGACCGGCGGATCAAACTCTCGCCGGTGCCGCTGGGCGGCGGCCAGCCAGATGTTACCCTCGAAGATGTGTGGGAAGTAGTCCGCCCGTTTCTCATCGAGGAGCTTCGTCTCCGGCTCCCAGTAGAGCCATCGAAGATCAAATGGACGATAGCAGTGGCGGACGATGCTCTCCGGTCGGAACCCGCGCTGCAGGAGTTGGGCGCGTACGGCCGGGGCATCGAAACGGCCAGTGCTCCTCATCGCCCCTGGGACGAGGGCGCGTAGTTGTTCATCGCTGATCGCGGGATCGAAGTACCGCTCCATGCGCTCGACCAGCCGGTCGCGGTCAATGTCAATCACCACGTCATCCCGGCTCGTCTGGACCCCTGGAAACGAGGCGGGGAAGAGCTCGGGCAGAACCGGCCAGGTCAGGTAGGTAGCATCCACCTCGCCGGGCATGAAGGAGAGCCCGAGGGGCACGGCGGGCGTCTGCTTCGTATAGAGGCGGTCATCGCGTTGTTGCGCGCTCTCGGTCAGATCGGCGCGCTTGGCGGTACCCCAGAGGTGGCGGAAGAGCACCTCGTCGGTTCCTTCGGACTGCTCCTTGCGCACCAGCAGGGCGATGGCAGTGCCTACCTGGATTCCCTCGCGGTTCAGCTCGGTTGAGAAGATGCTGGGGTCCGGCTTCCCCTCGGGGGTCAGCTTGCCGGTCTTGTACTTGTCGCCGTTGAGGCAGTCAATCCAGATGCGGTCGAAGGCATCGAGATAGCGCTCGCGCATGCCGGTGAAGGAGAGGCCGTCCAGCCAGGAATAGTTGGAGATGAAGCAGACGACGCCCCGGCCGGTCTGCTCGGCGATGCGGCGCTCGGCCATGCGGAAGAAGCGCACGTACAGGTCGTTGAGGCCCTGGCCCTGGGGAGCAGGGGCACGGCGGGTGGTGCGGTAGGCTTCGGAGAGGGCGCGCTCCTCCTTCATGGCGACGCCGGCATAGCCGTTGTAGGGAGGATTGCCGAGGATCACCAGGATCGGGGCGCTCACCTTCACGGCGTTGGCGGCGTCGCGCTCCTCGGCGAAGGCGGGGAAGGCGAGCTGCGCCTTCGGGCCGGTGGGGGGCTCCCAGCCGGTGAGGGCGTTGGTGAGATAGACGGCGGCGCGCTCGTGATGGTCGGTGGTGAGGGGGGCTTCGAGGCGCTGCAGGCGCAGGCCGACCTGGAGGTGGGCGATGACGAAGGGCGCCGGCAGGATCTCGAAGCCGTAGAGGCGCCCGAGCGCCGCCTCCTTCAACTCGTGGGCGCGGAGGGCGTCCCACCCGCGGGCGTGCAGCGTGGCGGCGATGCGGTCCAGGACGGCCACCAGGTAGGCGCCGGTGCCGCAGCAGGGGTCGAGGACGTGGACGCGCGGGTCGGCCAGGCCGTCTTCGATGCCGAGCTCCTGGCGGAGCACCGTGTCCACGCGCGCCACCATGTACTCGACCACCTCGGGCGGGGTGTACCAGACGCCCAGCTCCTTGCGCAGGTCCGGGTCGAACGCCTGGAGGAAGGGCTCGTAGAAGTACTGAACGGCGTGGGCATCCTCGAAGCGCTCGAAGAAGGCGGCGCGGTCCACGCGGTTGAGGACGGCGCCGGCCCAGTCGAGGACCTCCACCAGGCGCAGGGGGCCGAGGGTGTGGGGCACGGCCACCTGGGAGAAGAGGACCTGGATCATCGGCACGGGGAGGTACCAGGCGGCGGTGCGCCAGTCGAAGCGCGCGGTGTCGGTGGGGGCACGCTCCTTGCTCCAGAGGACCCAGGCGGAGAAGACGCCGTAGAAGAGCGTCTGCACCAGGGTGGAGCGGAAGAAGTGCTCGCCGCGCGGCCCCTCGAAGGTCATACCGAGCGACTCCTCAAGCGCCCTGCGCAGCGTGTCGAGGGCGGGGAGGTCGCTCGCTTCCAGGCGGGCGCGGGCGTCGCGGGCGTAGGAGGCGAGGAACCAGGCCACCTCGTCCGGGGCGGCGAGGGTCGTCTCCCGGAGCATGACGCGCTTCAGGTACTCCAGGATGCGGACGCCGTGCTCTTCCGCCACGCGGCGCGGGTGGGCGGCGGCGGCCCGGAAGGCGGCCTCGCTCTCCGCCAGACGGTAGGTCTCCAGCCGGGCGGGGGCGCCATCTGGCCCCCGGCCGATGAGGACGAAATCACGGTAGTTCGTCACCAGCACCTGGTGGTAGAGGCCCCAATAGCGCGTCACCTGCGGGCCGTCGGCGACGACCCAGGCATCCTCCCCGGTCCCCTTCACCTCGATCACGCCGCGGGCGGGCATCTGCCCGGGAAGCGGCTCCGTCGCGCGCTTCTCGAACTGGTCGGCGGCGAAGAGGCCGCCGTCGGGGAGGCCGGCGCCCCGGTTCTGGAGCTGGAGGACGCAGCGCACCGGCGGCCGGAGCGTGGCCCCGACCGCGTTCAGCAGGTTGGCGAGCGCGCCGTAGTAGGAGGTCTCCTGCACGGCGGCCCCGGTCGCGCGGATGTCGCGCAGTTCGCGGATGTAGGCTTCGAGCGGGTGCATTTGGGAACTCTGTTCGCGGCTGCTCGGCGACCTCCTGCCATCCGCGCGGCTCGCCGCTGGGAGGATGAGGGGACGCCCCGCGATCCCGCGCCCCGATGGGGTGCCGGGCCGCGTGAGCAGTAGTCCGGCTCCTACGGCCCCCCGCCCCGCGCCGCGGGCTCCACGTGCAGCATCACATCCAGACGGGGGTTCTCCCGCTGCAAGCGAGCGCGCAGGTCCTCCTCCAGGATGTCGGCGTCTTCGAGCGTGGTGCCGGGCGACACGCTGACGTGGGCATCGAGGAATGCCTGTCCGCCGGCGGTGCGGCTGCGCACGGCGTGGCAGTCCACCACGCGCGGGTCCTCCTGGATCAGGGCGACCAGCGAGGTTTCCTCCGCCTCGGGAAGGCGGGTGTCGAGGAGCGGCTGGGCCGCGCGGTGGGTCAGGTCCCAGGCGATGTGCCCGATGGCGAGCGCGAGCAACATCGCGATGACCCCGTCCAGCACGTGCCAGCCGGTGATCTGGATGAGGAGCAGGCCGACGAAGACGCCGACGGAGGTGTACACGTCCACGCTCAGATGGTGGGCATCCGCTTCCAGGGCGATGGAGTTCTCCGCCTTGGCCACCCGGAAGAGGCGGCGGGAGACGAGCACGTTCACGCCCGCGGAGATCGCCATCGCCGAGAGCCCCAGTGCGCTGGCGCGTACCGGCAGCGGATGGACGAGCCGCCCCCAGGCCTCGCGGCCGATCCAGACGGCGGTCACCAGAATGAGCGCCGCCTCAATCGTTCCCGAGACGTTCTCCAGCTTCCCGTGACCGTAAGGGTGCTTGTCGTCGGGCGGGAGGTCGGCTGCGCGGACGGAGAACCACGCGATCATGGCCGCCACCAGGTCCAGGCCCGAGTGCAGCGCCTCGGCGATGATGCTGACCGACCCGGAGATGGCGCCCGCGGCGAGCTTCATCGCCACCAGGGTCGTGTTCGAGACCACGGAGAGCCGCGCGGCGTCGCCCTTCCGGTGCGTGGCCGCTGCCGTCCTCTCCTGGCGCGCTCCGTGCTGCAAGATGCTCTCCCTCCCAAACAACAAAAGGGCGACCCGGGGAACTCTCGTAGTCCCACAGGTCGCCCTGCTGCCTCATGCAGAAGCCCGGCCCCGGTGGCAGCGCCACCCGCCTGCTCTACCCCAAATCGGTCTATCGTCCCATGATACCATAGCTCGCTGGTGTCGTCAATTCAAACGATTATGCGTAAGCATCGTCGGCGCGTGCAGACGGGGCGGCACGCTCAATGACTGCCGACAAGCAAGACCGGTACTCTCCCGGCGCGGGGCGGAGCCCGCGCCCTACGGCACCATCGCTCCGATGGATCCCGAACTCCTCCGTCTCAGGGTCCGCCAGGAGAGGATGGAGACCCACCCAAGCAGCCCGGTCATCACCAGGATGTGGCCCAGCAGCAACTGCTGAACCGAATCGTGGTGGATCCACAGGAGCGCCACCTCCAGCGCCGCCGCCAGCGCCAGTGGCCCGGCCGCCTGCACCTGCCGGATCGACATCTGGTAGTACGCCTGAACGTAGACGAGCGAGACGAGCGTCATCTCGATGCCCACCCACCCGACGTAGCCGCCCGCCAGTGCGTACCGGCGCCCGCCCATGATGGCGACCGCGAGCTCCGGCGCCAGGAGATACCCGGTGGTCAGCGCCCCGGCGATTCCACCGACCGCTAGGAGCGCCTTGGACAACAGGGCGCCGCGCCCGGGATCGCCCGGCGGCAACGCGGCCGAGCGCGTGAAGACGACCCACCCCAGCGACATGGCGCTCACGGCGATCACCTGGCCGAGGAGGAAGGCGACGGCGAAGTTCCCGGCGACCTCGTCACTGAAGTAGTGCTTCACCGCCGCCTGGTCCATGGTCATCAGGATCAGCAGGCACGCGTTCATCACCAGCGCCAGGAAGGTGTGGCGGTCCAGGCGGACCCCGGTGGTGGACGCGGGCGCCGATCCGGCCGGCCTCTTCCTCAGGTGCGACCGGAGCGGCCAGAGCGCGATGGCGAAGGCGCCGAAGCTCCCCGCCGCGTAGCCGAAGAGGGCGCCGGCCACTCCCAGACCGAGCAGCACCAGCGCGCTGCCGACCGCCAGGCGCAGCACCGCCTCCAGGACGATCACCGTGCCGGCGAGGCGCAGGCGGCCCAGCCCCAGCAGCAGCCCGATGCCGACCGGCTCGAGGAACGCCGCGAAGGCGTACAGGCCGAGCACGAAGAGCGGCGCCGTCGCGTCCATGCGCAGGAACCCGGCAACCCAGCCGCTCGTCACCCAGGCGGCGGCGAGGAGGGCGATGCCCGGGGGCACCAGGGTACGCATCGCAGCCCCGAAAACGCCGCGCGCGCGCCCGGCGCCTTCCCCGTCGGCGACCGCCCGGATCACCCAGGCCTGAGACGTCCGCATCAGCACCGTCAGCCCGTAGGAGAGGGACGTGAGCGTTACCAGGACGCCGTACTCCACCGGGGGCAGCGCGCGCGACAGGAGCATCAGGTAGCCCTGCGCCACCGCGCTCGCCAGCACGAACCCGAGGAAGAGAAGAGTGGCGCCGCCGAGGCCCCTGCCTCGCAGCACGGCGGGCCGCCGCAAGCGCGCAGCCAGGCCGGCCCTCACGACAGACCTCCTTGGCCCGGTTTCGGCAGGAGAGAGCGCTCGCGGTACCAGGCAACGGCCCGGATCAGGCCGGTGTGCAGCCCCGTGTCGGCGGTGAACCCCAGCAGGCGCTGCGCCTTGCCGGTGTCGTAGACCCGGCTGTGCGTCAGGAAGTCGAGCCGGCTCGGGGTGAGCGGCGCCAGCGGCTTCAGCCGCGCCGGCAGGAGCCCGCCGAGCGTCGCCGCCGCGCGGGCGACGGGAAGCGGCAGGACGCCCCGCGGCAGTGCCGTGTCGAGGACCACGGCGATGGCGGCGGCGAGCCCGGCGACCGTGACCGGCTCTCGTCCGGCGACGTGAAAGCACTCTCCCACCGCCAGCGGGTGCTCCGCGCCGAGGATGAAGGCATCTACCAGGTCATCCACGTAGATCGGGTGGAACCACACCGCGCGGCTCCCGATCGGCCGGAACCAGCCGCGCTGCACCGACCGGAAGAAGCCGAGGAGGTGGAGGTCGCCCGGGCCGTAGACGAGGCCGGGGCGGACGATAGTGGCCGGGAAGCCCTCCTGCTGGGAGGTGCGCACCAGCAGCTCGCTCTGCCACTTGGTCGCCTCGTAGGCGTTCGTCGGCGCCGCGGGCGCGTCCTCGCCGGCGGGCCGGTCGCCGGTGACGCCCAGCACCCCCGTCGTGCTGCAGTGTACCAACCGCTTCAGCCCCGTTTGCTCCCGGCACGCGGCCAGAAGCGCCCGCGTGCCCTCCACGTGGGTGCGATGGTACTCCGCCTCCGGCACCCCCGGAGCGAACAGCCGCCCGGCCAGGTGATGAACCACCTCCACGTCGCGCACCGCGCGCCGGAGCGCCTCGCGGTCGGTGATCTCTCCCTCGACCAGCTCCGCGCCCAGCCGCTCCAGGGGCTTTGCCTTCGCGCGCGACCGCGCCAGGATGCGCACGGACTCGCCCCGGGCGAGCAGCCGCTCCACCAGGCGCGCGCCCAGAAACCCCGTGGCTCCGGTGACGATTACTCGCATCGCTCCCTCCTAGCCCTGCCCCCCGGCGTCCACCCCGTTGAGGCGCGGCAGGCTCCCCGGCGCCTCCCCGGATCCGCTCATCCCCTTGACGATGATCGCGTTCTCCGGGCAGGCCTCAACGCAGAGGAGGCAGCGCGCGCAGGTTCGCGGGTCCACCCGCAGCGTGGTGAGGTCAATCACGTTGGGCAGCGGGCAGGCGGTCACGCAATCGCCGCAGCGCGTGCAGGCCGACTCGATGATCTTCGGGCGCGTGCCCACCAGGCCCGTCTTGTAGAGCGCCGCGCAGAGGTGGCTGCCGGTCAGCCACCGGAACGGGTAGTCGAGGGGGTACATCAGCCAGAAGACGAAGCGGTAGAGCGGAGACACCTTCGGCAGAGTGAACCGCTCCACCGGCGCGGCGCTCTCCCCGACGACCTCGGGGAAGCGCGGCCCCATCTGACTCAGCGCCAGGTCGAGGTGCCTGACCGCCTTCGGGTCCACGTCGCACAGCCGGCAGCAGACCACGTCCACCGCCAGGCTGTCGCGGCCCGCCACCAGCACGCCCAGGTTGGCCGGCCGGCCGTAGAGCGGGCCTTCGCCGTCCTGGCCGACGCTCCCGTCCACGAGGCTCAGATCCGGCTTCAGGCCCAGGTTGAGGTCAACGATGGACTGGTGGATGCCGAAGGTATGCATCGTGCGCCGGTCTTCGCGCGGCAGCAGCCCCATGAGGTTCTTCATCGCCACGCTCATGCCGGAGACGACGTGCGTCTTGAGCACGGGCAGGTTGATCAGGCACGCCTCGGCCACCGGCGCCGGCACGCGAAACCGCCTCAGGCGCCGGGCGCCCTTGGGACGCACCTCGATCCACTCGCCGACGTCGCGCACCAACCCGATCCCGTGGCGGCGGCAGAAGTCGTCAATCCCCAGGATCGCGTACGTCTCCTCGAGGTCGAACTCAGTTCCCGGAGACTCGCACAGGACCGGCGCCGCGCCGGCCTCACGCACGATCTCCGCCACGGCGGCGATCAGGTCCAGGCTCGTGGTGGCGCCGGTGCGGCCGGGTCGGCCGGCGACGAAGTTGGGCTTGAGCACGGCGACGCGCCGCCCGTCGAGGATGGCTGCCATGCCGCCGCTCAGCTCGATCGCCCGGCGCGCGGCGCCCGCGAGGTCATCCCCCGTGCGCACCACGGCCACTCGCTGTGAGTTCGTGGCCATCATGCCGCCTCCCGGAGGGGCGTCTGCCCGCCATCCGTCGGCCGGGCGCGCTGGCGGTTGTGCCATTCCGCAGCCAGGCGCAGGCCTTCGCGCACCGGCACGCGCGGCGCATAGCCCAGCTCGCGGCACGCTTTGTCAATGGCATGGCGGTTGTCCGTGCCGAAGAGACGGGCGCCCAGTCGGGTGATGATCGGCTGGCGCCGGGCGCGGACCAGGTCCGCGGCGCGCTCGATGACGACGGCGGCGGCGTAAAGGGCGTGGTAGGGCACGTGAATGGACGGGGCCCGGGCGCCGACGTCCTCGGCGATCGCCTCCCAGATCTCCCCCTGGGTGAGCGGGTGGTCGCTGGCGATGTTGTAGGCCTGGCCGACGGCGCGGTCGCGCTCGGCGGCGAGGAGCAGCCCCTGCGCCACGTCGGTGACGTAGACGAAGGGAAGGACGTTGCGCCCCGACCCGACGATGATCCCCTTGCCGGCAGCCACGCGGTCGGCCATCCGTCCGAAGTGGACGCGGTCGCCCGGCCCGAAGAAGGTGTCCGGCCGGATGATCGCCGCCGGCAGGCGCTCCTCTTTGATGAAGCGCCACACCGCTTGCTCGCCCCGGGTCTTCGTGAGCGCGTACGGCTCCGGGAAGGGCGCCAGCGGGTGCTCTTCGCGCAGCGGAAAGCCCTTCGTCATGCCGTAGACGGTCCATGAGCTGACGTGGACGAGGCGGTTCACCTTCGCGGCCAGCGCCGCCCGGCAGACGTTCTCGGTGCCGGTGACGTTGACGGCGTGGTAGTGGGAGATCGGGCACCACACGCCCATCATCCCGGCGAGGTGGAAGACGATGTCCGCGCCGCGCACGGGCTCGACCAGCGTCTCCGGCGCGCGCACGTCGCCACGGTGGATGGTGACACGGCGCTGTTCCAGCCAGGCCGCGTCCTCCGCGGGGAGGACCAGTGCCCTGACCTTGTCGCCACGGCTCCGCAGCGCCGCGACCAGGTGGCGGCCGAGAAGACCGTTCGCCCCGGTAACGAGGACCTCCATGTGGCTACTCCTCCTTCCTTCCGTCGGCGGCCGGGAACGCGCTCCGGTACCAGGCGATGCCCCGGCGAACGCCCTCGGTCAGGCTCACCCGGGGGGAGAACCCGATCTCCTCCCGCGCCCTGCGGATCACGAAGCGGTTCTCGCCGCCCAGCATCTGCACGCCGTAGCGCATGAGCGGCGGGGGCTGCCTCCGCCGCAGCGCCCGCCCGAGCGTCTCGAAGAGGACCCCCGCTGCGAGCGCCGGACGGTAGGGGACGTGACGCCGGGGCGGCGCGACCCCCAGCTCGGCGGCGATCGCCTCCAGGTAGTCGCGCTGGGTCACCGGCTCGTCGTTGACGAGGATGTAGGCCCGGCCGACCGCGCGCTCGGCTTCACTCGCCAGCAGGATCCCGCGCGCCACGTCGCCGACGTAGATGAGCGGCAGGTGGTTGGCTCCCGACCCGATGCGGACCATCTTCCCCTGCCGGATCATCGCCGCGAAGCGCCCGAAGCTCGCACTGTCCCGAGGGCCGTAGACCCACCCCGGGCGGACGATCGTCACCGGCGCCCGGCGCTCGGCGATCGCCCGCTCCAGGAGACGCTCGCCCAGCACCTTCGACCAACTGTACGGGTTCCGCTCGATCCGCAGCGGTGCCGTCTCGTCGGCGGTGCCGCGCACGTCGTTGCCGTGTACGGTGATCGAGCTGACGTGGACGAACCGCCGCACCCCGGCGTCCAGGGCGGCATCGAGGAGCGCCCCCAGGCCGGTCACGTTGGCGGCCTGATACTCGCGGCGCGGTCCCCAGGGTCCCGTGCGCGCCGCGCAGTGCAGCACCCGGTCCGCCCCCGCCACCGCCTGCGCCGCTGAAGCGGAGTCGGCGAGATCGCCGCGGCAGACCGCCACCCCGAGGCGTTCCAGGCGGCGCACGCTCTCGCCCGCCTCCTCCGGGCGGACGAGGGCGCGCACCTCCTCGCCGCGATCCACGAGGAGGTCCACCACGTGCCCGCCG
>JACQGM010000237.1 GCA_016199585.1 Armatimonadota bacterium
CCGAGACGGAGCGCGGCCCCTACGGAATGCGCGTGGTACGTAGGGTCGCCGCTCTGTCTGCGACCATTGCTCTGCAGCCGCCCGCTCCGCTCGAATACCCCCTTGACAAGCAGCCGCCCCCCTGCTATAATGGCGCCTAACCGGATAGCCCGACGGTCTGAGCGCGAAGGAAGGGCGGGATGGCAGGCAGGGGTCGGCTGACGATGCGAGAGGTGGCGCGGGAGGCGCAGGTGTCGGTATTCACCGTCTCAGTGGTGTTGAGCGGGAAGGGCGATGCCCACCGTATCGCCCCGGCCACGCGCGACCGCGTGCTGGAGACCGCCCGGCGGCTGAAGTACCGCCACAACCTGTACGCGCGCCACCTCAGCACGGGCAAGAGCGAGCGCATCGGGATCCTGGCGTTCCAGCTCTTCTCCGGCGTTGTCCGTGCCAAGCTCGAGGCGCTGAGCCGCGCCGTAGCAGCGCAGGGCCACCGCGTTTCCCTGGGGTACGCCGCCGCGCACCCGGAGATGCAGGCCCAGTTCGCCGAGGAGTTCGCCGGCAGCCTGGTGGAAGGGGTGATCATCCTGGCGGCCAGCGCCGACCTGAACGGGGATGCCCTGGAGCCGCTCCTGGATGCCGGTATCCCGATCGTGAGCCTCGAGCCGCTCCCCGGTATCCCGATTGACTGCGTGACGGTGGACCGCCGCGTGGGCGGCTACCTGGCCACCCGCCACCTCCTGGAGCTGGGCCACCGGCGCATCGGCGTCATCCACGGGGGACAGGCAAGCGCGGAACGGCTTCAGGGCTATCGCCAGGCTCTCGAGGAGTTCGGGTGCGCCCCCGACGACGCTCTCCTCGCCCAGACCCAACCGGGCCAGGGCGATACCGCCTACGACAAGGGTCTCCTCCTCGCTCGGGAGCTGCTGGCGCTGCCGTCGCCGCCGACGGCGATCTTCGGCAACAACGACGAGATCGCCACCGGGGCGTTGAAGGCGGTCCAGGGGGCGGGGCTGCGCGTCCCGGAGGACCTCTCGGTGGTCGGCTTCGACAACATCGCGGCCGCGGCCTATGCCTGCGTTCCGCTGACCACGATAGCCCAGCCATCGGAGGAGTTGGCGCGCCAGGCGGTCGGGCTGCTGTTCGATCGGATCCGCGGCGCGGCGGAGGGACCGCCGCGGATGATCCGGGTACCCCCGAAGTTGGTGGTGCGGGATTCCACCGGCCCCGCGCCGCCGGCCGCCCGGATACGTCACAAGGCCGGTGTCGTCGCCTCGCCGGTCGGCCGCTTCCATCTGGAGGCCCCCCCGGCCCCCTCGGCGAGGGAGAAGGAGAAGGAAGATGGGAGAGATGAGGAACCGCAAGGGGTTCACGCTGATTGAGTTACTTGTCGTCATAGCGATCATCGCGATTCTGGCGGCGATCCTATTCCCGGTGTTCTCGCGCGCCCGGGCCCGCGCCCGGGCCACGGCCTGCCTGAGCAACCAGAAGCAGTGGGGCCTGGCGGTGCTCCAGTACAAGCAGGACTACGACGAGAAGTTCGTGCCCGAGTACAACTGGGGGTATCCGACCTACCAGCCAGCCGGGAGATGGATGTCCTGGCAGGAGCTCCTCTACCCCTACACGACCCAGGTGAAGACCATCTCCTACGTGGACAACCGGAACTCCATGGCGGTCTGCCCGGACGGCGTCGTCGCGACGGGAGGAGGTAACGACATTAGCGCCGGGTCGTATGAGGGGAGCGAACTGGTGCTGCAGCGCGGCGCGGGTCTGGCCGAGGCGCAGGTGGAGTCGCCCTCGAAGCTCTTCGTGATCTGGGAAGGGCCGAAGATGTGGGGGCATCCCTACTACATGGCTCGCTGGGCCACCCAAGTGATACCCGGTGTCCAGCAGCACTACATCCCGGGAATCGGCGATGCGATGAACATGCAGAGCAGGTGTGACGAGCTATACGCGGGCTTCCGGAAGGACTGCAAGTCCGGGCGGCACTTTGGCGGCGTGAACATGATCTTCGGCGACGGACACGTCAAGTGGCTGCCGGGTCTCGAGATGGTGAAGCAAGTCCTGTTGCCTGCCGACTCGGCCGCGGGGCGCCCGTACAACTACGGCCAGTTCGACTATCGCAACCCGTAACAACCAGACAACCGCGCGCGCAGCCGCGCCTCTGCCGGCTGACGCGCCCCCGACTGGCCCGGCAGGGTCGCCGGAGGGCCACTGCGAGCAGGCCTTCCGGCGGCCCCGCTGAGGCCGATGGCGATCCTCTTCAGGAAGGCTGAGACCGCCGTGGGCGCGACGATACGCACCCGGGTGGGGTGTGGCGCGGGAGTTCACCGCGCCATGCTTCCCGAGCAACGAGCGGCTTCGAGAGGGACACCGACGTCAGGGTGGTGCTGTGCCCTGTCTCCGCGTCAGGGGACGGCGGTGTTTCTTAGGAACCGTCAGACAACAAGTGTTGCAGTCAGGTAATGGCGCTTGGCAGCGCCAAGGACCCAAGTCCCTGTCATCCCGAGCAACCCACCGGGGTGCGGCGCCCCGGTTAGCAGGGGAAGGAACTGACGGGTGCGGCGTGCCGGTGCCCTGGCGCCACCGTTCCAAGCCCCCGCACCTGTCATGCTGAGGTTCCGAACCGAAGCATCTCCGCCGGGGTTCCTCTACCGGTCCAGACC
>JACQGM010000254.1 GCA_016199585.1 Armatimonadota bacterium
CGACTTCATCTGCCGCATGCAGGACGGCTACGACAGCACGGTGGGCGAGCGCGGCGCCGGGCTCTCCGGCGGCGAGCGCCAGCGCATCTCCATCGCCCGCGCCATCCTCCGGAACCCGCGCATCCTGATTCTCGATGAGGCCACCGCCTCCGTGGATACCCAGACCGAGGTGAAGATCCGGGAAGCAATCGAGCGCCTGGTGCAGGGGCGAACCACCTTCGCCATCGCCCACCGCCTCTCCACGCTGCGGAGCGCCAGCCGGCTGGTGGTGCTGGATAAGGGGAAGATCGTGGAGGTCGGCACCCACGAGGAGCTGCTGGCAAAGGAGGGCGGCGCCTTCAAGAAGCTGTGGGACATGCAGATGGATATCGCGCGGCGCCAACAGGACGTGCTCGCCGTGGGCTGAGGCCATTTGCCACCCTTTGACACCCCCTCACGAGTTTGGCGCGCGGCTGCACGGTGAACAATAGATATGGTGATGCCGGGCAGCGAGTCCGTGCCTCAGTGACCCACCGACTTTCCTCCGGCCACCACCGGCTGCCCCGGGCACCAGGCGCCGGCATCTCTCTCGAGGGGACTACCGATACGATGCAAGACGGCAAAGACACGGGTCGTGGTGGCCGCGCCACCGCCGACCCGTGCGTCCTCGTGGTGGAGGACGACCGCGGCCTGGCCGAACTGCTCGCCATCGCCCTCGCCGACCGCCTGGGCTGCGACATCCTGAGCGCGTTCACCGGCGAGGAGGGATGGCGGCTATTCCAGCACCACGCGGTGGCCGTCGTCCTCACCGACCACCACCTGCTTGCCGGGGGCATGACCGGGCTGGACCTGGCGCGCCGGATCAAGCTCGCGCGCCCCGGCACCGCCGTGCTGATGTTCGCGGGCGACCCGCCGCTGGATGCCTGGACTGTCTGTGACCGGGTTTTCCGCAAGCCCCTCGCCGTCGCGGAGGTGCTGGCGGCGACGGAGGAGATGCTGAGCCGGCGCAGGAACTGATGCCAGCGCCGAGTGGGCTGCCGTGGCCCGCACCGGCCACCCGCGACCTACCCTTGCCCCACCGCCAGCAGCATGTCGGACGCGCCGGGGTCGAACTGGTTCCCATCGAAGCCGCCGAGGAGGCGCACGCCGTGGAAGCCGGCGGCCTGGAGCTGAGCCGCCAGGTCCGCGCTGAAGACCGGCAGGTGCTGCGCGCTGGAGACGGTGAACTCCCAGCCGGTGTCGCGGCGGGTGAAGCGCAGGATGTTGAACTGCCAGGTCACCGCCCCGAAGTCGAACATGCGCAGGAGAATCTGCTCGCGGCCATCCACGACGCCGTGGGAGAGGGGCTGGAACCGCTCGCCCGTGGCCCGCAGAAGGTCGTAGTTGAGCGTCTGGATGACGCACACTCCGCCCGGCGCGAGGCATTGGCGGAAGGCCGCTAGGGCTGCGGCTCGCGCCCGCGGCGTGGTGGCGTGGGGGAGAGTATTCCCCAGGCAGACGACCGCCTGGAAGGGGGTCTCGCAGAGCCCCGGCAGCTCGGCGAAGCCGGCCTCCACGAGCTGCACCGGGAGGCCGCGCGTCACCTCGCCAGCCACATCCAGCATCGCCCGGCTGGGATCCGCGGCGACGACGGCGATGCCCCAGCCGGCGAAGAGGCGGGCGTGCCAGCCCGTGCCGCAGCCGACGTCCAGCAGGCGCGCCACCTGGTGGCGCGCGAAGAGGTCGCGGTAGAAGGGAGTCTCGCGGGCGAGCCGCCGCTCCCAGTTGATGATCACGTCGTAGCCGCCGCCCAACTCGTCGTAAAGGTCAACCGCCATCGCTTGCCCTCCGCTGCGTGATCCGGGCCGACCGACCGCGGGCACATGGCGCCGCGGGATGAAGAACGGGTGCCAAGTGGGGAGATGGAGAGCCGCCCCGGCGAGGTGCCTCGGCGATAATGCCGGGCCCGGCATCCCAGGCCTGCCGGGGTAGTTCGATCTATTCGTGCGCGTGTGATTCTCAAAGAGATCAGCCGTCAGGCTGGGTGCCTGATCGTGCCGACGGGCGGCTCTCCCGGCGGGGTGTGCCTCGAACATCCCACCAATAGCCAGTATAGCAGCCTAGAATTAAGGAATGATTAGAAAATGATTAGAATCGGATTAGAAGATCATTAGAAGTCTCTAATGTACAGGCTGAGCCAGTGCCTCGGCCTCGTCGCCGGAATGGATGGCGGAGGGCATCACCCGGGGGATATAGACGGTGAAGGTCGATCCCTCCCCGAGGGCGGTCTGCACGTCAATCCAGCCGTGGTGCGCCTCGATGACCCACTGGCAGATGGCCAGGCCGAGGCCCGTGCCGCCAATCTCGCGGTTGCGCGCTCGGTCGGCGCGGAAGAAGCGGTCGAAGATGTGCGGGACGTCCTCATCGGCGATGCCGATGCCGGTATCGGAAACGGCCACCACGGCGAAGCCATTCTCCGAGCCGAGGCGGACCTCCACGGAGCCCCCCTCGGGAGTGTACTTGATCGCGTTGTCAATCAGGTTCAGGAAGAGCTGGCGGAGTTTGCCCGAGTCGCCGAGCACCATCACTCGCCCTTGCTCGCGGATGGTCACCGCGGTTCGCTTGGGCTGAGCCAGGAGCAGCGCCTGGGGGTGGAGGTCTTCCAGGATCTCATTGATCTCCACGGGCTGGCGCTCCACCTGGATCTGCCCGGAGTCGGCGCGCGCCAGGAGCAGCAGATGATCCACGATGGAGGAGACGCGGTTCATCTCCTCCAGGATGCTGTTGAGCACCCGCTGGTACTCTTTGGTGTCGCGCACCGTGCGCAGGGCCACTTCCACCTCGCCGCGCATGATGGTGAGCGGCGTGCGCAGCTCGTGCGAGGCGTCGGCGA
>JACQGM010000235.1 GCA_016199585.1 Armatimonadota bacterium
CCGCGAGGGTACTTCCCAAACGGCTTCTCAGAGCTCTTGCGGCCACTCCTTCCAAGTGGCATGAGGCCGCAGGCCTCCCGCGCTACTCCACAATCCGCCCCGTCAGATCCAGGAAGAGCTCCTCCAGGTCGCCCTCGTTTCCGAACTGCGCCTTCAGCTCCGCCACGCTGCCGAGGGCGATCACCCGCCCCTTCAGGATGATCCCGACGCGGTCGCACACGTCTTCGGCGAGGGAGAGGGTGTGGGTGGACATGAAGACGGCGGCGCCCTCGTCGCACTGGCGGCGCAGGATCGTCTTCACCAGGTGGGCGCTCTGCGGGTCGAGGCCGACCATCGGCTCGTCAATGATGATCACCCGGGGCTCGTGGAGGAGACAGGCGGACATGACGACCTTCTGGCGCATGCCGTGGGAGTAGTCCTCGATCAGGCGGTCGGCCACCGGGGTGAGGCCGAAGAGCTCGAGCAGCTCGGGGATGCGCGCCTTCATCGTCGCTTCCGGCAGCTCGTAGAGATCGCCGACGAAGCCCAGGAACTCGCGCGCCGAGAGTTTCTCGTAGAGGTAGGGGGTGTCCGGCACGTAGCCGATGAGGCGCTTGGCGGCGATGTGGTCCCGCTGGATGTCGTGCCCGCCGATGAGCGCCCGGCCCTTCGTGGGCCGCAGCAGCCCGGTGAGAAGCTTGATGGTGGTGGTCTTCCCGGATCCGTTCGGCCCGAGGAAGCCGAAGAACTCCCCGGCGGGGATCCGCAAGGAGAGGTCCTCCACCGCCAGCACGTCGCCGAACTCCTTGCGCAGGTGCTCGGTCTCGATCATACAGCGTGGTTCCGACACGTTCACCCCTCGACAATGCGTAATAAGGCGTAACCGGCAGCGTCCCTTCGCTACAGCTTACGGACTACGCATTACGCCTTACGGATTGCGCCTTGCCTTTCACGGCTCGCACGGGCTCAGAGGCTCGAAGTAGACCTCCATGCGGTGCGCCAGGTCCTCGAACCAGCGGCCGGTGGGGTCCACCAGGGGGAACCACCAGGCGCTGGGGCGCAAGTTGCTCTGCGGCAGGCCCCGGCTGACGAGCAGGGCGCGGCGCACCAGCTCCAGGAGGGCGCGCTCGGCCTCCCGCTCGATGCCGGCGATGGCGCGGCGCGCCTCCGCCGCCTCCGGTCCCTTCTCGTTCTGCATGCGCGCTTTGCGCACCGCCTTCGCCTCCTGGTCCAGGGCGCGAATCCGCTCGCGGCGCTCGCGCAGGGCGCGGTCGAACGCCACTCGCGGCGCCTCTTCCTCGGCGGTGCGGCGCTGCAAGTCCTCCACCTCCGGGCCGGCATCCACCCCCTGCCGGGCGAGGTCCCAGAGGCGCTCGCGCAGCGGCTTGATCCGCTGGCGGTAGTTCTCGCCCTTCGCCGTCTCGATCCGCTGGACCTCCTCCTTCAGCCGGTTCGACTCCTCGAAGAGCGCCTGGCTGCGCGCCTCGAACGCCTGCGAGCGGTCTCGGATCTCCAGCAGCAGGTCATGGGCACGGGTGTAGGCTTCGAGGCGCTCCAGCCAGTCGTCGTTCCCCCGCCGCGCCAGGAAGGCCAGCAGGTCGCGCGCGCCGCCCAGGCCGGCGACCTCCTCCAGGAGGTGCTTCTTCTCGGCCACCACGCCGCGCCAGCGGCGGGCCAGCTCGGCGCCGCAGATGTGCGGCGTATCGAAAGCGTCGGCCAGGTGCTCCGGGAGCTGGAAGCACGTCTCGGTGCCTGAGAGCGCGTCCCAGGTGTGGTGCCGGATGCGCAGGATTGGATAGAGGGGCACGCGGATGCCCCGCTCCGCCACCGCCTGGAGCATGCGCGCCGTGCGCGCGACGTAGGACGATCCCCCTTCATGGAACACCAGGATCGCCTCGGAGGTGACCATGCAGACGAAGACGTAGCCCTTCCCCACCAGCGCGACATCGGGGCCGAGAGCGCGCTCGGTGACGGCGGCCAGCTCGGCGGCACTCTCCACGCGGCGCCCGGCGGGGATCCAGACCGGGTCGGGGGTCGCCACGGCCACGCCGTCCGGCAGGATGCGCATCGTGCCGCGGCCCCGGCCGGGCACCACCAGGTCGAAGGGGATGGCGCCCTCGCCGAAGCGGTCCAACGTGTAGGTCTGCGTTCCCTGCACAGCGTGGTCGTAGGCGTCGCGGAGGATCTCGCGGGTCTCGGGGTTGAGGAAGAGATCGAGGAGGCGGAAGCGCGCCCGCCCGACGCTCCCTGTGTGGAAGCGGAACGCGTCCGTGGAGGTGAAGGTCTCCACGCCGTCCGGTTCGCTCCCGGTGAGGCGCCGGCAGAAGCGGAGGTGCATCGCCCGGTAGGCGTCCGACAGCAGGGCGCCCGGATGGTCGCGGGCGAAGGAGCGCACCCAGCAGATCACCTCGTCGGCGAAGTCGGCGGCGGCCTCCTGGTGCCGCGGCTCGTGGAGCAGGGCGGCGCTCTCGCAGAGACCCCAGCGCAGGATGTCGCACAGATAGGGGAGGACCGGAGAGAGGCGGATCTCGTGGGCGATCTGGCGGCCATGCCCGGTCTGGGCGATGCCGCGCCAGCCCCAGGCGGTGGTCACGCGGTCAATGAAGTCCTCTCGGCCTTCGAGGGCGCCGCGGGCGGCCTTCTCCAGCTCCACGCCGTGTTGGTGCAGCAGGTCGCGGGTGGGGATTGTCTCGCTGCCGAAGAGCATCGAGACCTCGCCGGTGGCCACCCACAGGTCGCGCGTGGTGCCGTCGTTGTGCTCCACGAGAGCGAACGGCTCGTCGGTGGGGAGCGGCGCCGCCGTCTTGGAGAAGTAGTCATGGTCGTTGATGCCGAGCAGAATCCGGCGCTGGCCGGGGTGCAGCGCCGAGAGCACGCCGAAGAGCGCCGCCTTGGTCGGCTCATCCCAGAGCACCGTCTGGCCGAGGGCGACCAGCGGCACGCCGCGGTACTGATCCTCCAGGCGGGCCGCTACGGCCAGCGTTGACGGATCCAGCCTCTCTCGCGAAACCCTCAAAAGTCTCTCCTATCAGTAGATGCCCGGGTTCTGGCGGTGACACTCCTCGATGACGGCGATCTGGCGGCGCACCTGCTCGGGAGTGACCTCCAGCGGCGCGCCGGTGGCGAGGGTGCGGTACAGCATGTGGTAGATGCTGGCTACCGCGTTCGTGAAGGAGCCGCCGCTGGCGTCGCGGGCTTCCTTCGCGTCCCAGCTCCCGGTGTGCCAAACCAGCTCCTCCCGGCAGTAGCAGGGAAGACCCTCCTCCGTGCGCAGCGGCTCCTCGATCAGGCGCTGCTCGGGTGCCTCCTCGGGGATGAAGTGCTTCCACTCCATGGCCGTCTGCGAGCCCTTCAGGCCGCCGCGCGTGGCGTAGACATTGTAGCTGAAGCACGGGTACGCCAGGCAGGAGGAAACCTCCATGTCAATGATCGGATGGCCCGTGCCGCTCAAGACGATCTTGACGTGGTCCTCGGCGTTGCCCCAGGTGTTGGCGCGGTCCATGCGGCAGAAGACCTCCGGCATTCCCTCGCCGAAGAGCTGCAGCGCCTGGTCGAGGGGATGGGGTCCGGTGTTGAGCAGGCTGCCGCCGTTGAACTTCTGCAGCGTCTGCCAATCCCAGCGCCGCCCGAAGCCGTTCCAGGCCATGCTGATCTGGACGATGCGGCCGAGCACGCCGGAGGCGAGTACCTCTCGCAGCTTGAGGAAGACCGGCGAGTAGCGCGACTGCTGGAAGATGGCGAGGACCTTGCCGGCGCGCTTCGAGACGGCGATCAGGTCGTCCACTTCCGAGGCCCGCTTCGCCAGCGGCTTCTCGCACAGCACGTTGAACCCCGCCGCCAGGAACTCGCGCGTCACCGGGACGTGCAGGTGGCTGGGCGTCGAGTTGACGACCAGATCGAGGTCGCTGCGCTTGAGCAGCTCGCGGTAGTCGGCGTAGACGTCACACTCGTACTCGGCGGCGGCGCGGTGGCGGCGGTCCTCGATGAGATCCACCACGGCGGCGATGCGGAAGTACTCCGGGTCCTTCTTCAGGTAGGCGCCGTGGATGTCGCGGCCGCTGCGCCCCTGCCCGATGATAGCAACGTTGAGCGGTTTCATACTCGTGCCTTTCCGATGCCGGCGCCGGCCATCTCCTCGGTCCCTCTCGCGCCGGCCGGCGTCCGCCGGGGGTCTCAATTCTACATCGCTTGGCAAGGCACCTTTTCGGCCCGGGCCGGGCGCGACACCCAAGCGCAGTGGGCATGGGAGCCTCCCGACGCCCTGGCTCCCGGCGCTGCCCACGCGGGAGCCGCCCTCGCGCGACCGCCCTGCCGGGGCGCGAAGCATCCACCGGCCTTCGTCCGCAGGAAACAGGGAAGGAGTTCGCTGTGCCGCGCCGAACACACGCCCCAAGCCGGAAGCAGCGTTCAGCGAACGCTTGCTCCGGACTCCGGCTGTTCACCAGGCTGCGCACTTCCAGCCCGTTCCCAGCGCCATCGGGGGCTTCGATTCGCGGCAACTCGTCGGGGAGTAGCACATGCTCACAGGGTTCCGTCTTCACTGTTACCGCTTTCGCCTGCAGTGCCAGCAGACAGTGACGCTGCCTCCCTTCAGCGGCAGCACGCTTCGGGGGGCGTTCGCGTCCACGTTCCGGCGGCTCTCGTGCCAGCAGCCGCAGCGCCGCGAGTGTGCCGGCTGCGTGCTCGAGGGCGTGTGCGCCTTCCCGGCCGTGTTCGAGCCGCGCCCGCCCGCCGAGGCCACGAAGGCGGGGGGGTTCGCGTCCTTCCCGCGCCCCTTCGTCGTCGTGCCCCCGGGGAACGGCCAGCTCGACCATCGGCCCGGCTCCTCGCTCGCTGCGGGGCTGGCGCTGATTGGCCAGGGGAACGACTACCTGCCCTACTTCATCCTGGCGCTGGCGCAACTGGCAAGGGAGGGCATCGGGCGCGGCCGCGGCTCGGTGGCGGTCGAGCAGGTGACGTCCTACCACCCGCTCAGCGAGGAGAGCGCCCCCGTCTGGGAGGGCGGCGACTCGCCGGTGCGCGCCGCGTGTCTCCCGATCACCTGGGAGCAGATCGTGGCGCACGCAGGCCGGTGGGATGCCGACGCCCTGCACCTGCGGTTCGTGACCCCCACCTGCCTCTTGGCCGACAGGAGCATGGCCTGCGAGCCGACCTTCGCCACCCTCATCCGCTGCCTGCTCCGCCGCTACACCCGACTGGCCCAGGCGTACTGCGGCGCCTCGCCGGAGCTGCCCTACCGGGAGCTGCTGGAGCGGGCGGAGGCGGTGCAGATCGCCGCTTCCTCGCTGGTCTACCACGGGTGGGAGCGGTACAGCCGCCGCCAGGACCGGCGGGTGCCCGCGCGCGGCATCGCCGGCACCATCAGTTACGCCGGGCCGCTCTCCGAGTTCCTGCCCCTGGTCCTCCTGGGCAGCCTGGCGCACGTGGGCGACAACGCCGCGTTGGGGCAGGGGCGGTATGAGGTGGTTGGGTAGTTGGGTGGTTGGGTGACCGTGTGACTCTGTCCGGATAGGAGAGCCGCTTCCGACCGCTCACCGCAGCACCCGGCAGCCGGCCCCGCGCAGCTCTCGGCGCCCGGAACCCTCTCCACCCGATCCGGAGCCCGAGTGAAGCGCAGGGCGTTCCCCGGATGGCCTAGCTGCCCTCCCGGCCTGCGTTCGCTGCGCGGTCGGGGCACAGAGGGCTTGTCGCCCGGACCATCGCTGGAAGGATCTTGACCGCCGTTGTGGCTCTCCTTGGCGATCTGCCGCTACCGCGCCCGCCGCCTTCGCGTAGGGTGGGGGGCTACAGTTCCGCGCCAATAGCGGGCGCTCGGAACCCCTCCCTGAATCGTTGCAGAGGCTCGCAGGTGAGGAAGGAATGCTCACGCTGCTGCGAGAACAGCGCCTACACGAGGTGGGTGACCACAGGTCCGCGCGGAAAGCGGGCGCTCGGAACCCCCACCTGAGCAGTTACGGGGAGGCAGCCGATAGTAGCGAAGCCGAGGAGGCAACCATGAGCAGATCCGCACGCAAGATCAAGGTGGGAGTGGTAGGAGGCGGGTTCGGCGCCGGGTTCTGGTGGCACGAGCATCCCAACTGCACCGTGGAGGCCGTCAGTGACCCCCGGCCAGACCGGCGCAGCAGGCTCCAGGAGAGATACCGGTGCGATAAGACCTACGATTCCCTGGAGGCGCTGATCCAGGACAAGAACGTGGACGCCGTGGCGGTCTTCAGCGGCGCCCCCGACCACGTTCCGCACACCGTGGCCTGCATGAACGCGGGGAAGCACGTCTTCTGCGCCGTGCCGGCGTGCATCTCCCTGGAGCAGGCCGAGGAGCTGCGCGACACGGTGCGGCGCACGGGCCTGACCTACATGATGGCCGAGTCGAGCTACTACCATGCGGCCGTCATCTCGGCGCGCAATTTCCTGGCGGAAGGGAAGTTCGGGGACCTCTTCTACTCTGAATCGGAGTACCACCACGCCGGGCTCGAAACCCTCTGGTTCAACCCGGATGGCAGCAAGACATGGCGCCACGGCTTCCCTCCGATGCTCTACCCCACGCACTGCACGGCCTACCTCGTGGGAGTGACGCGTGAGCGCCTCGCGTCCGTTATGTGCGTGGGCTGGGGCCACGACGACCCCGGCATCCTTCCCAATGCCTACAACAACCCGTTCCTGAACGAGACGGCGCTCTTCAAGACGGACAAGGGGAACGCCTTCCGCGTGGCCGTCTTCTGGTACGGCGCCCACCGGGGCACCGAGCGCGGGCAGTGGTACGGCACGAAGATGAGCCTGTTCGATCCCCATCCGAATGGACTCGGGAGCATCATCGTGCGCACGGGCGGACAGACGGAGAAGGACGACGGGGGGTTCCTCCGCCAGCTCTCGGCCTTCGAGCCGTATGCCCTGCCCGAATGGTGGAAGACGGACATGCTGCCGGAGCCCTTGCGGCGCGCCAGCGGGCACGGCGGCTCGGCCGTTTTCTTGACGCACGAGTTCATTGACGCGCTGGTGAACGACCGTCCGCCCGCCATTGACGTGTACGAATCCCTGGCAATGACCGTGCCGGGGATCGTCGCGCACCAATCCGCCCTGGAGGGAGGGCGGCAGTTGCCCATCCCCAGCTTCGATCTTGCGAGGTAGGTCCCTCCGGGCGGCCGCGCGAAGATCGTCCCCGTCCGAGGGACGGCCAGCGGAGGGCTCGACCCGAAGGCCGGGTGCAATGAGCCGATTGCAGAGGCTGGTTACGGGCACGAGTGGGTTTCAATCCTCACCCGACCCGAAGCCCCGCCACGCCGCCGCCGTGACCGAGCGCGGCCCGCACCGCCCGGGATGCCTCCCGACCTCTGCGCCCTCGCGCCCTGAGCGCCGAAGCAGGACCCGCGAGGGCGGACCGATGCATTTGCCCTGGTGCATCGCACATCACCCGCGCAGGGCGAACACGCGGGTTCGCCCCTACCGCTCGGTTGGCGCCAGGCCGAATGGCCCCTCGTTCGTGTCTGCCGGTTCCTTGCAGGCCGGGTTCCCACGGTCCGGCGCCCACCACGCCGGGTTGCTCAGAATGTAGGCCCGGATGCGCTCCAGCTCTCCGTCGCTGCGGATGATGTGATCGTGGGAGTTGCGCTGCCACAGCCTGCCAGCGTAGGCAGCCCGGTGGTGGTGCTTGACGCCGAACCGTACTCGTGGGTGCTGGCCGTCTCAAACCCCTGCACGATGCGCCCCAGCGAGCCCTGCTCCGCGCCGCGCCGCGGGGCCGGGGAGGCGTGTTCGCCCGGTGCAGGCTGTGCTGTCACCCCGGGGCGGGCGAACAGGGTGGTTCGCCCCTACGACGCCCCTCCCGGCGGTTGGGGCGAACCCGTGTGTTCGCCCGGCACGCACCAGGGGTGCGGCACGCGCCACCACCTCTCACACCCCACACAACCCCTTCCCCCGCGCGTCACTCTCCTTCTCCCCCGCCTCGCAATCCACCCCCTGCACGACCAGGCACTGCTGTGGCGGGGCGGCAATGGACGCGCCCCCGGCCGGACCCGCATCCTCAGGCGTTGTGCTTCGCCTCCCCCGTTGACCTATTCCCCTGATTGCTGTACAATGCGCCTGGTAGCCTGGAGGTCCACCCGTGTCACTCACCACCTCTCCTACTGCCGGTCTCGCGTGTCGCGACCAGGACCGTCTCCGCCGTGTCACGCGCCTCTTTCACATCGCCACCGCCCTCCAGTCGGGCAACTCCCCCAGCCTCGCCGAGCTGTCCCACATCTGCGGCTGTTCCACCAAGACCATCCAACGGGACCTCTCGTACCTCGCTGAACTCCGAGTGCCCTTCCGCTATGACGGCGCTCGCAGAGGATACGTGCTTGAGGGCCGACTCCCATTCGGCATCCTGGACCTGACGCTCGCTGAAGTGACCGCCCTCTCGCTTGGAATCGCATTCCTCGACGCCCCTCAGTCCCCGCCCACCGCCCGTGCCCTCGCATCAGGAATGGCCAAGATCCTGTCGGCTCTCCCCCAGGACGTGGCAGAGCAGGCCCTGCGGGCGCGCCAGCATCTCCTGGCATCCCCCGGCACCGGACGCGATTACTCTCGTGCGCCCTTCTACCCTCTGCTGCGGGCCTGTCGCGAGCGTGTGGCGGTCCGCATGGACTACGAGTCGCTCTCCACCGGCCGGCGCGTGCGCCCTGTGGAGCCCTACTGCATCGCCTGGCTCTCGGGTTTCTGGATGCTCGTCGCCCGCGACCCCACCCATGACGAGGTGCGCGAGTTCGCCCTCGACCGCATCCATGCCTGCGAACTCACCGACCGGCGCTTCACGATCCCCGCCGACTGGAGCCTTGTCCGCTATGTCGCCGGCTGCGTGCGCGTCCTTCGCGGCGATCCTGTCGCCATTCGGGTGCGCTTCCTCCCCGCGGTGGCTCCACTGGTGCGCTCGATGCGCTGGCAGTTCACGCACACCATCGAGGACGCGGCAGACGGGTCGGTGGTGCTCTCGGCCACCGTCGCCGGACTGGAGGAGATCACCAAGGAGATCCTGCGGTGGGGGCGCCATGCTGAGGCACTTGCTCCCGAGGAACTGCGCCGTCGAGTGGCGCTCGAAGCGCACGCCATTCTGTCGCTTTACGGGGACCGCCCCCCCGATCACCCATCTTGATCAACGGCTTTCCTTCCTATCGCAGCAGATGGACATACAGGTGTCCACCCATCTGTGGTAGCATTTGGCGGAAGGATTTGCTGCCATGACTGACGATGCTTTGCTCAAGCTCTGGGGGAAGACTGACCCCAATGACCCGGATGCCTTCCACCCGCTCCTGTACCACATGCTCGACGTGGCGGCGGTCTGTGAAGCACTGCTGCACCGGTTCCCGCCGCCCGATCCCCTCTCGTTGCAGTGGGTGGCTTACCTGGCCAGCCTGCACGACATCGGCAAGGCGGACCCCCTCTTTCAGGGGAAGGTGCCCGAGTTGGTGGAACCCCTGCGCGACCTTGGGCTGGACATCCCCCCTTCCCCCGACCCTTTCCGCCACGAAGCCCGATCCGCCGAGTGGGTCATGCGGCACCTGATGCAATCGTACGGCTGGAACCGGCGCTCTGCGGGCGTTGTCTCACTGGCGCTGCACGGCCACCACGGCGACTTCGCCAGCCCCGGCAACGCCGAGGAGCAGACCCATCCGGCCCGCTTCGCCCAGTGGCACGCGCTTCGCGACGCGCTGGCTGCCGCGCTGTTCGCCCTGCTTGTGCCGCCCCCTCTGCGTTTTGACCAATTCGAAGACGCCAGCGTCGCCGGTGTCCGCCTCTCCGGTGTGATCGTCCTGGCCGACTGGATCGCGTCGAATGAAGAGCTGTTCCACTACCGCGCGCTCGCGATGGAAGCCCCATCTCCAGCCCATTACCTCGCAGCAGCACGCGTTGAGGCCGCCCGCGTTGTCGGCCGCCTCCAGCTTGGAACGGCGCGACCCGCACCGCCCGAGACTCCCCCACTCTCCTTCCCGGCCATTTGGCCCCACTTGCCCGACCGGCGTCCCACTCAGCGCGCCCTGGAAGACGTGTGCCTGACCAACCTGCCACCCCCGGGGCTGGCGATCATCGAAGCCCCGATGGGCGAAGGCAAGACGGAGGCAGCCATCTACCTGGCTGAGCACTGGCGCCGTGCAACCGGACGCGACGGCGCCTACATCGCCCTGCCTACGGCGGCAACCAGCAACCAGATGCACGACCGGTATGCCGCTTTCATCGCCGAGAGACATCCTGCCGCTGCGCGCCCCCGGCTCGTGCATGGCATGGCGTGGCTCCTCGACGACGACAGCCCTCTCGCCCCACCGAATCTCGACGCGGATGAAGAGGACGCCGCGGAACAAGCACGCTCCCTCGACTGGTTCCGGCCCACCAAGCGCGCGCTTCTCGCCCCTGAAGGTGTGGGCACTATTGACCAGGCTCTCATGGCGGCACTTCACGTTCGGCATGGGTTCCTGCGCTTGCTCGGTCTGGGCTCCAAAGTCCTCATCGTGGACGAGGTGCATGCCTACGACGCCTACATGACCACCATTCTGGAGCGCCTTCTCGCATGGTGCCGCGCGCTCGGAACGCCCGTCATCCTGCTTTCCGCTACGCTCTCCCACGCTCAGAAGCAGCGCCTGGCGCACGCCTACGCCGGCAGCGCCCCCCTGCCGCCGGCCGCTGATGTCCACGACCCCTATCCGTTGCTCACCTTCGTCTCACCCGAGGGAGACGCTCGTATGGCACCCGTCCGTGGCACGGACGCCCTGCGCCGCCGCCTTCGCATCCAGTGCCATCGTGGGCTTCTGCATGACCCAGACGCAACCGCCCGCCTGGTCGCGGTCCAGGTCTCTGCGGGCGGCTGCGCCTGCGTTCTCGCGAATACCGTCAACACCGCCCAAGCTATCTACCGCGCACTGCTGAGGATGCGTGACTCGGACCCCGAGTTCAAGGACACGCTTCGCGATTGCGAGCTGCTCCTGTTCCATGCCCGTTTTCGTGCCGAACGCCGCCAGGATGTCGAGCGCCAGGTCGTGGACCTCTTCGGGAGCAATGCCCGCAAGGAGGGGAAGCCCACGCGTCCACGTCGGGCTATCCTGGTAGCCACTCAGGTAGTAGAGCAGAGCCTGGACGTTGACTTCGACGTGATGGTCTCCGACCTCGCCCCCGTTGATCTGCTGCTTCAGCGCAGCGGCCGCCTCCACCGCCACGAGCGTGGCATCCGGCCCACCGGATCGGATCCTGTCCTCCATGTTCTCCTCCCGGACGCCGGGAGCTACGACTTCGGCAACACGGGCCGCATCTACCAGCCCGAGCCCCTGTTGCGTACCCTGGCACTCCTGGCTGCCTACCCCGAGTTCCACCTGCCGGCCCACTTCCGCCCTCTCATCGAGGGCTGCTATGGTGAGGCTCCTCTGCCGGACGGGGTGGTGGACCCCGCCTGCCTGGCCCGAGCTGCCGCCGACCACCAACAGGCCCTGGCCCGCGAGGCAAGCCTGGCGCGGCAACACCTCATTCCCGAGCCGAACCCGCGCGCGTTCCGGCTGACCGAAACCGGCGCCCGGCCCGTGGACGAAGCCGACGAGGGAGAGGCCGCCGACTACTTCCACGCGCGCACCCGCCTGGGCGACCGCACCCGCGCCGCCCTTGCGCTGCACGACCCGGACCTGGTGGACGTGACGCGCGCCGACTATCCCCCGGAGCGTGCCCTGCTCCGGCGCCTGTTCTTGCAGAAGGTGGACATTCCGGCCTGGTGGCTGAACGGCCTTCTCGATGCCGAAGGCCGCGAGCCGGACTTCACCGGCCCGAAGTGGCTCCGCCACCACCTGGTCATCCCAATGACGGACTGGGAGTGGCGTGGACTGCACCAGGCTTCCGACGGCCACCGCCGCCCCGTCATCCTGCGCGATGACCCGGCGCTCGGACTCTTGCGTATCGCAGAAGGTGAAACCAATGGCGACCTTTGACCTGCTCTCCGAACCCTGGATCCCCGTGTTGGGCCTCGATGGCCGCCCGGACGAGCTCGGGCTGCGCCAGGTGCTGCACCAGGCGCCCCGGCTCCGTGAGATCCGCGACCCGCTGCCCACCGTGGAGTTCGGTCTCTACCGTCTCCTGGTGGCCCTGGTGATGGATATCCATCCGCTTCGCGACATCCAGGGCCTGGCCGATCTCCTGGATGCCGGCCAGTTCGATAGCGAGCGGGTGGATGTCTACTTCCAGAAGTGGGCCGACCGCTTCGACCTGTTCCACCCGGAGCACCCCTTCCTGCAGACGGCGGGGATGGATGCGGACGAGACCAAACCCCTCGCCGGCCTGCTGCCCCCGATCCCGTCCGGCACCGGTGTGCTGCACTTCCACCATGTCAAGGAGACGGACTTCGGCGCATGTCCGGCGGCTGCTGCCCGCCTGCTGACTACGATCCCCCCCTTCATGACGGCCGGTGGCGCGGGCCTCTCCCCTTCCATCAACGGTGCGCCGCCATGGTACGGCCTGGTCGTGGGCGAGTCGCTGTTCGAGACGCTGTGCCTCAACTGCTGTGTGCTGGACCTGCCCGCAGCCAGCGGCGACGCACCCACGGCATGGCGCAACGACTGCCCGCCAAAGACCCAAGGCCGCAGCACCAGCGCCAGTCTCCTGGAGGCCCTCACCTGGCGCCCCCGGCGTATCCATCTCATCCCGGGCGGCTCCGGTCGCTGCTCGCTCACCGGTGCGGACGCTTCGACGCTGGTCCGCACGATGCGCTTCTCTGCCGGAGCCTCCTGCGACTTCCTGTGGCGAGACCCCAGCGTGCCCTACCGCATCACCACGACCAAGGGGCCAAGCCCCCTGCGCCCCCAGGAGGGCCGCGAGGTGTGGCGGGACATCGGGCCGTTCGCCCTTCTCCGCCAAGCGGACTACAAATCCGAGAAGGGCGAAACGTCCTTCGAGCGGCCACCGGTCGTCACGCAGTATACGCGCCTCGTGGACCAGGACGTGCGCCGCCGCGAGGCGCCTCTCTCCCTGCGTCTCTACGGCATGCGCACCGACATGAAGATGAAGGTCTTCGAGTGGCAGCGCGAGCAGCTTCCCCCCATCCCCTACGCCCTGCTGCTGGCTGGCGCACCCGGTGGCGAAGCCCAGCGAGCCATGGACCAGGGCGATTCGGTTGCCTACTACCTGAAACAAGCGATCAAGCGCGCCTATCCCCGCCAAGGCGCCGGCAACACCAAGGCGTTTGATACCCTCGTTGCAGCCGCACAGCGCCGCTTCTGGGCCGAACTGCGCCCACACTACGGCACTCTTCTGCGCACCCTGGCGCAGCCGACGCCCGAAGCGGAGTATGATGCCCGGCGCGCGGCCTGGCGAGCCGACTGGCAGCAGGCCGTGCGCAGCACCGGCGACCACGCGCTCGAATGGGCTATCGGCGACCTGGACACCGACGCCGATGCCCTTCGCCGCCTGGTAGAAGCCCGGCGCTTCTTCGGCGGCGGCGTCTGGTCACTGCTCAACCCGCAGGCGGCGTCAGAGCGACGGAAAGGCCGCCGGGGCGCCGCCCCCAGCAAAGGAGGTAAGCAGCGATGAGTGACACCCAGGTTCCCGCGGCACCACCCGAGTCTGTCGGTACCCGCGATGAGGAGCGGCTGAAGCCCTGCCGCGACTTTATTGACCGTCTGAAGGCCCTCGACAAGGGCGAACTGGCGATGCTGCGCCGCAACTCCGGCCTAATCTGGCCCGAGGCACGCGGCGTGGCCTGGTTCTTCCGTCTTCTTGACGCCGAAGGGCGCGGCCGGGATATGGAGTGCTTCTTCCTGATCGCCACCCTCTATGCGTCCACGCCGGAACGCCTGCGACACCCGAAACAGCCGGCGCCTCGCAGCTTCGCCGGCACGCTGGCCCAGGTCGGCTTGAGACCGAACACGAGCGCGGAGGCCGTGGAACGCCGCTTCCGCATCCTCCTCGACGCCGAGTTCGACCGCATCGTCCAGGGCTTCGCTGGCGGCGAGATGGCGTTCCGCCTCCGCCAGTCCGTCAAGCTTGCCGCGGCCAAGGAAGTCAGCATTGACTGGCCCCGCCTGCTGGATGACCTCCGCCGCTGGACCCACCCTGAGAAGCGCGTTCAGCGCCAATGGGCGCAGGACTTCTACGCACCCCCGCCACCCATTCCGGTGGCTCCGCAAGCAAACGCACCTTCCCCCTTGTGAACGAAAGGACGAACCCAGATGCTGATCGAAATCCATGTGCTCCAGAACCATGCTCCCTCCAACCTGAACCGCGATGACACCGGGAGCCCGAAGGAATGCGTGTTCGGCGGCGTCAAGCGCGCCCGCATCTCCAGCCAGTGCCTGAAGCGCAGCATCCGGCGCTCGGGTATCTTCCAGGATGCCCTTGAGGGCAGCCTGGGCACCCGCACCCGCCAACTCCCCGAGATGGTGCGGGAGCGTCTCCACAAGGATGGCATCGCCCCCGACCTAGCCGAGGTGGCCGCGAAGAAGGCTACCGGCTTCGGCACCAAAGAAGGTAAGGAGCGCGAGGACCTGCGAACCGCGCAGACGATGTTCCTCACCGACGCCGACGTGGATGCTGTCACGAAGGTGCTGCGCAACGCCGCCACGGAAGCCAGCAACGCCCAGGAGTTCGACAAGGTTCCGGCCAAGGAGCTTCAGGCGAAGGCGCAGCAAGCCGGTTTTCGCCCGATCACCGTGGACATCGGTCTCTTCGGGCGAATGACCACCTCCCAGGCGTTCCGCGACGTGGAGGCCGCCGCCCAGGTGGCGCACGCCCTCTCCACGCACAAGGTAGATCACGAGTTCGACTACTTCACTGCGGTGGACGATCTGAAGGAGGGCCAGGAGGAGGACACGGAAGAGGACGCCGGCGCCGACATGCTCGGCGACGTGGAGTACAACTCCGCCTGCTACTACAAGTACTTCTCCATTGACCTGGACGGCCTGTGCGACAACCTCACCGGCAAGAGCATCGGGCGCAAGGAGATCCCGGCGGAGGAAGCCGCTGCGGCGCGCGCGCTGGCAACCCGGGCCACGGCCGCCCTGCTCCGCGCTGCCGTGATGACCACTCCCAGCGGCAAGCAGAACACCTTCGCCGCCCACCAGCTCCCCGCGGCCGTGCTCGTGGAGGTGCGTCCCTACCACCTGCCCGTGAGCTACGCCAACGCCTTCGTGGACCCGGCGCGCACCAGCCGCGACGCCGACTTGGTGAAAGCCTCTCTGCACAAGCTCGCCGCCCACGTCGAGGTGCTGACCGACGGGTTCAACCTTCCTTCCGAAGTGCGCCTGCTGCTCTGCCCCCAGTATGCCGACGTGCAGATCAAGGACGTGGGCCGCGTGCCGGACCTGAAGACTCTTTGCCAGCGCCTGGAGTCCGTGATGGCCGCCGGACGGCAAGGAGGCCACGATGGTTAGACCCGTGCTGCTTCTTCGACTGGAAGGCCCGCTGCAATCTTGGGGCGCGCGCTCCCGCTGGGACGTCCGCGATACCCAACCGGAGCCGACCAAGTCGGGCGTGGTGGGGCTCCTGGGCTGCGCCCTGGGCTATCCGATGTATGATCCCCGCCTGGAGGCCGAGTTGGATGCCGGTCTCCGCTTCGGGGTGCGCGTGGAGAGCCCGGGGCGGGTCATGGAGGACTTCCAGACGATCACCGACTTCCTGCCTACGGCGGGCGGCGGCTTCAAGCACAGCGGCGTGAAGGTCGCCCGCTCCCTGGAGACGCTGCAAGCCGACCCTGACGCCGTGCCGGCAACGATCCTGTCGCAGCGCACCTACCTGGAGGATGCCGCCTTCCTGGTCGCCCTGGAGGAGACGGACGCAGTGCCGGGTCTTCTCCCCCGGTGCGCCGCTGCCGTGCAGCGTCCGGCCTGGCCGATCTTCCTCGGGCGCAAGGCATGTATTCCCACGCGCCCCATTTTCGAGGCGCTGACCGAGGAATACCAGGACATCGAAGACGCGCTCCGCCGTCACCGCTGGTCATGGTTGGGCGCCCACATCCAAAACCGGCGCGGCCGCGGCGTTCCCTCGCTGCTACCCGCCTACGTGGAGGACCCATCTGGCCTTCTGGTCCGCCAGGATGCCGTTCGAGTGAATGCCGCCCGGCAGTACGGTTTCCGCCACTGCCGCGAGCTGCAACCCCCCGTATCCAACTCGTGGGCACAGGAAGGAGGTGGCGCATGATCTACCTGTCGCGCCTGCTGCTCAACCCACGGTCGCGCCAGGTGCAAGCCGAACTGCGCGACCCCTATCAGATGCATCGGACGCTCTCGAAAGCGTTCGGCGACGCCGACGACGAGTTCGCGCGCGCCCGCTGCCTCTTCCGCGTGGACAATGCGCGGCCATTCGCGGCCCTCTCGCTGCTCTCCCAGTCGCTCCTTGAGCCCGACTGGGAGAGGCTCACAGTAGCCGACCGCTATCTCTTGGCGCCGCCCGAAGTCAAGGCGTTCCGGCTCTCGCTACGCGGCGGCGAATGCCTGGCTTTCCGCATCCATGCCAATCCCACCGTCAAGCGCGACGGCAAGCGGTATGGTCTCTACCGGGAACAGGAGCAGGAAGCCTGGCTCCGACGCAAGGCCGAGGAGAACGGCTTCGAGGTGCTGCGAGTGCTGATCCATCCCGCGACCATTGTGCGCTCGCGCGCAACGGAGGGCCGCGATGCCCAGCTCATCGGCGTCACTTTCGAGGGCGCCCTGCGCGTCACCGACCCCGACGCCCTGCATGCCGCAGCCGCCAACGGCATCGGCTCCGCCAAAGCCTTCGGCTTCGGGCTGCTTTCGCTGGCACGCGCCTGAGAAGCTGGAGCAATGGAGCGATGGAGTGGTGGCAAGGGTGTCCATCACTCCATTGCTCCATCACACCAGGTTCTCGCAAGGGAGGGAGCGACGTATGGAAGACCTGCACCAACTCCCCAAGTTCCGCGACTGCCTGTCGTATCTCTACCTGGAGCACTGCCGCGTGGACCAGCACGAGAAGTCCATCGCGGCGCACGACGTCAACGGAATGACCCCCGTGCCGGCGGCATCCCTCTCGGTGCTGCTCCTGGGGCCGGGTGTATCCGTCACACACGCTGCCGTGCTGGCCCTGGCCGACAACAACTGCCTGGTTGTGTGGTGCGGCGAGCAGGGCGTGCGATTCTACGCCCATGGCATGGGCGGCACCCGCAGTGCTCGCGCTCTGCTGCACCAGGCCGGCCTTGTCAGTGATGCGGCCCGGCGAATGGACGTCGTGCGCCGCATGTACGAAGTGCGCTTCTCCGAACCCCTCCCCGACCGTGACATGAGCATCGAGCAGTTGCGGGGACTGGAGGGCGCGCGCGTCCGCAACGCCTACGCTGCCGCCAGCCGCGAGCACGGCGTGCCCTGGACCGGGCGCAACTACAACCGCTCGCAGTGGGATGCCGCGGATCCGGTGAACCGGGCGCTCTCCGCCGCCAACGCCGCACTCTACGGCATCTGCCACGCGGCCATCTTGTCGCTGGGCTACAGCCCGGCGCTCGGGTTCATCCACACCGGGAAGCAGCTCTCCTTCGTCTACGACGTGGCCGACCTCTACAAGACCGAGATCAGCATCCCGGTCGCTTTCGAGGCGGCGAAGGAAGGCCTCAAGGATGTGGAGCGCCGCGTGCGCCTCCGCTGCCGCGACCGTTTCCGTGAGGCCCGCTTGCTTCCGCGGATCGTGTACGACCTCCAGAAGTTGCTGGGCCAGCCCCCGGACGAGGAGTTCGCCCCTGACTCCGACCCCGCGCTCCCCACTCCGCTCTGGAGCCCCGGCGACACGCCCGGCGCCAAGGAGGGATGAAGCATGGTCGTCTTGATCCTGGAACGAGTGCCCGCGTCGCTCCGCGGCGAGTTGAGCCGTTGGATGATCGAGCCGCGCGTGGGCGTCTTCGTCGGCACCCTCTCCGCCCTGGTGCGCGACAAGCTGTGGGAGCGGGTTGCCGACAACCCGCGCGTGGGCGGCGCCATGCTGCTCTACCGCTCGAACACCGAGCAGGGCTTCGCGGTCCGCACTGCCGGCGACCCGGACCGCTCGCTGGTGGACTTCGAGGGGCTGATGCTCGTGCGCATTCGCCCGGGCGCGAAAGGAGGAAGACGCAAAGCTGTGGAACAGAAGGATGGTTTCTGATGACACTCCGCCGAAAGAACGGTTGGCCTATTCCCCACGCGTGTGGGGGTGAACCGGCGTTGGCGAGCGGCTACGGGCAGATGGTCGGCTATTCCCCACGCGTGTGGGGGTGAACCGTCGGGCAGCAGCGGGGCTTCGCGCGCCAGGGCCTATTCCCCACGCGTGTGGGGGTGAACCGACCACCAGGAGGACTGGCAGGATTACATTGTCCTATTCCCCACGCGTGTGGGGGTGAACCGACAGAATCGCGGGGTTGGCGAAGCGCGAGTTTCTATTCCCCACGCGTGTGGGGGTGAACCGGCGACGAGCGTCGCGCTCTACGGCCGCCTCTGCTATTCCCCACGCGTGTGGGGGTGAACCGAACACGCCGCTCCAGAGCGTGGTGGTGAGGTCCTATTCCCCACGCGTGTGGGGGTGAACCGGGCGGAGGACTCGCACCTGATCATCCGCTATGCTATTCCCCACGCGTGTGGGGGTGAACCGCGCCCAGTCCTTGCTGAAGGGCCGGCGCGCTCCTATTCCCCACGCGTGTGGGGGTGAACCGGCCACCTCGGTGGCGCTCTACGGCCGCCTCTGCTATTCCCCACGCGTGTGGGGGTGAACCGGCGGCGGCGGCCGGTTAGTTCCGCCCGTAACGCTATTCCCCACGCGTGTGGGGGTGAACCGGCATCGCCCCGAGGTCGGGCTTCGCGCCCCAGCTATTCCCCACGCGTGTGGGGGTGAACCGGAAGAACTGGCAGGCGCTGGCGCTTGGTGCCGCTATTCCCCACGCGTGTGGGGGTGAACCGAGTGACAGGCTCCCCGAACGGGTGGCCGGCCTCTATTCCCCACGCGTGTGGGGGTGAACCGGACCACCCAGGGTGCCGGTGTTGCCCCTGTCCCTATTCCCCACGCGTGTGGGGGTGAACCGGAGTCACACAATCAGACGTTGATCGTACTCCTCTATTCCCCACGCGTGTGGGGGTGAACCGGTGCTGCTCGGGCTGCCGTGGCCGCGCGTGGGCTATTCCCCACGCGTGTGGGGGTGAACCGGCGGGGGTGGGTGATACCGAGGCGCGCGGCGGCCTATTCCCCACGCGTGTGGGGGTGAACCGCCCTCGGGGGTGGCAATCTCTGGCCCGGGCGTCTATTCCCCACGCGTGTGGGGGTGAACCGGGGCCTACGCGGAGCAACCGCCGGCCATGCTGCCTATTCCCCACGCGTGTGGGGGTGAACCGGCGGAGCTAGGTCTCCTCGCGGCGGTCGCGGACTATTCCCCACGCGTGTGGGGGTGAACCGGACCGGCAGGAGGTGGGGATCCCGCTGCGCGGCTATTCCCCACGCGTGTGGGGGTGAACCGTTCACCGAGGCGCTGTGGGCGCTGGACCATCCCTATTCCCCACGCGTGTGGGGGTGAACCGCCTCAAGCGAGTCCGCTGGGTGGCCAAACACCCTATTCCCCACGCGTGTGGGGGTGAACCGTTGGTCGCCGCGTCGTTCCGGGCATCGTTCTGCTATTCCCCACGCGTGTGGGGGTGAACCGTACGTCTTCACGCGCTTCAAGGTGCCGGGGGTCTATTCCCCACGCGTGTGGGGGTGAACCGCCCGACGTTGGGGCGTTCCCCTGGCAGGTGTCCTATTCCCCACGCGTGTGGGGGTGAACCGGACGGTGGGGGCACCGCGTTCGCGAACGCCGCCTATTCCCCACGCGTGTGGGGATGAACCGGTTGCCGACCGCTTCTCGCGCATCGAGAACACCTATTCGCCACGCGTGTGGGGGTGAACCGGGAGGGGGCGTCTCCATGCAGACGTGCCGGGCCTCGCGATGGGGGCAGGGCATACCCCGGCCCGCCCCCGGGGCCGAAAGCGCAGCCACGAAGGTCTCGCGGTCGCCGCGACAGTGTGCGTGCGGCGTGCTCGCATGCAAGCGCCACCCTCGCTCCCGCACCCGCGGCGGCCCCGCCTTGCGCGGCGTGAACGCGCGCCCTTGCGGCCACCGCCGGTCCGCCCGTGCCCCCGCCGCGTGATCCGCCCGCCCCATCGCGTGCGACACCCGCCGAATGCCCTGCTTGCGCCCTCGTGGCAGGTACTGGGGCCGGGGAAGCACATCACTCAGCGGCTGCGCGGCATGGTCGAGAGAGCAGACGCGCGCGCCGCGGCCTCCAGGCCAGCAGCGGGGCCGAGGCAAGCGCCGAGCATGGTCGCCAGCCCGCGTGCCACCGGCCCTCTGCCAGGCGCAAGCGCGAGGAGAGGAGCACGGCATCGCGGGGTCCGCCTGCCTCGTGAGCGGCCCATGCCCTGCCGGGATCGTTCTGCTTATCGGATGGGAGGCGCAGGTGGATCCCCTCATCCTCGACCACCACGCCGCGAGTGAGAAGCGCCAGCGGCCGAACCGCGGAGCTCCCCGGCCCAACCGGAGAGTTCCCCGGCCGAGTCGGAGAGCCCCCCGGCTGAGCCGGAGAATTCCCCGGTTGAGAGGGGGAGTTCCCCGGCTGAGCCGGAGAGTTCCCCGGTCCAACCGGGGAGTTCCCCGGTCCAACCGGAGACTTCCCCGGCCCAACCGGGGAGTTCCCCAGCTCAGGCGGGGAGACCACCGGCCGAGCCGGGGAGACCAGCGCCCCGACCACCAAGCCCGGGGACTCAGTCCCGTAGCTCGGAGGTTGAGTCCCCGAGGTAGGGGACTCAGTCCCGTGGCTCGGAGGTTGAATCCCCGAGGTCGGAGGTTCAGTCCCCTATCTCGGAGGTTGAGTCCCCGAGGTCCGGGAACGAACCTCCGAGCTCGGGGAACGAACCTCCGAAGTCGGGGGATGAACCACCGAGGCCAGGGACTCAGTCTCTGAGGCCAGCGCCTCAACCAGCGAGGCCGCCCGGGCCGCCCCGGGCGCGGTTTCTCGAAGCGGGAGGAGGGGAACATGGACCCGCTCATCCTCGATGACCACGGCACCTTCCTCGGCAAGCACTCCGAGCGCCTCGTCGTGCGCAGGGGCAAGGAGGTGCTCCGCGAAGTGCCCCTCTTCCAGGTGGGCCAGGTGCTGATCACCACGCCGGGGGCGTCGCTCTCGGCCGCTGCCGTCCACGCCTGCGTGGAGCACGGCATCACCATCACCTTCCTCGGACGGCGGGGCGAGCCGCTGGCCTGCCTCTCATCCCCGGCATTGACGGCCACGGTGCGCACCCGGCGCGAGCAGCTCGCCGCCTACGAGGACGAGCGGGGCGCGGCCCTGGCGCGGCGGCTCTCGGCGGGGAAGGCGCGCAACCAGATGAACCTGCTGCGCTCCTTCGCCAAGTACCGCCGCGCCCGCCACCCGGAGGTCTTCGCCGCCGTCGAGCGGCACGTGGCCCGCATGGCCGCCCTCCTCGCGGAGTTCGACGCCGTGCCGGAGACGCGCGTGGAGGCGATCCGCGCCCGCATCCTCAACCTGGAGGGGCGCGCCGCCGCCCACTACTGGGAGGGCGTGCGCGCCCTCCTCGCCGGACGCTGCGACTTCCCGGGCCGCGAGCACCAGGGTACCGCCGATCCGGTCAACGCGATGCTCAACTACGGCTACGGCGTCCTCTATTCGCAGGCGTGGCAGGCGCTCACCCTCGCCGGGCTGGAGCCGTTCGCCGGCTTCCTCCACGTGGACCGCCCCGGCAAGCCGAGCCTGGTCCTCGATTTCGTGGAGGAGTTCCGCGCCCCGGTGGTGGACCGCACGGTGCTCGCCATGCTGGGGAAGGGCTTTCGCCCGCGGATGATCGAGGAAGGCGAAGGCGTGCGCCTGGCGCCGGAGACGCGCCGCGAGCTCGCCGCTCGCGTGCTGGCGCGCCTGGAGGACCGCCATCCCTACGAGGGGAAGCGCTGCCAACTGCGCACGATCCTCGCGCGCCAGGCCGGGCGCCTGGCCGTGTTCCTGCGGAGGGAGGGCGACTATCAGGCGTTCGTGCTCGGGTGGTGAGACGTGACCACGCTGGTGATCTACGACATCCCCGAGGACCGCCTGCGGGGCAAGCTGGCCGATGTCTGCCTGGATTACGGGCTGCAGCGCATCCAGTTCAGCGCGTTCCTCGGCGAGTTGAGCGGCAACCGCGCGCAGGAGATGCTGCTGCGGATGCGGAAGCTGCTCGGCAGGAAGGAAGGGCAGGTGCAGTGTATCCCGATCTGCGAGAAGGACTTCCGCCGGCGGGTGATCCTGGAGCCCTCCAAGGCCCAGTTCCGCCCGCGGAAGCGAGACCAGGGAACGGGACCGGCGTGACCCCGTCCCAGGCGCCCGCGCCCGGCGCCGCGCCGGATCCCCCAGACGCCCCCTGGCCGGTGCGCGCCACCGACGTGCGCCAGTGGGCCTACTGCCCGCGCGTGGTCTACTACACCACGGTGGTGCCGGTGCCGCGGGCGGTCACCTTCAAGATGGAATATGGCACCGAGGCGCAGGCCGCCGTCGAGGCACTGGAGGTGCGCCGGAAGCTGCGGCGCTATCGCCTGGATGCCGGCGAGCGCCACTTCCGCGTGCGCCTGGAGTCCGGCCGCCTCGGCCTCTCCGGGGAGATCGACCTGCTGATCACCACGCCGGAGGAGGCCGTGCCGGTGGAGTTCAAGCACACGGAGCGCCCGGTGGGGAAGAACCATCGCGCGCAGGTGGCCGTCTACGCGCTGCTGGCCGAGGAGCACACCGGCCTGCCCGCGCGCCGAGGCTTCATCTGCCGGCTTCCCTCGGGGCGGCTGCAGCAGGTGGCGTGCGATGCCGACGAGCGCCGCCAGGCCCTGGAGATCGCGGCGCAGGTGCGGGCGATGATCACCCAGGAGAGCCGCCCGCACCCCACCGGCGTCCGCGCCCGCTGCACCGACTGCGAGTTCCGGCGCTACTGCGCGGACGTGGAGTGACAACGATGGCCCCGCGGCGCGCTCGCAACACCCCTTTCCGCCCGAAAAGCCGGGGCATTTGCGAAACCCCGCCAAGCCCCGGCGAAGCCAGGCGCCGCGCGGCTTCCGGCGTTTCGGCGGGCCGACGGGCGCCGGTCGGCGGGCTCTCCCCGGGGCGCCACCAGGGCGGCCGGGCGCGCCGGAGGGGGCCGCAAGCCACGTCCCGCCTGGCTTCGCAAATGGGGGGCCTTTTCCGGCCCCTGAGCGATTTGCGAAACCGCGGCGCGGACCAGGTGAGACAGAGAGTGAACAAGAATCGCGCCTGCCGCGTGCAGGAATCCGCGCGCTGCACCTTGAAAATGGCATAAAGGGTCGGTTCCAACCGCTTCCTCGCTATGTAGAGGACTGAAAGGCTGCGCGCGCTCTATCCGGCGCAGACGCGCATGTAGTTCCAACCGCTTCCTCGCTATGTAGAGGACTGAAAGCTCACCTACCAGCAGGCGGGGATTACGAGCTTCGGCCCGGTTCCAACCGCTTCCTCGCTATGTAGAGGACTGAAAGTTGGCAGCACCGGCGCTGCCGCCCGCCCGATCTGGCAGTTCCAACCGCTTCCTCGATATGTAGAGGACTGAAAGAGGTTCCGCGCCTGCGCCGGCGCGAGATCCTCCCCGAGTTCCAACCGCTTCCTCGCTATGTAGAGGACTGAAAGGGCATTCGTCGGTCAGGTACGTGTCTCTCTCATCGTCCGCGTTCCTACCGCTTCCTCGCAATGTAGAGGTCTGTAAGTGGCGATCTTCGCGGCGCGCTCCTCGGGATGCGCGGCGGGTTCCAACCGCTTCCTCGCTATGTAGAGGACTGAAAGCTGA
>JACQGM010000236.1 GCA_016199585.1 Armatimonadota bacterium
CCTGTTGTGTCCCAGGTACTGGCACCCTACCGCATGTCGTAGGGCGCCCGGCCAGCGCCGGACCTTATCCGGCGGCTGCCAGGCGTGCGGAATGAAGGAGCGAAATCGGATGGAGGCTCTCATCCGGACTCGTGGAAGTCTCGCTACCGTCTTGTTGGTGGCGATCGCAGCCGGGCAGGCATGCGCGGTGCTGGAGAACTACCCGGCGCCGGGCGTGATGGACGCGGTTTCGCCGTTGGCGGCCTGCGCGCGAGCGGCGCAGCCGCCCGTCCTGGACGGCAATGCCGACGAGCCTGCGTGGCAAGGGGCCGGGCAGTCGGTGGTCTGGGTGTCTCCCGGCGGGCAGGCCGCTCAGTCATCGCCGCTGCCCGTGACGGTGCGGTTCCTATGGGACGACCAGAACGTCTACGTTTCCTTCGAGTTCGGCCCCGCCCCGCCCGGTGCGGAGGTGGGGCCGCTCGCTCAGTGGTCGCTCAGCATGGTCCTCGACCCGCGCCCCGACCACATCAACACGCCGCAGGTCACTCTGAGGGCCGACGGGGGCGCTGCCGTGGCGATCTCCACGTCGCTGCCCGGCGCGCGAGAAGCGGACTACAAGGCCCTCCTCCGGCCCCATGGCAAGGCGATCGTCTCGGAGGGCCGCCTGTGCGGCGAGTTCGCCATCCCCATCGCCGGCCTGATGGCCGATCCACCCGCGGAGGGGGACGCGTGGGACCTCGACTTCCGGGTAAGGTCCGGGCGGGCCGTGCTGGCGCGCTGGGGCACCGACTTCATCCCGGGCCGGCTGCGGTTCGTGCGCCAGGCACCGCCTCGACCGTCCTACTCTCTCATACAGCCGGAGCTCCCCATCACGCCGCACCACGGCCAGTTCGTCACGTGCGTCACGGTCAGCCGGCAGGGAGAGGGAGCGCCGCCCACCGAGCTGGTGGCCTGGGTGGTCACGGGATGGGAGCGCGGCCCTGCCGTCCGGCGCCGGCTCTCTGCCGCGGACGTCGGTCGTCCGCTCGCCTTTGTGGTGGACGCGGCGGCTCCTGGCTGGGGCGCCGTCCGCTTCGAGCTGTGGCGCGAAGGGAAGACGGTTGACGTTCTGTGCCTGCCTGTCAGGATTGAGAGCCAGCTTCCTCGATTCGTGCAGTTCCCCGCCGGCTTCCTGGACTGCCGGGTGCGCACGCTGACGGTCGCCCCGGGAGAGGATGCTGGCGGGTCCTTTGCCTTCGCCCCCATTCAGGCCGAGACGCAGGCGCAGATCGAGTTCGGACTAGAGGCAGTCGAGACCGTTGGGGCCAGGCCGGCCCGGGTTCCAGGCGAACGATTGGTGCTCGGTGGAAGAGGCCCTCAGAACGTGCCCTTCTCCCTGCCGACGGTCGGCCTGCCGTGCGGCATCTACCGCGTGACGGGCTCGGTGACCGTGGGGGGCCAGACGCGCCGCTTTGAGAGCCACGCCATGAACGTGCCCGGATCCCTCGTGACGGAGTACGAGACGGTGATGTCCTCGTTCGAAGGGCGGCTGGCGCGCCTGGAGGGACGCCCGCTCCAGTATCCCTTCCAGCGTGACTGCGCGGAGATGCTGGTGCGGCTGCTGCGCCGCCAGGCGTCCCACGGCATCACGAACGTTGGGCCCCGGGGATGGTGGCCCGTGGAATGGGCGGTGCAGCTCGATGGCATGTTGACTGCACTCGAAAAGGACCAGGACTACTTCGCCGGCCGGTCGGGGACCTTCGTGTGCGGCTACCGCTCTCGGGTGGATGGCTCGCTGCAAGTCTACCAGGTGACGCTGCCGGAGGACTTCGACAAGCGACGCAAGTGGCCCGTTCTGTTCGGGATCCACGGCACCCACTCGCGTTACTTCTACAGTCTGATCGGTCTGCAGGAGGAGTCGGCCTACCAGCCACTCACCAAGTGGCCGGTCATCGGCGTCGCTCTCGATGGCCGGTGCGCTCCCACTCAGCAGGGCGGCCTTGCCGACGTGGACTTCCTCGAAGTCTACGACGTGCTGAGGCGTGAGTTCGGCCTGGACCCGGACCGGGTCGCTCTGACCGGGTTCTCGCGAGGAGGGATGGCGTCGTGGTACTACCCCCTGCAGATGCCCCACCTGTTCGCGGCCACCATGCCGTGCGCCCCCTTTGCCTACTTCTTCCTCGGCGAACTGGCCAACGTGCGCCACGTCTACGTCAGCTCTTTCCACGGAGTCCACGACCCCCAGACCGCCCCCGGCGATAGTATTGTGGCACACAGCCTGCTGACGAGCCTGGGGGGGAAGGCAAACCACACGCAGATCCGGGTGGCCGGCCACGACCCCTCCATCGGCTACCGCGACCGGCGGTTCATGGATCGCATCCTGGAGGCCAGGGTCGAGCACTACCCCGAAGACGTCCAGTTCGTCTGCACCCGCCCTCGCTTCAGCCGGGCGTACTGGGTCACCATCGAGCGCCAGATCCGCTACGGCGAGCCAGCCAGGTTCTCCGTCCGCGTCACGGGACCGAGTGCGCTGGCCGTTCGCACAACGAACGTCGCGGCGCTCTCGCTGGACCTCTCCGGCGGCCAGGTGCGGAAGGGCCGTCCCCTGAAGATCACGGTGAACGGCCACGAGCGACAGGTGGCCTACTCCGACAACCTGCTTCTGGAGATCGAGCCTCACCGGGGGAATCTCCTCAAGAGCCCATCCCTCGCCGGCCCCGTCGGCGACTGGGTCTTCGACAAGTCAGTCATTGTCTACGGGACCGAGGCGGGCGCATCCGTTGAGGCCGCGTGCAGGCGTCTTGCCGAGGATGTGAGCCGGGGCCATGCCGTCTTCCGGAACCTGAACTACCCCAGCGACACGGAAAGTGAGTTCCTGGTCAAGGCAGACCGAGACGTGACGGCGGAAGACGTGCAGACTGCCAACCTCGTCCTGATCGGAGGTCCGGGCGCCAATCGGGTCGCCAGCCGCATGGCCGAGGGGCTCCCCGTGCGCTTCCAGCAGGATCGCCTGGTGATCGGCGACACCGAGGTCATGGGGCGCGATGCCGCGGTGTCTTTCATCTACCCCAACCCGGAGAACCGGTCGCGCTACGTGGTCGTACTGGGCGTCGCCGACCCTGCGAATCCCCCCAAAGCCAAAGCAGACGCCGTCGCCAGCGACCTGTTCCAGCCGCGCTCGGACCTCACCGTCCTGGCAGGGGACAGCGGTGGGCAGCTCCCCGCCAGCATCCACTTCGACGGGGAGTGGCGAGTGCAGAAGCCGCGGCTCCTCTGCCGGGTGCCTCCAGGCAGCAGCGTCACCTGGGACGAGTTGGCGCTCGATGCGCTGCACCGTGAGAGTGGGGCCGACGTCAGCTTCCGGTACCCGTTCGTCACACCCCGGGGGGCAAAGGATGGGCCGATCTACGAGGCGGACGCGCGAGCCGCCACTCACGAGGAGGCGGCAGTCGGGTTCACCATGACGGGGGCGGAGTTCACCAGCCATCTACAGAGCTGGATCACGCTCTACGGCAAGCCCCCGCTGCTGCGCGGCATGACGCTGGAGTGGCACGTGGACCCCGTCAGCCGAGTGGTGCGGATCGACCGAACCAACCTGCAGCCGGGGAATCGCTACCGCATTGCCGCCGACGAGGAGTCGGCCACGCAAGCCCACTGGGCGATGCCCGAGCACGTGCCGTGGCGCTTGCTGCCCGTCGGTGTCACGCAGTCGGTCGTGAGGTATCTCGATCAGGGAGGCCCCTGGAAGGTGCCTTGAGTGCGCCAGGGGTGCCATCCGGTCTAACGGACCGACGGGGGTTCCGAAGGACGCGACCACATGGGGATGGGCGCGGCTGGCTTGCGGGTGCCGTGCGTCCACCCAACCGGAGACACGCATGGCATCCCGCGCGAGCCGTTACTCGGAAGGAGACTCACCATGAGATGCACGGTGACCTTCGTAGTCCTTCTGGCTGCGATGACCGGCGCCCTGGGCGCTGCGAACGAGGAGACGGTTGGCATGCAGAACGTGCAGATCACTCAGTTGAAGAACATGTACGTCGAGACGCCGCTCGTGACGGGGGGCCAGACCCGGTGCGTGATTGCGGTTCCCGATGACGCGGCTTACATGCCGCTGGCGCAGAAGCTGGCAGGGGCCATCCAAAAGGCTTACGGGGTGGCGCCTCCCATCCGTCAGGCGAGCGAGGTAGCCCGGCAGATGCCGCCGGGCGAGAATCTCATCGCCCTGGGCCTCTTCACCAACAACAAGATCGTTGAGGACCTGTACCTGCGTGAGTACGTGCAGTGCGACTACAACTGGCCGGGCGGGCAGAAGAGCTACGAGATCCGGACGGTCCACAACCCGTGGCTGAACGGGAAGAACGTGGTTTACCTGGGGAGCACGACCCTGGAGGGATGCCAGGCGGCGGTGGACTGGTTCATCCAGGTGTTGGCCGAGCACGCGGACGGCTCCGTCGGCTCCATGATCGAGGTGGAGAAGGACGGCGTGAGGCCCGCTCTCCCCGGCGAAGTGGAAGTGGCTGGCATCCGCAAGACGATAGAAACGGCCACCCTGGGGACCAGCCTCTATACCGTGGCGGCGCGCTGCTGCAACAGCTACTTCACCACCGGACGGCCGGCGTGGGCGAAGCTCTTCCTCCAGGCCCTGAGGAAGATTGACGAGCTTGAGCGAAACCGGGAGAGCGTCAGGGGCACCGGGGACATTCAGTACGTCTTCCACACCTTCGACTGCATCGAGGAGAGTCCCGCCTTCACCGACGAAGAGCGGCTGGAGGCCACCAACCTCCTCTACCGCTTCGCCGCGCGCCTGGAGGATTCCAAACCCGTGCCGACACAGGAGCCGTTGACCCGATCGGTCGGCAACCGGCCGATCACAGGCGCCTTCGCGGCCATCTACTTCTCGCGCTCCTACCCGGACCTGGAGCTGAGCAGGCGGCTCCTGACCAACATGGAGAGGCTGTATGCTCCGGACATGGTCCATTGGAAGCCCCCCGAGGACGCGCCCTACTATGGCCAGGTGACGATCGTGAGCAGCTTCAAGTGGGCTCTTCACCGGCCCGATCCGCGCTATGTGGAGAGCGGCAACCTGAAGAAGATCGCCGACTACTACCTGCTGATCAGCAACAACCTTGGCGAGAGGTCCGGGTTCGGCGATTTCCGCGGCGTCGGGCGTGGTCCCCAGCTCATGGAGACCTATCCCCTGGCAGCCTGGCTTTACAAGGACGGGCGCTACCTGTGGTGGTGGGACCACTTCGCCCCGGATCCGACGGTGCGCCCCCGGTGGTTCTGGGCGCAGCGCGGGCAGGGCCTCATGGGTTGGGTGCCGCCGGAAGTTCTCCCACGGAAGCGACCGGATGATCTCCTGGGCATCGCCGTGGCGCCGCTCGAAGAGTGGATCCACCAGGGCAGCGGTATCGCCAAGTACCTGGGCCGGTCCTATGAGGAGACGCACTCCTTCCCGATCGAAGACTGCTACGATAAAGCGAGCTTCCGCGCGGGCCTCGAGCCGGAGGACCAGTATCTGCTCATGAGCGGCTTCGGGTACGCCTACCACTCCCACCCCCACGCGAACGCCATCGTCAACTACAGCGACCAGCGCCGCACGATGCTCTACGACGACGGCTACATGATCGCGCAGCCGACCGAGCACAACACGATCATCGTGCTCAAGGACGGCTGGATGGGAGGCATCCCCGAGTTGGCCCAGGTGCGCGCGCAGGCGGATTTCCAAGACGTGGGGATGTTCGTGTCTCGGCTGTATGACTACAGCGGCGTGGACTGGGACCGCTGCGTCATCTGGCCCAAGTCGCGCTACTTCCTGGTGATAGACGACATGCAGGCGAGAGATCCCGCAAGCTACACGTTCCAGTGCATCTGGCGCACCTTGGGGAAAGCAGACCTGCAGGGGCGCCGCTGGGTGAGCGAGAACTCGCCCGGCCGGTTCAACCTGATTGCGTGCTCGGATGCCGGGTTGACGCAGAGGCCCTCGGCAGGCACCGACCTGAACGACCCGCCGTTTCCCACTGACAAGGCGCGGCGCCTGGTGGAGTCCGTGAACAAGGGGATGCGGCCGGGCGAGAGCTACCAGTTCGCCAATCTCTTCTACAGCACGCCCGATACCGGGGCGGTGCAGCGCGTGGATGTCCACCGATTGGGGAACACCATGACCTATCTTGTGGAAGACGGCGGGAACCTGGCGCTTGCAGGGATCCGGAAGAGCGACGCTATCCCGGGTCTTGCCATCGAGGGGGCAGCCTTCCACATCCAGGGCGATACGCTGACGGTGGCAGGGGCCACGCGTGTCGAGGTGGGCGGTCCGCTCTTCTCGTCCGACGTGCCGGTGAGCGTTCAGGCCAACCTGCGCACGGGTGAAGCGGTCCTTCAGGTGAAGAAGGCGGCGCAGGTTACCTTTGCGGCCGCGGCGCAGGGGCAGAAGGCAGATCGGCTAGAACCAGGCACGCACGCGCTGAAGCTGCGCTCCGTGTCCGTTGAGGACCTGCAGGGGATCGCCCGAGAGCTACAGGCGGCGCGCGCCCGCGTGGGAGCGGCTGCCCCGGTCGCCGAGAAGCCGCGCGCAAGCAGCGCCCAGGGCTTCCGCAAGCTCTGGGAGTACCGGGCCGGTGCCGCCGCGCAGCAAGCCGCCGCCGAGGGAAGCCGGCACCCCAACGCCGTGTGCGCGGCCGATACCAATGGCGATGGCCTCCAGGAGGTCTTCGTGGCCGGCACGGACAACGCGATCCACGCCCTTGCCGCGGATGGTCGCAGGCTGTGGCGGCATGAGCTGCCGGATGTCATCCACGACTTGATCGTGACGGGAGACAGGCGGCAGATCGTGGCCGCGTGCAACGACAGTACGGTCTACTCTCTGAACCCGGACGGCACCCCCAACTGGTCGGTCGTACCGGAGGCGAGGGGCGTGTGGATGGGTGCGGCGCGCGAGGGCCAGCCCGTGGTGGTGTGCGACGCCGATATCAACGGCGACGGCAACGTGGAGATCATTGTCGGCATCAACAAGGGGATCGTCTACGCCTACGACCATACCGGGAGACTCCTCTGGCACGCGCTATCGCACCGGCCGCACTCTATGACGAGCCTCGTGGCATACGATCTGTACGGCGATGGGCGCAAAGAGGTGATTACGGGCAACACCTACAACTGGAGCCCGATCTTCTCGCCCGACGGGAATCCTATCGGGGGGGCCGGCGGGACCGGGCACGCCGGGGCCGTCGCGATTGCCAGCGCGGACATGGACGGCGATGGCAAGGGCGAAATTGTCGCGGGGGACAAGCTCGGGAAGGTCTGGCTGCAGAAGGCATCCGAGGCAGGAAGCTGGGATCGCCGCAACAACACGAACGTCTACGACACGGGGAGCGACATCACGGCGGTAGCAATCGGCGACGTGAACGGCGACGGCAAGCTGGAAGCAGCCGTGGCGTCCAGGAACTTCATCCTCTACCTGTTCGATGCGGAGCGCAAGCCGATGTGGCAGGCGAATCTGGGGGACGTGTGCCTGGATATCGTTGTGGCCGACATGACGGGCGATGGCCGCGCGGAAATCATCTGCGGCTGCGAGGACGGCTCGGTGAGAGTGGTGGACGCCGCCGGCAAGGTCGTCGCATGGTATCAGACCGCGGCCCCGGTAAACAGCGTGCGCGTCTGCGAGTTGGACGGGAGGCCGGAGACAAAGGAGATCGTGGCAAGCTGCGAAGACGGCACGGTGTGCGCGCTGCAGGTGGCCCGGTAGTCGGGGGCTTCTCGGCGCCGTGCTGCCCACGCGCAGATGGGTGTGTTGAGGAGCGCACCATCGCCGGAGCGATCGACGCCGGTGGCCGCCAGGGAGCAGAGGCGTGCCTCCGTTCCCTGGCGGCATCGGCCGAGTACGAACGGGGGGTAAGGAGACGTGCAATGAGAGCCATAGCGCTCTTCTCGCTTCTGCTGGTGGGCGCCATCAGCGCCTATGGCGCCGCGAACGAGGAGACTACTCGGATGCAGGATGTGAAGATCACCCAACTGAAGCGCCTTTGCGTGGACACGCCGCTGGTGGCGCGCGGTCGGCCCACGTGCGTGATTGCAGCCCCGGACGAGCCGGGCTACCTGCCGCTGGCGCAGAGACTGGCGGCGGCCATCCAACGGGCCTGCGGGGTCGCGCCCCCAATCCGGGCAGCGAGCGACGTGGCGCGGCAGATGCCGCCGACCGAGAACGTCATCGCCCTGGGGTTCTTCCTCAACAACAAGGTCGTTGAGGACCTGTACTTCCGCGAAACCGTCCAGTGTGACTACAACTGGCGCGACGGGGCGCGGAGCTACGAAATCCGCACGGTTCACGACCCCTGGCTGAACGGGAAGAACGTGGTCTACCTGGGGAGCACGACCCTGGAGGGGTGCCGCGCCGCCGTAGACCGTTTCATCCAGGTGTTGGCAGAGCACCCGAACGGCTCCATCGCGCCGCTGATCGAGGTGGTGACGGACGGCGAGCGGCCCGCCCCACCGAGCGACGCGGAGGCGGCCCGGATCCGCGGGCAGATCCAGGGGGGCACCCTGGGGACGCGGAACACCCTCTACATCGCGGCCAGCAACTGCGCCGGCAGCTACTTCGCCACCGGGCATTCGACTTGGGCCAGGCTCTTCCTTGAGGCACTCAGGAGGATTGACGAGGTGGAAGGGAACGAGGAGGGGGTCAGGGGGACGGTAGCCTTCCAGTACGTCTTCCATCTCTACGACTGCATCGAGGATGGCGCCGCGTTCACCGACGCGGAGCGGCTCGAGGCGACCAACCTCCTCTACCGCTTCGCCGCCCGCCTGGAGGAAGCAAAGCCCGCCCCCATATGGGAGCCGATGACGCGGTCGGTAGGGAACTGGACACTGACCGGTGCCTTCGCCGCGCTCTACTTCTCACGCTCCTACCCGGAGCTGGAGCTGAGCCAGCGGCTCCTCACCAACATGGACCGCTTCTACTCCCCCGACATGGTCAACTGGAAGCCGCCCGAGGACTCTCCCGCCTACGCCTACACAACGGCCGGGCGCTCGTTCAAGTGGGCGCTCCACCGGCCCGACCGGCACTACATGGAGAGCGGCTTGCTCAGGAAGCTCGCCGACTACTACATGCTCGTCACCAACAACCTGGGCAAGGCAGCGGGGTTCGGCGACTACGACAGCGTGCGGCACACTCCGCAGCCGATGGCGATCCACGTGGCAGCGGACTGGTTCTACAGAGACGGGCGTTACCTGTGGTGGTACGAGCATGTTGCAAAGCAGACAACGACGCCTTCCGGCCATCCGTTCTGGAATGGCCGGAATCAGGGACCTCTGGCATGGCTGCCGCCTGAAGTGCTGCCGCGCAAGCGGCCGGATGACCTTCTCGGGATCGTCCGGGCGCCGCTGGACGACTGGATCTACCGGCGCCGCGACGTCGCCAACTACCTGGGCCGCTCCTACGAGGAGACCCACCAGTTCCCGATCGAGGAGTGCTATGACAAGGTGAGCTTCCGCGCCGGCTTCGAGCCGGAGGACCAGTACCTGCTCATGAGCGGCTTCGGGTGGGGCTACCACTCTCACCCCCACGCCAACGCGATCATCAACTACACCGATCAGCGCCAGACCATGCTCTTCGACGACGGCTACAACGTCGCCCAGCCGAGCGAGCACAACACCGTCATCGTGCTCAAGGACGGAATGACCGCCGGGAGCCCCGAGTTGGCCCAGGTGCGGGCGCAGGCCGATTTCCCGAGCACCGGGATGCTGGTCTCCCGGCTCAACGATTACAGCAGCATGGACTGGGACCGCTCGGTCATCTGGTCGAAGTCGCGCTACTTCCTGGTGATTGACGACCTGAAGGCCAGGGAGCCGGCACGCTACACGCTACAGTGCATCTGGCGCGCCCTGGGGAAAGCGGACCTCGGCGGGCGGCGATGGGTGAGCGAGAACCCGCCGGGGCGGTTCAACCTGATCGCCTGCTCCGATGCTGCCCTGAAGCAGAAGCCCGCGACCGGCGAGAGAGACGATCCGCCGTTCGCCACTGACAAAGCGCGGCGGCTGGTGCAGTCCGTCAGCAGGGAGATGAACCCCGGCGACCGTTACCAGTTTGCCAATCTCTTCTACAGCACGCTCGACACCGGGACGGTGCAGCGCGTGGATGCCTACCGCGTGGGGAACACCACCACCTGCCTGGTGGAGGACGATGGCAAGCTGGCCCTGGCAGGGGTGCGCGGCAGCGATGCCATCCCCGGTCTCGCCATCGAAGGGGCGGCCTACCACCTGCAGGGCGATACGCTCACGGTGGCGGGGGCCACCCGCGTGGCGGTGGGTGGGCCGCTCTTCTCATCCGACGTGCCGGTGAGCCTTCAGGCCAACCTGCGTACGGGAGAAGCGACTGTCCAGGTGGGCAAAGCGGCGCAGGTTACTTTCGCGGCGGCACAGGGAGAGAAGACACAGCGTCTGGAGTACGGATCCCATACCGTCCAACTGCGCCCCGTGCCGGCGGGAAGCCTACAGGGGATTGCCCGGGAGGTGCAGACGGCCCTGGTACGCGCGAGGGCGCTGGTGGCCCCCACCGAGAAGCCGCGCGTCGGGGCCGGTGAAGGGCTTCGCGAGCGCTGGAGCTACCAGGTGGGCGGCGTCGAGCGGCAGGCCGGCGGCGCGCGAAGCTGGCACCCGAACGTCGTTCGCGCCGCCGACATCAACGGTGACGGGATGAACGAGCTCCTCGTGGCCGGCGCCGACAACGCGGTTCACGCGATCAACGCCGACGGGCGCCGGCTGTGGCGGCACCCACTCCCCGACCTGATCCACGACCTGAGTGTGACCGGCGACAGACGCCAGATACTCGTGGGCTGCAACGACAGCACCGTCTACTCCCTGAAGCCGGACGGGTCTATCAACTGGTCGGTGGTTCCGGAGCCAAAGGACGTGCCGGGGCTGGGAGAGCGGATCCAGGGCCAGCCGGTGGTGGTGTTCGCCTCCGACATCAACGGCGACGGGAGAACCGAGGTCATCGTCGGCGTAAACCGGATGTGTCTCTACGCGTACGACGACAGCGGGAAGCTGCTGTGGGACGCGCAGCCGCGGGCGGGCGCGATCACCTGCGGCACGGCCTTCGACCTGGACGGAGACGGGCGGCAGGAGCTCGTCATCGGCAACAGCTACGACAGTGCCTGCATCCACTCGGCGGACGGCGCGGTGATTGGGCGGGCGGGCGGCACCGGGCACGCCGGGCCGATCGCGGTGGCCTGCGCGGATGTGGACGGCGATGGCCAGGCCGAGATCATGGTGGGGGACAAGCTCGGGAAGGTCTGGCTGCAGAAGGCCGTCAGGGAAGGCGGCTGGAGCTCCCGCAAGGAGACGAAGGTCTACGACACCGGGGGCGACATCACCTCCGTGGCGATCGGCGACGTGAATGGCGACGGCAAGCTGGAGACAGCCATCGCCTCCAAGAGCTTCTTGCTCCACCTCTTCGATGCGGAGCGCAACCCGGTGTGGCACCTGGACCTGGAGGACGTCTGCCTTGATATCGATGTAGGCGACGTCAACCGCGACGGCTGCGCGGAGATCGTCTGCGGCTGCGAGGACGGCACGGTGAAGGTGGTGGACGGCAGCGGCAAGGTGATCGCCTGGTATCAGACGGCAGCCCCGGTAAACAGCGTACGCGTCTGCGAGCTGGACGGGAGGCCGGAGACAAAGGAGATCGTGGCAAGCTGCGAAGACGGCACGGTGTGCGCGCTGCAGGTGGTCCGGTAGGCGAGCGGGAGGGGGTCAGCCGGGTCGGCGGATGGGCGGCGCCGGGATCGGGCTTGGGGCGCGCCGGGCCGTGCGGGACCCCGCCCTCCGCCGCCGTCGCGGACATGAAGACGGCGGGCTGACGAGAGGAGCCTTTGTGAGGACACTCACCAATAGCAAGGTGCGTCTGACGTTCGATGACGAGGGGCGCTTGATGGCGATGGAAGATGCCTCCGGCGCGGTCCAAATCCCGATTGACCCTGGCGCGCTCACGCACGCCTTCGCCCTCGTGCTGCGCAGTGCCCCCGGGCACGCCATGCTCGTGACCCCGCAGGCGCCCCCACAGGTGGTGGAACGGCCGGATGCCCTGGTCTTCCAGTGGCGCGTTGTAGGTGGGTGGGGACGCGTGGATGTGGTCGGCAAGGTCGTCCTGCCCCCGGATTCGCCCTTCGCCGAGTGGACGGTCGGGGTCCGGAACCAAACGGACTGCGCCCTCTGGGAGGTCGTGTACCCGCGGATCAGCGGGCTGCAGCACGTGGATGGAAGCGAGCTCGCGAAGCCTCGCAGGTCCGGCGAGCTCGTCCCCAATCCCGTGGCAGTGGTCAACGGCCCGGACCGGCCCCCGAGAGATGATCGGACGCGGGCGGAATACGGGGACTACGACGTGGATGGGACTTCCAGCATCGCCTACTCCTATCCTGGGATGTGGACGCTCCAGTTCCTGGCTTTCGGGCAGCCGAAGACAGGGGGTATCTACTTCGCCGCTCATGACGGGCAGGCCCTCTACAAGCGCTTTGGCATGTACCCGGACGGCGGCGACGGGAAGCACGCCGCGCTCGCCATGAAACAGTGCCCCGAAGATCGCACGGCCCTTGGCGGAAAGTTCGCATCCTTCTACCCGACAGCCGTGGGCGTTTACCAGGGCCCGTGGTGGGGCGCTTCAGCCATCTACCGGGAGTGGGCCACCCGCCAGCGCTGGTGCCAGAAAGGCCCGACGAAGGACCGCACAGACATCTCCCCGAAGGCCAAGGAGCTGGACCTGTGGTACTGGAACTACCGCTACGCTACCGACTCCCGGCCTCGCACCATCGTCCCACTCATCCGCTACCTTCGGGAAAAGACCGGCTGCAACATGGGCTTTCACTGGTACAGCTTCAATGGCGAGATCTACTCGCGATGGCGTGTGCCGTGGGGTCCCCCTGACAACGAGGATATTCGAAACGTGCTCGTCCGCGGGGTGCGCGAGTTGCGCGAACTGGGGGTGCTCGTTATTCCCTACCTCGACTGCCGGCTCTGGAGCTCCGAGACGAAGAGTTTTCAGGACGCCGACGGCATGAAGTGGATTGCGCGGGATGCGAACGGTGAGGGCACCACGTGGCCGACTCTGGGCCCGGCCTGGACCATGTGCCCAACGGCTCCGCCCTTCCACGACCTCACCAGCCGGCTCGTCGGCGAGCTGATGGATAAGTGCGAGCTGGATGGGGCCTACCTCGATCAGGTCACTGCCTGCAACGTGGTGCCGTGCTTCAATGAGGAGCACGACCACGCGCCGGGCGGCCACGACCACTGGGTGCGCGGCTACCGCAAGATGCTGGAGCGAATCCAGCGGGAGATCAAGCAGCGCTCGCCCACGAGCGTCATCACCTCGGAAGGTTACATCGAGTGCTTCCTTGACCTGTTCGACCTAGACCTGGGCTACGCGCTCAACTACTTCTGTGAGGAGGTGCCGGGCATGGTGCCCATCCCGTTGTTCCAGAGCGTCTACCATGACTACCACCTGACTTACGGCTCCACGAACCGGTTCCCCGACGCAAGCATCGAGAAGTTCCGATACTGCGATGCGCTGCTGCTCGTCGGCGGGGGCCAACTCGGGGTGTGCGGCGTCTTCGCCGGCGGCGAGGAGCGAGCAGCGTTCAGACCGAGGCTCGACTGGGTGGAGACGCTCACACGGGCACACATGGCCGCCCGTCGGTGGTTCAACCTCGGCGTGTGGAAGCCGCCGCTCGCCATGGAGTGCGACCGGGTGACCATCGAGATGGACAATTGGTCGGCGCCGCGCCTGGACGTGCCGACGGGTGTGAGCGGGTGCTTCGAGTTGGACGGGGAGTTGTGCGTGGCTCTGGTCAACCACACGGATCGGCCTCGGCGGGCAGCCTTCGACCTCTCGCCGCGGGCGCATGGGCTGAAAGGCGCGCAGTTCGAAGTCTGCTCTGTGCATCCTGGAGCAGAGTCCAGGCTTGGCCGCCTGGATGCCGATGGCGCGCGGCAGGAGGTGACGCTGGACGCGCTCTCAGTCCAGTTGTGGATGGTGAGGCCGGCGGAAGGAAACTGAAACAGGCACGCTCTGCCGTAGGGCGCGGATCATGAGTGCAGCGCAGATCGGTTGGGTGCTGGCAGACGCCAGGGCGCGGGTCGGGGCGCGGGCGAGTTGGTGGATTCAGTGGTGGGTGGATGGGAGGCCGATCTATGGCCCACTGCGCGAGTACAGGAACGCCGCCAGTCCGGTCGCGGCGTTGCTCGGGCTATGAAAGACAGTTTCGGCGGGTGGCTGGCCGCAGAACCGCGCGGGAAGAGGGCGCTCGGCCCCCCCCGCCTGAGTAGGCACACGGAAGGATGTCAGGATGAAGGAGCAGGCAGGTTGGGTATGGGCGACGTTGGTCGGCGCCACCTCGCTGGCGGCTGCGGTTGGCAGCCCACAGGATTCGCAGCCGAAGCCCGTCCCAGGAGCGGCGGAGGAGGATTCCGGCGTGGTCTGGCCGCAGGAGTGGACGGCGTTCGGGCTGATGAGGAGGTCGGGAGACCCGTACGTGCGGCCAAACAGGAACACCGAGATAGTCTCGGGCGATCTGCTGAAGACCATCCCCGTTGAGCTGGAGGTCCGCGGGGAGAAGTTCCCGGGACGAAAGCTGAAGCTGGAGGACGGGTATGCGGATCTCTACAAGACGGTGTTCAGCGACAAAGCAGAGCCGCCGGGAGCGATGGCCTATCTCATGGCGCCGATCACCGCAACACGGGACGTAACGATCCAGATCGGCGCCGGAGCGGGGTACTTCATGCACTGGTGGGTGGATGGAACGCCGGTGTATGACACCTTCGAGCGTGGGAACGGCCCGATGCCGGCGACCATCCACGATCATCTGTTCGGGGTCTCCCTGACCAAGGGCCAGCACATCCTTGCCGTGGCGGTGATCCACGGCGCCAAGACGATATCGAAGTTCGATTTCGCCGCGGCTGGACCGGATGAACTGCGCGCCCATCCGTGGACTTTCGAGCAGGCCATGGATGCGGGGCGTCGCACGTATGCGACCATCAACTCCCGCAACATAGACTTCGGAGCGGCTCACAGAGATTTCGAGCAGGCCGCGGGGCTGGCCGCCGACGACAGCCAGCGGGCGGAAGCCCGCCTGAGCATCGCGCGAAACGACCTGAGCGACATGGCGACCACGGACTTCGCGGCCATCCGCCAGGAGTGCGCCGCCGTGTTGGCGCTCAAGGACGCCGGCGCCGATCAGAAGGCCAAGGCGGAGCTGGTTGCCGGCGAGGCATGGCTGAGGGAGAACCGCAGCGACCTCGCCCGCGCGGCCTTCGACCGGGGGCTGAAGCTCTGCCCCACGGATGAGACCGTTTCCGCCCAGGCCCACCTGGACATGGGTCGGGCGTACATCCAGGAGGGGAATCTGGACGCGGCGCGGGCGGAGCTGACGCCGCTGCTGGCTGTGGTCAACCCGGGGAATAAGAAGACAGGGATCCCGCATCTGCCGTTTGACGCCCGCCTGCTCCTGGAGGCCATAGATGTCGGCGCGCGGATACGCCCCGACCACCCACGGATGTTCTTCAACGAGGAGACGTGGCCGGCAGTCAAGGCGCGGATCCTCGCGGATCCCGACGGGTTCGGCGAGCTGAAGAAGGACGTGGCCGCCCTGCCGGCGCAGCCGCACGTGAGAAACTGGGGCATGGAGGCGATGAAGGCGGCGCTGGTCTACCGGGTGACCGGAGACCGGGAGGTGCTGGACAAGACCCGCCGCCTCATCCGCGCCAGTGCCGACTACAACCTGACGTGGAACGACGCGAACGCCCGGATCGAGGGCCGCGTGGCGTGCGCGTCGGCGCTGGACTGGATCTGGAATGACATCGCGGCCGACGAGCGGGACGGCATCGCCCGAGACCTGGTCCGCTATGCCCTGGGCGTCCACACGTCGAGCGAGTATGTGAACAAAGCGTCCAACATAGGCATGAGCAACTACGAACCCAACGCCATCTGGTTCACCATGCTGGGGGTCTTCAACCCGGAATGGAAGGGCGCGGAGCGCCTGCGCGCGCTGACCCTGCTGGGCCGCGGTTACGACAACTACATGAGGACCTTCGCCGAAGATCTCGAGCTGATGCGGGATCGAGGCGCGCGCACGCGGCTGGAATATGGTCTGGCCTATGTGCCCGCCGACCGCTGGACGTTCATGTACTGCTGGCGCTCGGCCGTCGGCCCGCTTCCGAAGGAATGGGCTTTCGCCGCCAGCATTGTGCCCAGCTATATCCTGCGGAACATCGTGGGCATGGGGATCAAGGAAGGAGGTTACATCCGGGAGTACGGGTATAACGATACCTACCGGACCGATGGTGGCTGGATGGGATCCCTGGGCACGTGGCTGTATGACTACCTCGGCTTCGGTATTGACTTGTTCGGGAAGGCCGAGCCGGAAGAGGCGAGGATCGCCGCATGGTTGCGCGAGCGGATGGCCGAGGCAGGATTTGCCCGCCCGGGCTATCGCAGACTGAGGACCGGCAGCATGGCCGACTACCCGATCTATCCCTACATTGTGGGCCAGGAGGGGAACAAGGCCGAGCCGACGCTGCCGGAAGGGCTGCCGCCTGCCCGCCTCTACTCCATGAACGGCAACATCCTGATGTCGTCCGGGTTCAGTCCAGACGCCACCTACGCGTTCTTCGTGTGCGGAACCCGCGAAGGCGGCAGGGGACCAGGAGAGTCAGGGTTCGCGCTGCACTTCGACGCTGCCCATTTCATCATCTACAAGAAGGGGTATCTGGCGCTCGACAGCGGGACCAGGGGGAGCCAGCTTACGCCTCACGAGAGCGCAAGCGTGAACTACGACGAGCAGAGTGTGGCGCACAACACGGTGCTGATCCGCATGCCGGGCGAGGTGTTCAGGAGCCGGCGATCAACGGCCGGCGCCGCCGACGCCAACTCCGGGGGCCAGTACCGGCTGCCGCAGTCCGCCAGGGTCATCGCGTTCGAGACGGACAGGCTCTTCACCTACGCCGCTACGGACGCCACGCCGACCTACCATGAGGAGAAGTGCGCGCAGATGGTGCGCCAGTTCATCTGGCTGAGCCCGGATCACTTCGTCGTGTTCGACCGCGTCACCTCGAAGAACGCCGACTACCCGAAGACCTGGCTCCTCCACACCGGCAGGGAGCCGGTGGTCACGGGCAAGGAGTTTCGTGCCGACCAGGGCGAGGGGCGGATCTTCTGCCGGACATTGCTTCCGGCGGACGGCGCGCTGGAGAAGATCGGCGGGCCGGGCAAGGAGTTCTGGGCCGATGGTAGGAACTGGCCGGTCCACATCCCTGAACGTCACGATGCGATGACAAGGATGAAAGGCGCGCCGGTGAAGCTCCCTCTGGAGAACCGTCTCTTCGGCGAGTACGACGTGGCGGAGAACATGGGCCGGTGGCGGGTGGAGGTGAAGCCGGCGGCGGCACGTGAGGAGGACTACTTCCTGCACCTGATCCAGGTCTCCGACCAGACGGTGGCGAAGATGGTCGAGAGTCAGGTGCGCGAGGCCGGAAACCAGGTTGAGGTCACCTTCAGCGTCGGCGCGCGCACCTATGCGATCAGCCTGAACAAGACGGGCGAAGTGGGCGGGCGGATCCGCATCGCCGAGGGGGGGAGGGTGCTGGTGGATCGCCCGCTCACCCGCGAGGTCATGTCGCAGTCGGGCGTGGCGCTGCTCAAGTAGCGCCCTTGTCGGATGGGCGCGCGAACTCGCGCGACGCTCTCTCGGTTCCCGAGTCCTCTCAGGGGGCGCCCGGCCCCCTGAGAGGAGATCACGTCAACGGGTGGTTGTCGTACTCGTCAAGGCTCCTCGCCGCCGAGGGCCGCCTGAATGACGAACTCCAGGGCCGCCGCCGTGTCCGCGTAGTCGGTGCTGTGCCCGCGATCCTCGCGGTAGTTCAGGAGCACCTTGCGGCCCATCTGCTCCAGCACGTTCGCCAGGCGCACCACGCTGCCCGGCGGCACGCTCTTGTCGCCCGCGCCCGCGGTGATCGCGACGGGCATCGTGAACGCCTCCGGCCAGTACTCCGCGCTCCGCCTCTTGTACTCCAGGGGGATCTGCGCCTTCGTGCCCCCGAACGACTGTCGGATGGCGCCCTGGAAGTTCTCGTACTCCAGGTGGTTGGCCGTGCCGTTCTGACTGCTTACGCCGGCGACCATGTCGGGGTGGAGCGCCGCGAAGGTGAGCACCGACGCGCCCCCCATCGAGGCCCCGACCAGGAAGACCTTCCCGACCTTGTGCCGCGCGCGGACGTCGGCGATGATCTGCACCAGGTCGGCCTCCGCCTTGGGTCCCATCCAGGAGGTGCTCGCGCGGTAGTCGGGCGAGATGTAGATCATCCCGTGGCGCGCGGCCGCGTCGCGCGCGGCCCGGCACTCGCCGCGGGGGTCCTTCACGTACTGCCAGCGATCCGAGCCGTGCCCGTGGAGCGCCACGACGACGTGGCGCTCCCGCGCCGGGTCGAAGTCAGCCGGCAGCAGCTCGACGAAGTGCTGCGTCGTGCCGTCCACGGCGGCCGTGAAGGCGATGTCCTTCGGTTCTCCCCACGGGGGAAGGGGGCTCTCCGCCGCGGCGAAGAGAGCGGCGCTCAAGAACCATGCAACCATGTGGCTCCATTCCCTGCCGGCGGCGCCCCGGGAGACCGCGCGCCTGCACGCCACTTTCTCAGCGCCTGTATTGGTCGAAGGGAATGGGGAGTCCTGCTCATGGCCTTGGTGCTCCGGCCTCTCCTCTTCCCGTGCGTGCTCTCAGCTCTCGTGGATCGTCACCTTGCGGATGTGGTCGCCCTGGCGGATGGCGTTCACCACCTCCAGGCCGCTCGTGACCTTGCCGAAAACGGTGTGCTTTCCGTTCAGGTGCGGCTGCGGCGAGTGGGTGATGAAGAACTGGCTGCCATTGGTATCGGGACCGGCGTTCGCCATCGAGATCACCCCGGTCTCGTGGATGAGGGGGTTGCCGCGCGTCTCATCCTCGAACCGGTAGCCGGGACCGCCGCGGCCGGTGCCGGTCGGGTCGCCGCCCTGGACCATGAAGTTGGGGATCACCCGATGGAACGTGGTGCCGTCGTAGAATCCCTTCCGGGCGAGGAAGACGAAGTTGTTCACCGTCTTCGGCGCGTGCTCCGGGCGGAGCTCCAACTCGATGGCTCCCCGTGTCGTCTCCAGGGTGGCCCGGTAGTGCTTCTGCGGATCGATCTGCACCGCGGGCGGCTGACTCCACTGCTCGGCTGCCATGCGCACGTCCTTTCCGGTGGCCGCGGCCGCGCGTCGGGCGTGCGGGCATCGCAGCAGCCGCGCGACTTGGCTCACCCTTGATTATACCACAAGAACGAGGGGATGCCCACCGTGCCGGCGGGGCGGGGACGAGGCCCACAGCGGCTACGGCAGGCGTATCCGCTCCCCACGGCGAACCTGCGAGCGGCGGCGCGCCGAGTCGGGCGGCGTTCGGCAGGCGCTCGCGACGGGAGGCGAGATGAGAGCAGCGTTCTTCGACGGCAAAGCGAAGGTGCGCCTGGAGGAGGTACCCTCTCCTTCACCCGGTCCGGGCGAGGCGGTGGTCCGCGTTCTCGGCTGCGGGGTATGCGGGTCGGACCTCCACTCCTTCCACAACCGTTGGCCGCAGCCTCCGGTCACCCCCGGACACGAGGTGATGGGGGTGGTTGAGACGACGGGGGAAGGGGCGGCGGGTCTCCGGCCGGGCGACGTGGTGGCCGTCGAGCCGCTCGTATCGTGCGGGGAGTGCCGGTGGTGCCGCTCCGGGCAGGAGAGCGTCTGCCCCCAGCACGAGTTCCTCTCCTGGCACCGGCCCGGGGGCTTCGCCGAGATGATGGTGGCGCCCGCGCGCTGCCTCCTGCCGCTGCCCGCGGGCCCCGCGCGCGAGCAGGGCTTCCTGGTCGAGCCCCTGGCGGTAGGAGTTCACGCCCTGCGGCGCGCGCCCCTGATGGGCGGCAACTCGGTGGCCGTGCTGGGCGCCGGAACGATCGGGCTGCTGGCGGCGGCCGCCGCGCGCGCCCTCGGCGCCGGAAAGGTCATCATCACCGCCCGGCACGCCCACCAGGCGGACCTCGCCGCCCGCCTCGGCGCCGACCACGTGGTGAGCCTTGGAGAGGGCCGCCCGGAGGAGGCCATCCGCGAGCTCACCGGCGGCGACGGCGCCGACGTGGTGCTGGACGGCGCCGGTACCTCGCAGAGCATTGACACGGCCATCAAGTCGGCACGCCGCGGCGGGTCCGTCTCCCTCGTCGGCATCTACGTGATGCCGCCCCGGGCCGCCCTCAGCGACGTCATCGGCAAGGAGTTGCGCCTGGTCGGCTCCAACTGCTACGGCTGCTCCGGCGGCCGGCGCGACTTCTCGCTCGCCATCGATCTGTTGGCATCCGGCAAGGTGAGCGCCGGTCCACTCGTCACCCACCGCCGGCCCCTCGCCGCCATCCAGGAGGCGTTCGAGACCGCGGCGGACAAGTCCACCGGCGCCGTCAAGGTCGTGGTCGAGCCGTCGCTGTGGCAGGGCGCTTCCGGGTGAGCGGCGCGAGGGTTCTCCGGCGTTCCCGACGACATCCACCATGAACGCGCTCCCGGCCTGGCCGGGGATGGGAGGACTGGGATGAAGACGGCACGGATCGTCGTGGTGGTGGGCCTGGTGGCAGCGGTGGCATCCGCCTTCGCGCTGGCGCGGCGCGCCCCACAGCTCACTGAGAAGGACCGAATCCGCGAAGCAATCGAGCGCGCGCGCCGCGGCGTCGTCGCCCACCGCCTGAGCGAGATCCTCGCGGTCGTCTCATCCGACTATGAGGACGGCAACCACACCCGCGACACGCTCCGGGCGCTGATCGCCTATGGTCTGCGCCAGTACCCGGCCGTGCAGGTGACGCTCTTCGTGACGGACATCCAGGTCCGGGGCGACGAGGCCGACGTGGACACCGGGATCAAGGCCGCCGCCCGTGATTCCGGTGGCACGCCTGCGGACTGGGAGGGGACTCTGCGGCTCCGCTTCGCCCGCGAGCCGGCCCGCCGGCACATCCTCTTCCGGGATCACGCCTGGCGGGTCGTGCGCATTGACGGCCTGGGAGATGTGCAGGATGCCTTCGCCCGTTAGGCGGCGATCACGTCGTCGGCATCGTGCCGAATATCATCCTCGTCGGGGTGCCGCGGCTTGTAGAAGAACTCCTCGTAGAGGATCTTCGCCGTCGCGGCGATCGGCACCGCGAGCAGGGCGCCGACGATCCCGATGAGGCCCGTCATCACCAGGATGAAGAAGGCGATGCTGACCGGGTGCAGCTCCAGGCGCCCTCCCATCACCAGCGGCGTGAGGAGCTGCGCCTCGACCTGCTGGATGACGAGGTAGAGGATCACCACCCACAGCGCCGTGAGTGGGCTCACGGCAAACCCCACCAGTACCGCCGGGATGGCGGCCGCCAGCGGCCCGAAGTTGGGCACGAACTCGCCCAGGAAGGCCAGGGAGGCCAGCAAGAGCGCGTTGGGCACCCCGAGCAGCGCCAGCCCCAGCCACACCAGCACGGCCACGATCGCCCCGAGGAGCAGCGATGCGACCACCCAGGCGCGCGCCTGCCCGGCGATGCGCACCAGCGCGGTGCGCGTCGGGCCACGGTATGGCTCCGGCACGGCGCCCAGCAGCCCCGCCACCAGCGGTCGCGGCTTGGCCAGGGTGTAGATCGTCAGGATGAACAGCAAGACGAGCGCCCCGATGGCGGTCGCGGCCGTCAGCGTGTACTGCCCCAACTGCGCCAGGGCCTGCTGCGCGTAGCGCGCGAGGTCACGGGTCAGCCCGGCCCCCTCGACCACGCGCCCGCGCAGGAAGGGCACGCGCGCGGCCAGCCCCTCGGCGCGGGTCTGAATCGCCTGCCAGTAGTCCGGGAGCGCGATGATGAAGGCTCGCGCCTCGGCGATCATCGGCGGGATGACGAGCCAGCCGACCAGGCTGAGGACGCCGAGGGCCACCAGCGCGATCAGTCCGGCCCCCACGGCGCGAGGCACCCGGCGGCGCTGCAGCCAGGTGACGACGGGATTGAGCGCCATCGCGAAGAGGAACACCGCGAAGAAAAGGAACAGGATGGCCGTCACCGCCCCGATGAACTGGAAGGCCAGGTAGAGGACGGCTACCAGAAGGATGGCCCGCTTCACCTCGCCGTACGTCATCAGCGCCCCCCTTCCCGCGCCAGCGCAGATCGGCTTACCCCGAACGGCACGGGGGCAAACAATGTCGGCTGGCTGTCATCGCCCCGCAGCGATGTATGAGTACGGGACGCACGGGGCGGGCGCGGACAGAGCAGCGCCCCTACGGACAGATCGTAACGCGCGGCGCAACACCAGCACGGGGCGGGCGCGGACAGAGCAGCGCCCCTACGGACAGATCGTAACGCGCGGCGCAACACCAGCACGGGGCGGGCG
>JACQGM010000244.1 GCA_016199585.1 Armatimonadota bacterium
CCTGAGCGCAGCGAAGGGTCTCCGCCGGATGACCACCACAGGCCCGGACTTGTAGCGGAAGCCCGGCAGAGATGCTTCGGTTCGGAACCTCAGCATGACAGGTGCTGAGGCCGGGGGAGGGGCACCCGGACACTGCGGCTGCCTGTTTCCTCCCCTGCTGCCCCGGGGCCGCCCCGGGGCAGCGGCTCAACATGACGGGGGCGTGGGCGGAGCATCGCGGACAAGGGCCTCTTGCCGGGACTGCCGCGGCCGCACCGGCGCCCCCGACTCGTGGTATAATAGAGGAGAGTGCGCCGCGCGCGAGCGCGGCGCCGGAACGTCCGGCGGCCAGCGAGGTTATGTCCCGTGAACAACCAGTCCCTCTTCGCTGCTCCCGAGGCGCGCATCGCCGCCCTGCGCGAGCAGCTCCATCACCACAACTACCGCTACTACGTGCTGAACAACCCCGAGGTCTCCGATGCCGAGTACGACCGGCTGATGCGCGAGCTGGCGGAGTTGGAGGCGGAGTACCCGCACCTCGTCACGCCCGACAGCCCGACGCAGCGGGTCGGCGCGCCTCCGGCCGAGGCCTTCGAGGCGTACCGGCACCGCGTGCCGATGCTCAGCCTGGCAAACAGCTTCTCCATCGAGGAGCTGCGCGCCTTCGACGCCCGCGTCAAGCGCACGCTCGGGCGCCCGCCGGAGGACGCGATCGAGTACGTGGCGGAGCTGAAGATAGACGGCCTCGGCGTATCGTTGACCTACGAGGAGGGGGCGCTGGTCGCCGGGGCGACGCGCGGCGACGGAACCGAGGGCGAGCTGGTCACGCAGAACCTGCGAACGATCCGCTCGCTGCCGCTGCGCCTGCGGGGAGCGAGGGTGCCCCACGTGGTGGAGGTGCGCGGCGAGGTCTTCATCAGCCACGAGGAGTTCCGGCGGATCAACGCCGAGCGGGAGGCCGCCGGCGAGCCCGCCTTCGCCAACCCCCGCAACGCCGCCGCGGGATCGCTGCGCCAGCTCGACTCCGCCGTCACCGCCGGCCGGCGTCTGCAGCTCATCGCCTACGCCCTCGGCTACCTGGAGGGCGTCCGGTTCGCCACGCACCAGGAGCTGCTGCGTGCCCTCGGTGAGTGGGGCTTCCCCACCAGCGCCGACTCGCGCCTCTGCCCCGACCTGGAAGCCGTCGTCGCCTACTGCCGCGAGTGGGAGACGCGGCGCTCGGAGGTGCCCTTCGACATTGACGGGGTGGTGGTGAAGGTGAACTCGCTCGCCCTCCAGGAGGAGCTGGGCCAGGTTTCGCGCAGCCCGCGCTGGGCGATCGCGTTCAAGTTCCAGCCCACCCGGGCGACCACGGTGATCCGCGACATCCGGGTGCAGGTGGGGCGCACCGGGGCGCTCACCCCCGTGGCGGTGTTGGAGCCGGTGGAGGTGTGGGGTGTCACCGTCTCGCGCGCCACCCTCCACAACGAGGACGAGATCCGGCGCAAGGACGTGCGCATCGGCGATACGGTGGTCATCCAGCGGGCGGGCGACGTCATCCCCGAGGTCGTTTCGGTGATCACCGCGAAGCGCACCGGCGCGGAGGTGCCGTTCGTGTTCCCGGAGGCGTGCCCGGTGTGCGGCGGCCCGGTGGAGCGGCCCGAGGGCGAGGCGGTAGCGCGGTGTGGCAACATCGCCTGCCCGGCGCAGTTGAAGCGGCGCATCGGGCACTTCGTCGGGCGGGGCGCCATGGACATCGAGGGCATCGGGCCGGCGCAGATCGAGCAGCTCGTGGATACCGGGCTGGTGCGCGGTCCCGCCGACCTCTACCGCCTCACCCCGGAGCAGCTCCTGCCGCTGGAGCGGATGGGGAGGGTGCTCGCCGAGAAGATCGTGCGCAACATCGCGGCCTCACGCGAGAGGCCGCTGGCGCGCCTCGTCTTCGCCCTCGGCATCCGGCACGTGGGCGAGCACGTGGCCGACCTGCTGGCCGAGCACTTCGGGTCGTTGGAGGCGCTGGAGAGGGCCACGGCGGAGGAGCTGGCGCGGGTGCCCGGCGTGGGACCGGAGATCGCCGCCAGCGTGGCCGCCTTCTTCTCGCAGGAAGCCACGCACGCCCTCCTGAGGGACTTGCGCGCGGCCGGGGTGTGCCCGCGCGCCGTCGAGACGCCCGGCAGCCCCGTTGAGAGCCCCTTCGCCGGCAAGACGGTCGTCTTCACGGGCACCCTCTCCCGGATGACCCGCCCCGAGGCGGAGGCGCTCGTCAAGCGGCTGGGCGGACGGGCATCCGGGAGCGTCAGCGCCCGCACCGACTACGTGGTGGCCGGCGAGAGCGCCGGCTCGAAGCTGAGCCGCGCGCAGCAGCTCGGGGTGGCGGTGCTGACGGAGGAGGAATTCCTGGGGAAGTGCGGCGTGAGCCGTGACGAGTGAACGCGCGCTGCCGCCCTCTCATCTCCGGTCGCCCGTCTCCCGTCCGCTCCTACGACCGCGCTGCCAGCAATCGCTCCAGATCCTCGCGCAGCACCGACAGGGGAAGCTGCTTCTCGCCGCACGGCGCGAGCTTCCCCTCCCGAATCCAGCGCCGCACCGTCGCCGGGTGCACTCCCGCAACGCCGGCAGCCTCGTGGATGGAGACCACCCGCTTGCGCTTGCGCGGCGGGCGGGCGCGGGCAACGAGGGTGCCGTCGGGCAGCAAACCCAGGCTGTCATTGCGTACCACTTGGGAGAGGATGGCCCACTGACCGGCCGGGCATTTGCCGGAGGCGACCAACTCAATCGCGATCGCGCGCTTGTGCTCGGTGGCGAACTCGCGCATCATGCCCCCCTTCCTGACATGGGCGAGGAGGGATACAGCACTCCTGCCCACCGTCGAACCCCCGACCCCGGGTGCGAAGCCGGAGCCGCTCTTGCAGAGCGTACGCCTCTGCTCGTGCCTGGCCCTCACAGCCCTGAAGCACACAGCCGTGCTTGGGACGAAAGGATGGCGGGCCGTGTTCCGCCATCATCAGTGACTATCTAGAGCTAACTGGCAGAAAGAAGCGAATAACCAGCAGCGCTGGGCGAGGGCGCGCCCGGGGCGCGCATGTGCGTCGCCCGCGCCACGCGGCGCGCGCTACTGGGGAAGCTGTCCGTGGGGCAGCGGGATGCCAAGGCAGAGGTAGGGAGCGCCCAGTTGGCGGATGACGTCCCAGGGGATGCGCTCCTCCTGGAAGTGAGCGTGCGCGAAGAAGAGGAAGCTGAGCGCGCGCGCGGGGTTGTTGTCCGGAACACGGCGCAGGAAGTAACCCCAGTCTATCTCCGCGGCGGAGCACTGGATCATGGAGAGCGCGTCGTACCAGTCGGGCCGGCCATCCTGGAAGGAGTATATCTTGCGCAGGAGCATGTCCTCGGGTCCGAAGCCGCGGAACAGGTAGCCCCCCAGGGTGATGGTGCGTGAATGGGCCAGGCACTCCTCGTCCAGGTCGGGCATGCCGCCGGAGTGGACGATGAGGTCCACGGGGGCGCCCTCCTTCTCGGCCTTGAGCAGCCACGGTTTCTCGGTTTCCTGGGTATGGAAGCCGGAGGCATTCAGCACGCTCATCGCCCGGTTCTTGTCGCGCGGGTGGACGTAGAAGTCAATGTCCTTCGTTTGGCGCGCCCGGCCATAGAGGCTGACCATCAGGCCGCCACCGAGGAGCGAGGGCACCCCGTTGCGCTCCAGGACCTGCGCCGCCTCGTAGTAGATCGGCAGGCACCAGCTTTCCACCAAGTGCTGCGTCTCCTCGGGTGGAGACGCCTTCGGCACGGCGATCACAGCGCCCATCGCATTCCATCCTTTCCGAATGGTTGCTATACCCCGGCGCCGCTCTCTCTAACGCGAGCAGGGAATCGCGCGGGCGCGCCGAATAGCGACGGCAGTTCCAGCGGATGGAGGCAACGCCAGATGAGCGAGAGAGTCGTCACCGTCGGCCCGGCCGGGGCCGACTTCTGCGGTGAGGAGAACCGGGCGATCCAGGCCGCGGTCGAGGCGGTGGCTCGGCAGGGCGGCGGCACGGTGAAGGTGCTGCCCGGCACCTACTTGCTGCACGACTCGGTACACCTCCGCAGCCGGGTGCGCCTGGTCGGCTCGGGGGCCGGCACGATCCTGCGCAAGGGCCCGGAGGCCCACTCCTTCCTGGATGCCGATCTCGGCTACGGTCACTACGACATCTCGGTGGCCGAGCCGGAGCGGCTCGCGACGGGCATGGGCGTCACCATCCGCGACAACCGCGCGGGCGGCTTCTACAGCACCATCGCCACCCTCACCTGGCGCGACGGCAGCCGTTTCGGGATCAGTGAGATGCTGAACCACGACTACCGCCGCGCCGGAGAGGGCGAGGTTTTCACCAGCTTCCCGCCGGTGAGCGCCCGCTTCGCCTCGGACGTCGCGGTGCGGGACCTGGTCATCGAGGGGAACCGCGCCGAGAACCCACGCTTCCTCAATAGCTGCCGGGGCGGCGGCGTGTTCCTGCTCGCGGTCAGGGACGCAGTCATCGCCAACGTCACCGTGCGCGACCTCAACGGCGACGCCATCAGCTTCCAGCAGTGCCGAAACGTGCTCATCGAGGACTGCCTGCTGCAGGGCAATACGGGCAACGGACTGCACCCCGGCAGCGGCTCGGTGGGCGCCACCATGCGGCGCTGCCGGTCGGTGGGGAACGGGCAGGATGGCGTCTTCTTCTGCCTGCGGGCCACCTATTCGATCTGTGATTCCTGCGCGTTCATCGGCAATGCCCGCCACGGGGTGTCCATCGGGGGGAGGGACACCCACAACGCCATCGTCGGGTGCGCCATCGAGGGGAATGGAAGCGCCGGCATCGCCCTGCGCGAGGGGGACGAGGCGATGGCCGCGCACGCCACCCTCATCGCTCGGAACTCCCTCGCGGACAACTGCGCCGACAAGGACACCGCGGAGATCCTGCTGGCCGGCGCGGCGCGAGACGTTCAGGTGGTGGAGAACCGAATCCGCCGCCGGCCTGGCTCGCGGCCGGCGTGCGCCGTCGCGGTCCGCGAGGAGGTGATCGGCGCCCGCATCTTCGGCAACGAGTGCGCGGGCGAGTTCGCCGAGGCGATCCGCATCGCGCCCGGATCCGGCACGGTCCTCCACTCCCGTCCGGAGCGAGCGCTGCCGGTGGGACCCGAGGCGGCCCCTCCCGGCGCCGACCGCCACCTGGCGCCCGGCGTGAGGGCCGAGCACCCGGCGAGCGGGGTGAGCGACGAGACCTGGACGCTGGAGAGCCTGTTCGCGCTCCTGCCCGCCGGCGTCGGCGGCCCGGCCCGAGCGGTGATCGCGCGCGCCTACCGGCTGGCCGAGGCGTGCCACCGCGGTCAGACGCGCGATGAGGGAACGCCCTACCTGAGCCACCCGGTGGGCGTCTGCCGGCGGGTGATCGAGGGCGCCGGCATTCACGACCCCGAGGTGCTGACGGCCGCCCTCCTGCACGACGTGGTCGAGGACTCGCCCCTCCTGGCCGAGGACCTGGCGGCGTTCTTCACCCCGAGGGTGGGGCGCATGGTCGCCGCGCTCACCAAGGACAAGACCCCGGGGCCCGGGAAGCCGGAGCGAGACCGCGCCTACCTGGAGCAGGTCCGCGCCGCGGACATCCCCACCCGGATCCTCAAGGTCGCCGACCGCCTCGACAACGCGAGCCACCTCCACCTTTCCCCGAAGCGGGAGAAGCGCCGCACCTACTGGGAGGAGACGCGCGACCACTACCTGCCGCTGGCCGCCGACACCCATGCCGGCTTTCACCGGGAGCTGAAGGAGTGGGTGGAGTCGTTCCGGTGGGACGTGGCCCCCGGGGACGCCCGATGCTGATCCCCGTTGCCGTCGGCGTGTTTCTGGTGTTCGTCAGCCGGCTCCTGTACCATCGCCTGCACGCCCTGCTGCGCGAGCGCGGCCGCCTCCGCGAGAGCGACACCGACCACCTCGGCCTCTTCCTCGCCACGGTGGGCGTCGCCATCGGAGCATGGTTCGCCCTGGGCGCCCTCCTCGGCTGGGAGGTGCCGCTGCCCTGGCGGCTGGCGGCCATCGGCACGGGCTACCTCATGGCCGACGGCGCCGTGGCCGGCATCAGGAGAGGGTGACGATCACATCGTAGAGCGCGTGCGTGTAGACGACGATGCCGAAACCGCGCGCCAGGTAGATCGCGCTGAAGAGCAGCCCCGCCACGAAGCGGTAGAGGAAACTGTGGATCTGGAAAGGGTCGCTCATCGGGCCGATGTAGTGGTAGCCGGAGAAGATCGCCGCCCCCAGCACCGCCGCGGCGATGTAGGCCTGCTCCGGGTGCTTGCGCGAAGAGCGGCGGAGGAGCAGGAAGATCCCCGAAACCAGGATCACGCGGAAGACCAGCTCCTCGTAGAGGCCGGCGCCGAGTGAGAGAACGATCTGCGAAGTGCGGTCCAGAGATCCGATGCCGGGCGCGAGGAGCGGCGACTGGAGCAGCGGGCGAAGGATCATGTTGATGACGGCGCCGAGCCCGGCGGCGTAGAAGAGGCTCTCCACGAACATGAGGGGAAGGTAGGGCTTGATGATCCGGATGCCCCGGGGCACCGCCTCATAGCGGTAGATCGCCGCGATCCCGACCACCAGGAGAGCCACGAGCAGGTGACGCCCGAACGGTCCCAGCAGCAGGAAGGGCTCCTTGAGGGCCACGTCGGCGGCGTTGCGCAACCCCATCGGGGAGCCGCCGTTGATCACCAGCACCCCCACTTCGTAGAGCACCAGCAGCGGCGCCACCATCACCGCCGAGTAGGTGAGCGTGCGGCTGAGCTGGAAGTAGCCCCGCGGCCTGCGCGATCCATTCCCCGGATATGACATCGCACCTCTCCGCCCCTATTCTACCACGCCGCAAGGGGATCCGCAAAGGGGAGCGGGTCGGGACCCAGCGATTCCGCACCGGGAGGCGGACGATGCCGCGGAGGGGGCGGAATCACTATGCATGGGCGTCTCGGGCTGTATCCCCCGACCTTCCCCCGTGCGGGCGTTTGCGCAGCTTCGATGAGGGAGTGAGAGCAGCGAGGTGGAAGGAGGGCGCCGCAGCCGCGGCGAATAGCGGATCACCACGGGGTAAGCACACGGCGGAGCAGGGGCCGTAGCGGGAGAACTGACGGCGTGGAGCCGGCCGTGTGTGTGCCTCCTCGCGTTCTGCCGGGGGCACCTATGCCAGGCGCTGGCGCACCCCTTCATGCCGGCGTGCGCGCCGATGCAATCCTGCGGTTCCCGGTCCCTTGTGGTGGGATGAGCGTGGCGTCGGCACCCGCCGGCATGGTTCGCACGCCGGTTGGCGGCTCTCAGGTACCCCGTCGCTCCTGCGCCATCGTAGTGTTGCCGTGCCGGCGAGGGGATCAGGCTACCCGTAGTGGTGCCGCCGTATCAGAGGGGCAACTTCGTAAGAGTTCAGGATGTATGAGTACGGCACACCGCTTACGGGCGCAGACGGAGCAGCGCCCCTACGAATAGGGGCTGCGGCCCGTTGGACCACCACACGTAGGGGCCGTCCTCTGTGCCGGCC